>CAYOTW010000030.1:0-10145 GCA_964407005.1 Candidatus Woesearchaeota archaeon | reverse complement strand
AAACATGTTTCCATTCTAAGCCTTTAGCACTATGAATAGTAGAAAGCATAACCTTTCCATTACTGTCCTCCTTTTTTTCAACCTCTTGCAAAGAATCCAAAAATTCCAAAATACCTTCTTCACTATACATAGAAATAAATGTATCAATATTTTCCTGTTTATCCTCTAACCTATCTGTTTCTTTTCCATACTTGTAATGCAAATAATCATAATAACTAATATTCATCAAAACCTGATTAATCTCTTCACCTTCTAAAGCAGAAACAAACTCCCTTGTAGACTTTAAAACCTTTTCAGACAAATCTAATTCCTCTAGCCTTTCAAATGCCTCAGACAAACTAACATCATTAATCGAACAAAAATCCCTTACCTTTTGCAATGAACCCTTTCCAAAACCAGGAATAAGTTTAATCATTCTCTCAAAATCAAAATAAGAATTTCTATTAGTTTTTAATCTTAAAATTGAAATTACATCCTTAATCTCCTCCCTTTCAAAAAAACCAACACCCTTAGAAAGATAACAACTCAAACCAGCCTTAACAAACTCCTTTTCAAACGCCTTGCCTATCATATTTGTCCTATATAAAACCGCAATATCTTCAGCAGACTCGCCCTTTTCCAACAATGACTTAATCTTATCAACCACTTCTAAAATTTCTTCAGTATGCAAAAAATACTCATCAACAATAATTTCATTTTTAGAGCCCTTTGTAGAAACTAGTTTCTTATCAATCTTATGCCTCATTTCTTCAATAGAATTATTAACTGCTTCAATAATCTCATCCGAAGACCGATAATTCTCTTTCAAAAAAATATTCTTTTCAATCTCACTAAAATCAAAAATAATCTCATTCGAAGAACCCCTCCACTCATAAATATTCTGGCAATCATCCCCAATAAAACAAACATTATTGTCTGAAATCTGGTCTAAAATTCTCTTTTGAATTAAATTTAAATCTTGAGCCTCGTCGACCATAATAGCTTTAAAATGATTTTTATATTTGTCTTTTACAAAGTCATAATCTCTAAATAACTCATAAACTTTCATTAAAATCTCATCAAAATCCAACAAGGAATTTTTATCTAGGTATCTCTGATATTTCTTATAAATTTTATTTACATTTTTTCTCCAGAAAGGATTAATCTTTACTAACTCGTCATCCAACATCTCTGTAATCTGCCCACTTTGTTTTAAATCATCTATACTACTCTCTTCAGAAAGTTGATCTGAAAAAATTGCCCTATTTTTATACTTGGAAATCCAGCCTGAAAAATATCTCACAGCATTATAATTATTCTCAATACCTTCTTCTGCCAAAATTTCTTTAATAATTTTATTTTGGTCCTTTCTATCTGTTAATAATGTGGCTTTTTTTTCGCCAAAAATAAGATTAGAATGTTTTCTTAAAATTTTTAAAAATAATGAATGCATTGTTCCGATATATTTTGAAATATTTTCAGTCCTTTGCTGAATTTTTTGAATCATATCTTTTGCAGCCTTATTTGTAAATGTAGTCATCATTATCTCATCAGCATCAACGCCCCTCTTTATAAGATTCAAATACCTTTCAATTATCGTTGTAGTCTTACCTGTTCCTGCACTTGCAATTATCAAAAGATTCCCATCAAGTTGATTTGCAGCCTTTTCCTGCTGTTCATTAAGTTTTAACTCTTCCATTTAAGGAAAAATCTTCTTAGTTATTTAAATCAAATGGTTCATTAGAGAGTTAAAAATCTTCTTCAAGCTTAGAAAGCCTTCTTTTTAATTTAGCTCCAGGTTTTGAAACTACAATATCTATGATTCCCTTAGAAAAATAATCTCCCTTAAAGTTTAAATCCATCTCTCCTACCTGCTCTCCTCTTCTTTTGATTTCATACTTTTGGATATTTACATCGCTAGAATTCAAGGGAGATATTTGATAACCTGCTTCTTGCAACTCTCTTAAAACCCCTATGCAATCTGGTCGTGAAAACTCAAACTGATAACTTCCTTCATCAGACTTTTTATCAATTATTCCTGCATACTCTCCAGCCATGAAATAAAAAATTCTCCCAACTATAAATTAATTTCTATGCCTTACTATATATTTTTAGAATGAATTGAATCAATCTTGAAATCAAAAAAGTTTATATAATCTCCATTCAATAAAAAGATATGAATTTAAAGCAATCTTTTTTTATTCTCGCAGTTATATTATTAAACTCATTAATTTTTGTATCTGCACTTATGCCTGATGGGCCTTCAGTGATTATAGCTTCTAATCAAACTGCCCCCTCAGATACTACTGAAAGTCATCCATCAAACTCAGTAAATGTAACTGAAATTCCAATTACAGGCAATTCTTCAAACATTAGAATATTATTCCCTGCTCAAAACCAAATAATTGAGGAAGATTTTATTGAATTCCGATTTATTTTGGAAAACAACACAGAATTTGATTATTGCCAGCTCAAGATAATTAAAGAGACTAATAAAATAGAATATCATGAAACATTAGAATCTCCTGCCCTAAATAAAGAATATACTTTAGAAATTAAAAATTTTGAAAACAATGAATATTCATTACATATAGACTGTATAGCACTCGATGGTCAAAGAACACTAAAAAAGAATCTTTTTACTATTATGAAAGAGCCTGAAGAAACCGAAGAGTCTGAAAAAGAGGAAGAAGTTCATTCCCCAAAATCTGATTCAAATAATCAATCAAAAAATTTAAGCAATTCTTCTCAACTCCCTGAAAAAACAGAAGAAGTTAAGAATAATACTCCTGAATGCTCAAGCGGATGTGAATATAATGGCCGTTGCATTCCTATTGGGACTAGACTAACTAAAGGGGACAAAGAATCTTATTGTGAAATATCGGGGAGTTTAGAAAACCAAAAAGAAAAAGAAGAGAGTTGTCAAAATGATTTTGAATGTTTAAGTGGAGAGTGTAAGGAAGGAAGATGCATTAGTTTACAAAATGAACTAGAAGAAACAAATAAGAAAATTAAGGAAGTCGAATCAAGAGTTGAAGAGCAAGGCAATATGATTGAAAGAATATTTAAATTTTTAAGGGGTTTGGTAGGATTTGACTAATGGATGACATAGACGACATTTTTGACGAAAAGAAGAATTGGTTTAGAAAACATTGGGTAATTAGTATATTTTTAGGGATATTTGTGATAGGGCTTATTGGTATGATCTCTGATAGTGCAGATTCTGGGGTGACTGGAAATGTTGTTGATGAGCAAGAGAGTGTAGAAATACAAGGCAATCTTGGGAGCGGTTCAGAGAACATCATTAACAAGGAAAGAAAAGAAGTAAATAAAATTTCAAAAGAATATATAAAAAGAACATATGATGATACTTGCGCCATATTTAATTCTGACTCAAAACATACTAGTATACAAAAAGAAAAAATATTTGAAGAAGAATACGAAGAGAAATATGCTAATTGGACTGGAAATGTTGAAAATATTGATATAAGTATCCTTAGCAATCTTAGACTTAAATTAGATATGCCATGTGGTACTGGTAAAGTATACATGAATCAAAATCAATACGATAAACTGATCTTATTGAGTAAGGATGATTCAGTTACATTTAGCGGTAGATTTGATGCAGAGCCAACATCTAAAATATTTGGAGGAATTCATTTCGTTTTAAAAGATGGAGAACTTTTAAATGTTCAAAAAGAAGAGATTGAAAAGAAAGAGAGTGAAATTGAGGAAGCGCCAGACGTAGGGGTTGATATTGATGCCGATTCTTTTTTGGATGACATAAATGAAGCCTTAGAAGATTTAAAGGAGCAACAGGGCATTTATGAGAAATTAGATGAATGTACTGAATTGTGCGCCGGAGAAGACATTGATATCCCTGTCATAAAAAGTGAATGCTCCCTGAGTTGTACTCAAATTTATTATTACACTGGAGAAGAGAGCTTAGATGAATACATCGAAGAGCTTAGGGTATAAAGCGCCCACAAATTACATGAAAAGTCTGAATCGTCTAGAATTCACTGATGCAAGGGTGTTATCTATAGAGTAATGTTTACAAGACCTCCAAGACATAGGACTAACCATTCAATAATTTTTATTAAATTTCTATCCGTTCTATTAGCTATTGTTCTCTAAGAATTCCTCTCACAATTCAGGAGTTTAAAAATCTTTAAATTCCAGAAATCCAAAAAATTTCAATTAATAAGAAAGATTGATAAGTATTGTTCACTACTATTTGATATGGGAATATTTGATTTTCTAAAAAAGAAAAAACCAAAAGAAAAAGAGCCTCCAAAATCATTTGAAGAAGCTGATAGCATTTTCAAGAAAAAGTCTGAAGAGCTAGATAAAAGAGAGAAAGAAGTTTTTATTGAAATTGAAAAAAAGCTTGAAGACTTCTACGAGTCGGTTGAGGAGAAGTTAAAGATTTTGAATGAAGTTGATATTGAATCTAAAAAAGAACATAAAAAAGCTTTGATTTTAGTTAGGCAAGGAGTAGATAAATACACTAATTCAGTCCATTCCTTATTAAAAGATTTAAAATGTTTGAATAAAAATGACCTTGAAAAGTTTTCTAAAGAAATTGCTGAAGTATTTATTCATTTTGAAAAGAAAAGTTCTAAATTTTATGAAAGAGCTACTTATTTAGTTGGGGACGAGACTCTTGCAGTTAGAAATAAGATTAGGGAATTTTATAATGTGTTGCTTGAGTTTTTTAAAGAAGAGAAGTCATTGCTTGAAGGTCTGAAAAGAATTAAGGAAGTTAACTCAAAATTAGACGAGATTAGAAGCATTGAAAGTGATTTGAAGAAATTAAATAATGAAATTCTTGCAAATAATCAAGATATTAAAAAAGCTAAAGAAGATATTAAAAAATTAAATAATGAAATTAAAAATATTAAAAATAGCCCTGAACATATTTTGAATTTGAAAACAAAGGAAAAAGTTAGGAGACTTGAGGTTAGACTAAATAATGAGATTAGTAAATTAAAAGAATTGATTGATTTTAAGAAGTTAATTGGGATTGTTCATTCTAATCAAAAAGAGATGGAGATTGCTAAAAACTATAAGAATAATTTTGTTTCTGAATTTTCTCACAATAAGAAGAAGTTGCTTGATTTGTTGGAAGGTTCAAATATGAAAAGCAAGGATATTGAAAACCAGGTTTGGTTAATCGAAAAACTGGAGTCTGATTTGGCTGAATCTAGGAAAAATATTAGGGCTGATTTATCTGTTGTTAAACTAGAGAAATCTGAGAAGATTAAAGACAAGATTGAAAATATAGAAGATGAAAATTCTAAACTCAAGAAGAACCGAGAGAAGTTTGATTCAAAGCTAGGAGAGTTGAAGAGAGATGTTGTGAGAATTGTTGCAGAGTTTTAGTCTTGCCTGATGATTGGGGGATATTGAAATTCTTTTCTGACTTTAACTAAAATAAAGGTCTGTAACTTCTATTGAATCTTTGAGCATTAAGAAAAGTCTGATTATCTGCTAGTAAAAAGACACCTGATAGCTTCTAAGCTCTCCCGACCGAATTGATGGAGTAAATCAATACACTATTTACTTTTGTTTAGTAAGTTTATTTAATTTATTGAATCCCGCCAATAATTCTTTAACTTCTTTCTTTGCCTCATCAATAATAACTTTACTTTCTCTATAATTAACTTCTTTCTCTTTCTCTTTCCTATATCTGTTAATTGATAAATCCCAGCCCTTTTCTTTTATTTCTTCAAAAGGAACAAAAAAATGCTTTTCAAACCTGTCTTCATTATTTTCTTTAAATCTCTTTTCAAATTTTTCTAAAATTTCTGGAATATCGTTCTTTTCTATGGGTGTTCTTTTGTCATCTAAACTAAGTCCGTCATTCTCCATTTTATAAAACCATACTTTTTGTGTTGGTTCTCCTTTGGTAAAAAACAAAACTGCAGTTGAAACACCTGCGTAGGGTTTAAACACTCCTGAAGGCATAGAAATTATAGCATCTAATCTGCATTTTTCTAATAGAATTTTTTTAATTGATTTATGTGCATTAGAATTTCCAAATAAAACTCCTTCTGGAACAATTACAGCACATCTCCCCCCAATAGTTAAGCAATTATACATAAGTTCTAAAAAAAGTAATTCTGTCTTGCTTGTGGTTATGGTTAACTCATCTGATTTTTCGCTATTATTTATAGAACCTTTGAAAGGAGGATTTGCTAAAATTAAATCATAAACACCTTTTTCATCATATCTTTTTGACAATGTGTCTTCTCCGATTATATTTGGTGTGGTGATTCCATGCATTATTAGATTCATAACTGCAATTCTAACCATAGTTCTATCAATATCATAACCATAAAGTGACCCTTCATCTAAAATCTTTTTTTGTTGAGCGGTTAACGTGCTAATCCCTTTTTTTTGATTTGTTCTTAAAATGTGTTCATATGCATTAACTAAAAAACCAGCAGTTCCACAAGCAGGGTCTAAAATTCTATCACCAAATTCTGGTTTTGAAAGTTCAACCATCATTTTAATTATATGTCGTGGAGTTCTAAATTGCCCATTTTTCCCTGCAGTTGTTAATTCAGATAAAAGATATTCATAAATATCTCCTTGAGTATCTTGGTTTTGCTCTTTAATATGCAAATCATTAATTATATTCACAGCTTCTATTAAAAGAGAAGCAGTAGGCAAAGAAAAACTTGCATCTTTCATATAATTATTATAATGTGAATTATTTCCTCCGAGAGTTCTCATAAAAGGAAATACTCTGTCTCTAACATGTGAGAGAATTTTATCAGCAGGATATTCACTCCAAACAGACCACTTACACTCTTCACTACCTTCAAAAAGAGATTTATGTTTAATTCCTTTTAGTCTTGCATTTTGCTCTTCCCAGATATCTCTATCCTCGAGTCTCTTCATAAAAATTAAGTAGGATATTTGTTCAATTGCCTGGAGAGGATTACTAATTCCTCCGCTCCAAAATTTATCCCACAACTTTCTTATTTTTGGTTTAAGTTCTCCGTGTAACATTTTATAATTTTGATTTTTCAAAATCTTCTTTTGTTAATTTAAAGTATTTTGAACAACATTTAATTAATTCATTAGATAATGAGAATTTAGAGTTTCTTTTTCTATCAAAATAAGTATAAAGTAATACTTCAATCCTATCCCTCTGTTTTATATCTTTAATAGATGGACAAAAATCAGTATCTGAGGAAACTAATATTACTTTTTTTATTTCTGGGAAATCATCTTTAATATGCCCTAAATCAATAGTTATTAAATTATCTACACCTTTTTGATGATATTCATATTTTCCCTCATCATTTTTTAATCTCTGACATCTTCCCTGTCTTACAGAAATTTCTTTATTTTTTGAAAGAGCATTTACAAACCTATCATGTCCTTTTTTTCTTCTTGCTTCATCTGCAGAAGGATTATCTGATTGAAAAGGCGGACAAGTATAGTAAAATAAATGTTTACAAAATAATCCTTGTTTTTTAGCAATATTTTTCGCAAACTTTAATTTATCAAATTTTAATCTTCCCCCATCTCCAAAATGTTCAACTAATTTTTTCAAAAATCCTTCATCAATAAAAACTAAAGTCTCTTCCATCTTTTATAAAAACCTCCATAATTTAAATAACTTCTTAGAAAAAAGTCATCCAGCGACCCCGTAGGATCACTGGGGAACATTCTAATATTATTAATAACAAATAGTTTATAAATGTTTATATTTTGTTTAGGTTTTGTTTGTGATTTGTTCATTTTATACTCCTATCTTCCCAGTTTTAATTAATTTTCTTAGTTTTCCAATATCCGAATTTTTAGGGAAAATATTAAATGGAAATTTCAATATTTGCGTAATTAAAACAAGAATAAAGAAAAAACCAGAATAAAATAAAGTTATATCATTTGATAAAAAACAGGCAAAATAAAAAATTAAAACAATAAATGTTAAAACAGAAATAATAATCAAATCAATTTTAATTCCTCCGAGCAATATATTTACCTTGGAATTTTTATCTAATTTATTGAATTTCTCTTCATCAAAAGAAATCATAGCAAATGGATGAAATTCCTTAAATGTCTTTTTTATGTTATCTAAAATATGAAACTTAATGGAGGTACTAATTCCAACCCTGTTTAATTCTCTTTTATGTCCCAATTCATGAAGATAAGTAAATAAAATCATAAATAAGAAAATAAGCGCAATGTAAATAATCATTAAGGTTAAACTTATCATTTTACAACTTCCCCCCAAATGCTTTACTAATAAGTGAGTCAAATAACTCTTCAGAATTTTTTTTAGTTTTGTTTATGTTTTCTTTCATTTTCTCAATTTGTTCAACAATTGAAGCAAATTTTTGTTGGAGATGGAGGGGAGCATCAATAAAATTAATTCTATAAACATCATTTCTATTTAAGCCAGGTATTGCTGTAGAGCTATTTAGTTTTAAGTTAGTGAATTTTAATAAATAATATAGATATGTAAAGTCCATCTTCTTTAGTGGTTTTAAATAATAAGTTGTATCAATAGCCCAGAAATTTTCTTTAGAATAATTTACCTCTCCTATTGATCCTTTCCTTCCGATGATAATTCCCGGACCTTCAATTAAAAACCTTGAATGTTTTCCCACAACCCCATTAGACCCATAAACAGGATATTTTCCTCCATCTCTTTCTTTTTCGGATAGACCCTTACCATATGCTAATTCAAATAATTCTTTTCCTGTTTTTGTTCCAAGCTTTTTCTCATAAAACATCTCATAAAAAACACTTTTCAAATATTCATCAAGTAGCTCCTCTGCTTTTTTGCTTTTATTTGTTAATTCTTCTGCTTCTTCTAAAAGTTTAACAATTCTTTCTTGCTCTTTTATATCTGGTTTTCCATTTGAGAAAGGAAGGGGTATTTTTATTGATTCAAATCTCCCTTTAGTTATATGCTTCATAGTTGAACCATGACTTTCTCTCAAAAAAAGATGAATTGTTTTTTTAACAAAATAATAAAGATATTTTTTATAGATAGATTCTTTCTTTGAAACAACTTTAAAAATATGTTGATTTAACCATCCTTCTTCTTTATTCCATAAAAAAGCATCTAATGTTGCAGACCAAGAAATTAACAAATCTCCTTTTTTAACAAGATATTTCTTATCAAAAGTTTTAGTCGTATAATTTGGATTAGTAATTGATCCAGTCAAATCCTGAATTCTAATTATTAACTTTCCCTTTGATTCCCATTCAGAAGGCTTAAATGCCCTACCATTCATAAATTGAGCCACGTCTTTAAGTTCAAGTTCTTTCCATTCTGTTTTAAGGATTTGTTTTTGTTTTCTCATTTTTTCTTTTTACCTCTTGATAATTTTCTATCTAATGGAGGGACACCTTCTCCCGGTTCCATTATTATTTTATATTTCATATTAGGAATTTCTGAAAAACATTTTGCCAAAGAATCTCCTGTTTCCTTGTGTTTCATTAAAGCTTTATTCATTGCTTCCTCAGAAATTCCACCATCCATCTCAAACATACTCATAACATGGAGGGGAGCAGAACTTTCATCTTCTGCAACTTTAAGATCCTTCAATAATTCGTTTGGACCCAATTTAAATAACTCTTCCATTCCTGGGACATACCATGTATGCACAAATTTTCCTGAGGATTGATTGTGGCATCGCATTCTTATTATATCATCAGGAGTTAATTTTATATGAAAATCGTTAAAAGAGATAAATGGTTTCCCGTTTACATTCATTAAAAAATGATAATGAGGAAAATTATGATTTGTGTCTTTATGTCCAATAAAATCTGTTTGAGAACAAGTTAGAGACCATTTTAAATTCTTATATTTAATAGTTACCTCCCATATTTTATTCTTGTCTTTTTCTAAAGAAAGATTATTGATATTTGCAAAATTATTTTCCTGATAAGAAATCCACATTAAAAAAGAATTGATTTGAAATAAGTCAAAAAGTTCAAAGAAATTATCAAAATATTTCTTTTTTATCCCGGTTGGATATAATAACCAATGTAAACAAGGATTATCTTTATCAAAATGAGTTAAATTATTACCACAAAGATAACACTTTCCTTTTTTGAAATTATCTAAAAATTGTTCATATTCTTTTTTGGCAAGTTTAACATTTCCCCAGATGCCCGCTCAACACGCTCTCCGC
>CAYOTW010000029.1:9243-10332 GCA_964407005.1 Candidatus Woesearchaeota archaeon | reverse complement strand
AGGGAGAGCGGCAATAAATTTTTAAATAAAATTAAGAAGGCTGCAAAAAAGTATGTGATTTTGCCTACGAAAACTAAAATTGAGTGGAGCAAGCTTGACCACCCCGGAATTTTGGGGGCCGGATTATTAGTGAAATGATAAAAAAAGTTAGGGCGCCAATTAGGGTGGATTTTGCTGGAGGGACTACCGATTTGAAACAGTTTTCTGATAAATATGGGGGGGCTGTTTTAAATTGTGGAATTGATAAATATATTCGTGGTTCTTTGAAGTCTACTAGTGACGAGGTTAAGTTAGAATATTCTGGGAAAATTCCTACTTCTTCTGGTTTGGGAACAAGTGGAGTTATGAATGTTGTTTGGTTGGCTTTGATTACTAATGAAAAAAATAAGAAAAAGTTGGCAGAGATGGCTTATGATATTGAACAGGCTATGGGTTTAGTGGGGGGAAAGCAAGACCAATATGCGGCTGCTCTTGGAGGGATTAATCTTTTAGAATTTAAGAAAAACAAGGTTGAGGTTACTCCATTGAAATTAAGTAAAAAGTTTATTAGAAGGTTTGAAAAGAATTTAGTTTTAGTTTATACTGGGAAGCCTCATTTTTCTGGAGATAGTAATTTTGATATGATTAGTTCTATTGAAAAAAAAGTTGATAAGTTTAAGGCATTAAAGAAAACTGCATTGCAGATGAAGAAAGCTTTGGAAAAAGAAGATTTAGAGTGGTTTGCTGATTTGATGAATCATGAGACTGATGTGAGGAGGAGTTTGCATGAGTCAATTGTTCCTCCTAAGGTTGATAAGATTATTAAGAAGGCTTTTAAAAACGGAGCTATTGGTGCTAAGATTTGTGGTTCAGGAGGGGGAGGCTGTGTCTTATTTTTGGGGGATAGGAGGAAGTTGAAAAAAGTTTTTGGAAAGAAGGTTATTGATTTTAAGTTTGATTGGGATGGTTTGGTTTGGAGTTAGATTTTTAGAGTGTTTTATTTTTTTGGATTATGTTTTGATGTTTATATGCCGAGGCTATATTCGAAGGTTTATACGCCCAGACCAGGTCCTAAAAAATCAAAGATTTTTGGGAACTTCCATTTTTGCA
>CAYOTW010000029.1:5596-9143 GCA_964407005.1 Candidatus Woesearchaeota archaeon | reverse complement strand
GAGCAAAGATGCTCAAACCTGGACCAGGTTCGAATATCTAAACGCCCAGACCAGGTCCTAAAAAATCAAAGATTTTTGGGAACTTCCATTTTTGCAAATGTAAGTAATCGAACCTTATTGAGTTGTAAGAAAAAGCCCGATATCCGAGAAGGGATTTCGCAAGCTTAATCCCTAAACGCCCAGACCAGGAATCTATTCGCACTTCACTCTTGAGATTATAAAAATAGAATTAGTCAAGAGCAAAGATGCTCAAACCTGGACCAGGTTCGAATATCTAAACGCCCAGACCAGGAATCGAACCTGGATGCCCCGGAGGGCCAAGAGTTCCAGTCTTGTGCAATACCATTATGCGATCTGGGCATGAGAATATGAAAATTATAGGGTTTAAAATAGTTTTGTTATCTGTTAATTCTTTCTTCTATTTTTTAAGTTCGCTTTCTTGGTTTGTATTTGATATGTATCTTGACGGAGCGTTCTCAAACATATGCTCATGATAGACTTTTTTTAGATCATCTCCCCAATCGCCTAAATCTATTTCAGGAATCCATTCAAAGACGGCATGTTGCAATATTTTTGCTAGATAGTTGCACTCTATGGGTGCATCCCTTGATTTATATGCTTGCTCGTGAGAAACAAATTCCACAACATTATAAAATTTAGAGGGAGTTAGTTTTTCTTGTTCTTTCCAAAGATGCTCTACCAGATGGTTTCTAAAACCCTCTAAAACCGAATAATTGTTGTCTTGGGGCCGATTATGTTGATGAGGGAGATAATTTTCAAGACCAAGTCTAAGAAGTAATATTAAAGGACTCATTGTTTTTTCTTCTAACGGGCTTTTTCCGCTCATTTTAAGAAATCATTTCAATCTTGATCTTCACTGTTCGCGGGATTGTTAATCTCATGATGCTGTGTAGCACCTTGTCGTTTGAAGGAATATCCAAAACTCTTTTATGGATTCTCATTTCAAAATTATCAAATGTTGCTGTTCCATCTCCACAAGGAGATTTTCTTGTTGTTACTTTTAATTTTTTAGTTGGGAGTGGAATTGGGCCGGACAACATTATGCCTGCACGGCTAGTAATGTCTTTTACATTGCTGATAACCTTATTCAATTGATTGATATCAACACTTTGTAGTTTGATTCTTACTTTTGCCATATTATATTTCATAATTTTAGGTTTTTAAAACTTTGCTCAAATATTTAAATTTTACTTTTTTGTATATTTTATGAAAAAGCTGCTGATAATTGTTTTGATTGCATCTAGTTTTGTATTTTATTATTTTTTAACATCTGAAATTGAAGGTCAAAATGTTCTTGTTTCGAGGGTTATAGACGGAGATACAATCGTAGTTAATGATTTAAGGGCAAGATTAAAAGGGGTAAATGCCCAGGAAAAGGGATTAATTTTTTCCAAAGAGGCTGAAAATTTTTTAATAAGTAGATTGGAAAACAAAAGTGTTAGGATAGAGAGGTTAGGAGAAGATCGTTATGGAAGAATTTTGGTTTATATTTTTGATGAAGGTAATGTTAATTTGGATTTAGTTAAAGAGGGTTATGCTCATGCTTATTTTTACGAGGCTGATAAATACTCTATAAAATTAGATAAGGCTGAAGATGAAGCAAGATTAAATGGCAGAGGATTGTGGAGACAGTCTTCTAATTATGGTTGTTTGAAGATTTTAGAATTTGATTATGTTTCTGAAGGGGGTGAGAAATTAGTTTTAGAGAATCATTGTTCTGGTTTTGATGTTATTATTAAAGATGAAGCGACACATATTTTTGAAGAAAGGATTGAGAAGGGTTTTTGGGAAAAAGATTTTGAAAAAATTTGGAATGACGACGGAGATAAGTTATTTATCTGGGATTCTGAGGGGCTGGTTTTATATTATGAATATTAATTTACCATGTTTTCTAAATCTAAAAGAGGGAATTTATAGTCTTGACAAAATCTTATCTCGCCATCAGCGTAGGAAGAGATGTTGAGTCCAACTTCGCCTTTTTTTGCTTGATAAAAATTATACCTTAAATTTCTGGGTAGGGGATCTTTTATTCCTAAATCTCTTACTAGCTTTAGTCCTTCTTCAGAAGAGAGGTAGTCGTCTTTATTTGAATCGTATTTTTCTATGACTTTTTTGCAGAGTGTTTGTGTTTGTTGTCTATTTCTATCTTCTTGAACTATTTGATTCAGTTTAGGTATAAATGAGTATACTGAAAAGGCAAGCCCTGCTAGTGAAATAGGAATTAGGGATTTTGATAATCTTTCTAGTAGTGGAAATCTTGGTTCTTGTATCATTTTTTTCTAATTGCATAAATTTCATCATTTTTTCTTAATCTTTTTTGTGTTTCAAATTTTATCCCGACTTCTTGACCTTTTTTTGCAGTCTTTATATTTTTATTTTCAATTTGAATGCTTTTAATTTTTGTTCTTATTACGCCTGTTTTATCTCCAATTATATAGATTTCTTGTTCGGGCTTTAGTGTTTTATGGTGGATTTTTACAGAAGCTGATTTTGGTTTTGGCCAATATTTTTCTATTCTTGCAATATATTCTTTTGTTTCTGTTTGTTCTCCGTTTTCTGAAGCTGAAAATGAATCTGACATTGGAATTTTTATATAAAATCCTGATGAAAAACCTCGGTTGTATACCTTTCTTAATTCTTTAATGGCTTGTTGTATTTCTTGTTTTGTTAGTTTTTTGTCTAGTGCTTTTCTATATTGTTTTACTACATTGTAAACATATTCAGGGCTTCTTGCTCTTCCTTCTATTTTAAAAGATTTTATCCCTGCTTTTTTTAATTTGTCTATAAAAGGAAGGGTGCATAAGTCCTTTGCAGACATTACTCTGTTATTTTGTAGTTTTAATTGGTGCCCGTCGGGATCAGTTATTGTGTATGATCTTCTACATGGGTGGGCACACTCTCCTCTATTCGCTGAAAGGTTTTGTAAGAATTGTGATGTGAAACAACGGCCTGAAACGGCTACACACATTGCGCCGTGGACAAATGACTCTAGGGTAATGTCTGGATTTTCTTTGTGTATTTTTTTAATTTGTTTTAAGTTTAATTCTCTTGCAAGGATTATTCTTTCTGCTCCTAGATTTTTATAGAATCTTGCAGTTTCTGAATTTGAAACAGAAGCTTGGGTTGAAACGTGGAAAGGTATTTTGTATTTTCTACAGAGGTTTATTACAGCCATGTCCCAGCAGATTATTGCGTCTACTTTGTCTTTTACTTTTTTTATTATTCTTTCTAGTTTTTTTAGTTCGTTGTCGTAAATTATTGTGTTAAGTGTTAGATAAATTTTTACGTTTTGAGGCTTACATATCTTTTTTATCTTTTCTAAGTCTTTTATTTTGAAATTTTTTGCAAATGCTCTCATTGAGAATTCTTGTAAACCAAGGTATACTGCATCACATCCTGCTTCCACAGCCGCTATAAGATTTTTAAACGACCCAGCTGGGGCGAGCAATTCGCTTCGACTACTATCATTGTAAGATGGAGATGCAAATTGTGAGGAGGGCAATTCGCTTCGACTACTATCATTGAA
>CAYOTW010000029.1:0-5496 GCA_964407005.1 Candidatus Woesearchaeota archaeon | reverse complement strand
TGCAAATTGTGAGGAGGGCAATTCGCTTCCAGAGTTCTTTTTGGTTTTATGTTTCATATTTAATGGAGACCAGAATAATTTTTAAAGCTATTCTTTAGCCGCTTTTACAAATTCATTGAATAATGCTGCTGGATTTTGTAGAGAAGATTTGAATTCTGGATGGGCTTGTGTTGCTATGAAAAATTTGTGTGAAGGAAGTTCTATAAATTCTACAAGTCTTTTATTTGGGCTTGTTCCGGAGAATATTAGTCCTGAGTTTTCTAGAGTTTTGTGATAGTCTGGATTTACTTCATATCTGTGCCTATGTCTTTCATAAACTTCATCTTTGTTGTAAATTTTTCTAACTTTTGTGCCTTGTTTTAGGATTGTTTTGTATGCGCCTAATCTCATTGTTCCGCCTTTTTCAGTTATGTTTTTTTGTTCTGGCAATATATCTATAACCAGGTGTTTTTTTGTTTTATCTACTTCTGCAGTGTGTGCGTCGAGGTTGCAGACATTTCGTGCGAATTCTACTACTGCTAGTTGTAGCCCATAACATAAACCTAAAAAAGGGAGATTATTTTCTCGGCAATATTTTATGGCTTTTATTTTTCCTTCTACTCCTGATTTTCCAAATCCTCCAGGGATGATAACGCCTTTAAATTTTGACAGGTCTATTTTATCCTGTTCTATATCTTTTGAGTCTATCCACTCTATTTTTACTTTTACATCGTTGTTTGCTCCTGCATGTTTTAGTGCCTCTGAAACAGAAATATAAGAATCTTTTAGTTGAAAATCTCCTATGTCTAGATATTTTCCGATGATTGCGATTGATATTTCTTCTTGAGGGTTTGTGATGTTGCCTACAAGTCTTCCCCACGATGTCCAATCTGGAGATTTTTTTTCTTTTAATTGGAATTTTTTGAGAATTTTTTCTGCTAGTTTTTCTTTTTCTAAATCTAATGGAATTATATAAATTGTATTTGCTGTTCCAGGGCCTGTTACGTCGGGCATTGAAATTATGTGTTCTGCTGGGACATTTGCATATTTTTCTATCTTCTTTTTTCTTGGTTCATCTAACTCTTTTTTCCCCCTACATAAAATAAAATCAGGTTGTATTCCGTTTTCTCTTAGCATTTTTACTGCGAGCTGAGTTGGTTTTGTTTTCATTTCTTCTATGTGTGAGGGGATGGGGAGATAGCTGACTAAAATATGAGCTACATTTTGTGGACCTAGTTCTATTTCTAAACTTTTTGCTGTGAATAAAAATGGGATGTTTTCATAGTCTCCAATTGTTCCGCCGATTTCAACTAAACAAATATCAAAGCCTTTTGAAGATTCTAGGATTCTTGATTTTATCTCGTCTGTAATGTGAGGAATAAACATAACCTGGCCTCCTAGAAAATCCCCTCTTCTTTCTTTTTCTATGACTTTTGCATATACTTGTCCAGTAGTTATGCCGTTTCTTTTTGAGATTGTTGTTTCTAAAAATCTTTCATAATTTCCTAGGTCTTGGTCTATTTCTCCTCCGTCTTCTGTTACCCAAACTTCCCCATGTTCTGTCGGTCTCATTGTTCCTGCGTCGCAGTTTATATATGGGTCTATTTTAACAGCTGTTACTGAAAACCCTCTTTCTTTTAGAAGTTTTCCTATTGAGGCTGTTGCAACACCCTTTCCAACGCCGGAAATTACGCCTCCTGCAACAAATATAAATTTTGTCATGATGTTATATTTTTTTATGATTAATAAAGACTGTTGGGGCTTGATATATATTTTAGAGACAGAATTTATTTAAAGGCTGTGATGCTTTTATTTTTAACAGCCCAAAATTATTTAGGAGTGTATTAATTCTAGAATGACAAAAAACATAAGATTTATAAATCTCTTATTTTTATAACAGATATGGTAAAGACAGTAGAACAATTTGAAAAGAATGTTCAAGCAAGTTTTGGGTATGTTAAAAAGGATTTGTTGATGCTGAATGATGCGATTTCTGATTTAAATGATAAGATTCAGCATTTGAGTATGAATCATGCGGCCTTGTTAGAAAGAATTGGAGAGTTAGAAGATAAGAAGTCTAAAAAGGCTTCTAAGAAAAGTTCTAAGAAAAAGAAGGCTAAGAAAAAATGATTGCTAATTTGTTTTCCAGGGATAAAGGGAAAGAGATTGAAAGACTTGATGCATTGAATATATTGGATAGTATTAAGGGGGAGGTTTCGGTTTTATGTTCTGATGGGGGTTTTGGTTCTAATAATTTTGAGGGAGGTAAGAGGTATCTGCCTTGTGTTAAATCTACTTTGATGGCTGTGGAGGATTGTCGTGCTTCTTATTCTGTTAAAGACAAAGAACATAGGTTGGATTTAGTTGTTAATGCAGGGGTTGGTAAAGATTATTATGTTGTTGAATGGAGCGGGGAAGATGAGTCTGGGGCTAGTTAGAAAAGGAAGAGAGGCTTTATCTGGTGTTACTAAATATTTTTTTGGCGAGAAGCTTGTAGATACGATGTTGAATCCAGAGGATGCGATGATTATTCTGGATAGTGTTGAAGGAGGGGATTATTCTATTCGTTCTTTGGAAATTGCACATCTTGATAGTGATTTATTTTTTACTCGAGAGGTTAAGGATGGTTTGCAGAGTTTAAGAGGGGCTATGGAGAATGGTGTTAGGGATATTTGTTACAAGATTAAGAGGAAGAGTGGGACGGATAAGCATTATTTGCATGTAAAATCTGTTCCTGACTTTAATGTTTATTATGGGATTCCTACTAGTGAGCAATATATGGTGAAGTGGGAGAGTAAGAGGAGTTCTTAGAAATCTTTAAAAAGTCATTATCACATGTTTTTCTATCATGACAATAAGGGAGTTGTTATGTAAGAGGCGGACTTTGTTCGCTGTGCCTCAATAGTATAGTGGTCAGTACACAGCCCTGTCGCGGCTGGGACCCGGGTTCAATTCCCGGTTGGGGCGTACTTGTATTTTTCTTACACCCTTCATCAGTATTTAAATATTTCATTGATTTAGAGTAAAATAGATTAGAAATAAGTTTTTATATCCTGATTCTCTTCAAATAATATGGATAAAATATCTGAGAAAGAAACAAGAAAGAAATTAATAGATCCCATATTAGAAAGAGCAGGGTGGAAAGTTAAAGGGAATTATGTTAAAGAAGAAATAAATCCTGTTAAATCTAATTTTCAAACTAAAGAATATTTTGGTATTGGACCCGGAATAGAGAAGGGAGTTGATAGATTTATTGATTATTTGCTTTTAGATGAAGACAGAACACCTTTGGCAATTGTTGAAGCAAAGAAAACATCTGTTAGTGTTGAAAAAGGAGAGATTCAAGCAAGAACCTATAGAAATGACATTGAAAATCAGATCAAGGTAAAAATCCCTATTTTTTTAACAAATGGAACGAGCTGGTATTATGTTGATGATTTAGATAGGAGAAGGAAAATCATATTACCTTTTTCACAAAAAGATTTGCATAGAATTGTTAGTCTTATGAAAAAAAGAAGAAATCCTGCTAACACTAAAATTCGTTCTGATATTCTTGATAGAAAAAGAGCAATTGAAGCTGTTAAAATAGTTTTAGAACATTTTTCTCAAGGCCATAGAGAAGCCCTCATTAATATGGCAACAGGAACAGGAAAAACAAGAGTAGCTATGGCTTTAATTGATTGTTTAGTAAAAACAGAAAATGTTCAAAAAGTTTTATTTGTAGTAGATAGAATTTCTTTGTCTAATCAAGCAAAAGAAAAGGGATTTAAAAAATTCTTTCCTGAAACTCCTGTTTGTGAATTAAATGTGGAAGGTTTTTCCGATAGCGCGAGATTTTATGTTTCTACAGTCCAAACATTAATGTCTCCTCAAAAACCAAGAGGAAAATTCTATGAAAAATTTGGTCCTGGAGCATTTGACTTAATAATTTTTGATGAAGCGCATAGATCTTATTATGATAAAAATAATGATATTTTCAAATATTTTGATGCTATAAAAATTGGACTTACTGCAACGCCTTCTTCTGAAGATTCAAGAAATACTTTTGATTTATTTGGTTGTGAAAATAAAAAACCAACATACAAGTATGATTACCTCTCTGCAGTAAGAGATGAGGTTTTGGCGCCATATGCTGCAGAAATTGTTGAGACAAAAGTCCTTTCCTTAGGCATAGAAGGAAAAAATTTGAGTAAACAACTACAACAAGCATTAAAAGTTCAAGAAGAGGATCCTGAACTCTTCCAAAGTCCAGGCTCTAAATTTGAAAGATTATTTACAGATAAAAAAACAAATGAATTAATAATTAGGGAATTTATGGATAGATGTTACAAATCAGATGATAACCGACCTTGTAAAAGTATTTTCTTTTGTGCAAGTATCAAACATGCTGAATCTATCGAGGCCCTTTTCCAGAAGCTTTATCCTAATTTAACAAAAGAGGTTAAGGTAATTACTTCTGACAGAGCACGTTATATGGATGAAGTTAAAAGATTTGGAAAGAGAGATAGTCCAAGAATTGCTTTATCTGTGGGAGTTCTAGATACAGGGGTTGATATTCCAGAAGTGATGAATTTAGTTTTTGTAAAACCTATTATGTCTTCCATTAGATTCTGGCAGATGTTGGGTAGGGGGACCAGAAATTTATCATCATGTGAAAACAAAGAATGGCTTCCAGCAAATAGTAAAGGACAACACATAAAGGACAATTTTTTAATTCTTGATTTTAAATTTGGAGAATATTCAAATATTCTTGTTCATAAATTGCAAGATTTGAAACACAAAACTCCAACTATTGATGCAAAAACAAGAATTTTCTTAGAACAAGTTGATACTTTAGAAAAAAATCTTAATGAAAGGGAGAAAAAAATACTTGAAAAGCAGATAAAAGATACTGTTAAAAAAATAGATATAGAATCTCCTATGGTGGCGGAAAAGAAAGGAGTTATTAAAAAAGTTATTTCATCTAAATTTGATTTAAAAGAACATGTTAAAGAATTAAAAGAAGAAGTTGCTCCTTTGTTGATTTATTCACCTTCGGAAAATACAAAAGTGTATAGTTTTATTTCTCAATGTGTTAAATTATTTGATTATATAAAAACAGGAAATAATGATAAAATAGCAAAAGTTCAGGAATATGTAGTTGAAAGAGCAGAAGCAATTTGGGACAAGAATCTTGATTCTATAAGACAGAAAAAAAATGATTTGATTAGAATCCAAAAAGAACAATTCTGGGAAGAGATTGCTTTTGAAGATGTTGATTTTTTAGTTAGAGATATTGCTCCTCTTATGATTTTTTATGAAAAAGAAAGGAAAAAGATGTTAAAAATCGATGCTCCAGATATAGTTGTTAAAGTTGAAAAAGAAATGATGCAGGTTAGAGAGGATGAAGATTTTAGTTATTTTATTAATAGCGATCCTTTAATGCAAAAAATAAAAGATGGCGAAGGAGTTACACCAAAAGAACTTATTCAAATAGAAAAGAAACTTAGAGAATCAAATCCTTCTTTGACTATTGAA
>CAYOTW010000028.1:522-10693 GCA_964407005.1 Candidatus Woesearchaeota archaeon | reverse complement strand
GAGGTTCCGCTCCAGTCTCGAGGTCAGAAGAACTTTCCTTATCCCCGATGTTAAATCCAATAAAATTTAGGGGCTCAAACAAAAACTTATTAAATGAAATAGTTTGAAATAGTATTATGAAGTCAAGATACATCCCATTAACTCAACAACCTTATTGTTGTGTTCCAACAACTATCCAAATGATTTTACTTAGAAAAAATTTGCCCTTACTTTCACAAGAAAATATCGGATATGATTTAGGATTAACAGTTCCAGAAGAATATTATGAAATTTTACCTAATGCAAGAAGAGGAGAAAAGCCAATTTCTGGCTGGGGAACACAAATAGGCAAAAAAGAATTTTCATTGAATTCTTTTTTTGAAAAAAACAATTATCCATTAAGATATGAATATTATTTTCCTAAATCTATTAATGGAGATTTAAAGGGATGGATTCAACAACAAATTCAATTAAACAATGATGTTATTGCATGTTTTAATTATAAAGATTTATATCAAACAGGAAATGATGGAGGTCATGTTTGTTTAATAGATCAGATAGAAGATGAAAATGTGATACTTGTTGAACCTGAAAGAAATTTTCCCAAATTTAGAAGAGTTAATTTCGATGATTTAATTAAATCAATGATTTCACATGGTGAAGAAAGGAGTGGGGGATTTTGGTTAATTAAAGAGAAATAAAATCACTTCAAAATATTTCAAAATATAAGAAAACTCACTTCCTAAATTTTACTCTCCTCCTTCGTCTTCGGAAACATTGCATTAAAATTCCCCAATAAAAAATCCAATCCACTAAGAACATAAAAATCCCTAAATGGCCTCGACGGGATTTGAACCCGTGACACCCAGATTACTCTCAAGAGTATCTAAAGATAAGAGTCTGGTGCTCTAACCAAGCTGAGCTACGAGGCCTTATAACTTCATAATTTTTCAGTTTAAAAGTATTCCTATTCTCTCAATTCCCTAATCCTAAAATCAACATACTGTCTCGCCACCTCTAAAAAGAAAAATGTATCTTGCCACAAAGCCTCTTCTCCCAAATCACTTAAAATCTCTTTACAATCTTCCAACCTTTCCAACAAACAATCCCTAACTCCTGAATTAGAAAACCCTTTATAATAATTTTTATGAATATATCTATAATGCTCTCTAAGCTTTTCTATTTCTTTCATTAATCAACTAATCTTTTAATAGCCTGGATATGGTCTGAAACTTCTTGGCCCTTTTTTGTAAGTTTTATCACCTTAATCCGCCCTTTTTTCTCAAAACTCACTAGCCCAAGTTTTTCCAAAGTCTGCAATATCTTCACTGCATGACTATATGTACAATCAACCTCTTTTGCTAAAACAGACCCATACTTTGCCTTAGAAACCTTTCTCAACGCAATCAACATCAACGCCGGCTTCCTTCTAAAAAACAAGTCAAAGTTTTCTTTTACCATCTTAACATATATATTATAAAGTATATATTCAAACTTATAAAGCTTTCTCACTTTTTTCGTCCATGAAGAGTAGATACATCATTTCAAACTATTATACAATGACAAATATCCTTTAGAAAACAGCTCACTCTCAGAAGCTAAAACTTCCATCTGAATATCTCCTCCTTCAACCCTTTTCTTAACCTCTGCATCAACATCGTCAGCAGTCAAGGCCTTAACCATACTTTTTTTATCAGAAATAAAAACAACATCCGCATCTCCAGAAAGCCCTTTTGAAGTCTCAATCTTCTTATCAATAATAGAACTAAACTCCCGGTCATCAATCTTAAAATTTATAATCGCTTTCTCCCCACTAAGATAATTCTTATGTAAATCTCCTGTCCCAATCTCCTGCAAAAGATAACTAATCAAATCAGGCGTAATCTCTATCTCATCAATACTAATCTTATCACTCCCAGAATTTCCAGAACCATCCGAAGAAATAGGCCCACTAGAATCTCTTTCAGTCTCCCCATAATCAACCATTTTACCCTCTAATGGATTAAAAAAACTCTGCTCTTCCGAACCGCCTAATGTGGCTAAGGTAAATGCAGCAGAAACCAAGAGAACAACAAAAATCCAGATAAAAATCTTCTTCACCTTTGTCGCCTTATTTATCATCAAATCAATATACTCTAATTTATATCCTTGCTCCTGCAACTTCTTTGTAATCTCTACCCGTGACATCCCCTTTTTAAAAGAATTTTTAATCTTTTTAGAAAGTTCTTTTTCATCCATAATAAAAAATTGAATAACGCATTAATAAATATTTGCAACACTAAATTTATATACGCTCATTTATTATATAAAAATATGATTGATATAAATTTAATTAGAGAAAATCCAGAAAAAGTAAAAGAAAATATAGAAAAAAAGTTTCAAACACATAAACTCAAAATTGTAGACGAGATTTTAGAACTTGACGAAAAATGGAGAAAGCATAAAAAACAACTTGATGATTTAAGGCACGAAAGGAATAAAATTTCTGAAGAAATTAATAAGGCAAAAAAACAAAAAAATGAAGAAAAAGCCAAAGAATTGATAAGACAAGCAAAAGAGATTCCAGAAAAATTAGAAAAAGTAGAAAAAAAGGCAAGAAAATTAGAAGAACAAATTCAGGAAAGAATGTTTCAAATTCCAAATCTACTACATCATTCTGTTCCTATTGGGAAAGATGATTCAGAAAATGTCGAGCTAGAAAAAATAGGCGAACCAAAAGTTCCAGACTATGAAATAATACATCACGCAGAATTATTAGAAAAATTCAGACTAATTGATTTTGAATCAGCTAGAGAAACTTCTGGAAACGGATTTTATTATCTTACTGGAGATTTGGCAATGCTACATTCTGCTATCCTGTCCTTTGCAAGAGATTATATGATTAAACAAGGATTTGAATATGTAATCCCCCCATTTATGATTCGAAGCCACGTTGTAGATGGGGTGATGAGTTTTGCAGAAAAAGATAATATGATGTATAAAATACAAGGAGAAGATTTGTACCTCATTGGAACTTCAGAACACTCTATGATTGGAAGATTTATGAATGCAACAATCACTCCAAAAAAAATTCCTTTAAAATTAACTTCATACTCTCCTTGTTTTAGAAAAGAAGTCGGAGCCCACGGAATAGAAGAAAAAGGACTATACAGATTACACCAGTTTGAAAAACAAGAAATGATCGTAATTTGTGAACCAGAAGAAAGCGATGAGTGGTATGAAAAAATGCTACAATACACTGTTGATGTTTTCAAACAATTAGACATACCAATAAGAAAACTAGAATGTTGTTCAGGAGACTTAGCTGATCTTAAATCAAAATCCGCAGATGTAGAAGCATGGTCTCCAAGACAAAAAAAATATTTTGAAGTAGGCTCTTGTAGTAACCTAACTGATGCACAGGCTAGACGATTAAATATAAAAATCGACAAAGGCGGGAATAGATATTTCGCACATACCCTTAATAATACTGTAATTGCTTCCCCAAGAGCACTAATAGCACTAATAGAAAACAATCAACAAAAAGATGGCTCGATAAAAATACCTAAGGCATTACAACCATATATGCAAAACAAAAAGGTCATTAAGAGCCAAAGTTAATAAACTTCTTTTTCTAAAAAATTATATGGACTATAAAGAAATTTGTGATGTTTATGAAAAATTAGAATCCACTTCTAAGGGCCTGGAAAAAACCACAATACTTGCAGAATTTTTAAAAAAGATTAAGTCAAACCCTAAACTAATCTATTTGTTAAAAGGAAAAGTCTTTCCAGATTATGATGAAAGAGAACTCGGATTATCAGAAAAACTAGTCATAAAGGCAATTGCAAAGGCTTCAGGAAGTTCAGAAAATAATGTAATTAAAAAGTTCAAGGAAACAGGCGATTTAGGAAAAGTTACTGAATCCCTAATTGGAACAAAAAAACAAGAATCATTATTTTCTAAAAAATTAAATCCAGAAAAGGTTTTAAGAAATTTACAAAAACTTCCCTCATTAGAAGGCAAAGGTACAATAGGTAGAAAAATAGATTTAATTGTAGAGCTTTTTCATTCTGCAAAACCAAAAGAGGCAAAATATATTTCAAGAACAGTTTTAGGAGATTTAAAAGTAGGTGTTGGAGATGGTTTGTTAAGAGACTCAATTGTAGAAGCTTGTTTTAATCCCAAAGACAAGGAAGATAAAAAATTAAAATCAGAAGAGGTTCAACATGCATATGATAAATCTGCAGACTTTGCACTGGTATTTGAAAAAGCTTGTGAAAACAAACTAAATGAGATTTCTCTATCTCCTGGAAAACCTGTAAAAGTAATGCTTTTTCCAAAAGCAGAAAATATAGAAGACGCCTTTGAAATCGTGGGAAAGCCAGCAGCCTTTGAATATAAATATGACGGCTTTAGAATGATGATTAATAAGACTCAAGACAAAATAAAAATCTTTACAAGGAGACTAGACAACGTTACCTCGCAATTTCCAGATGTTGTAGAATATGTAAAAAAAATCAAAGCAGATTCATTTATCATAGATTGTGAAGCAGTAGGTTATGATCCTGAGACAGGCGAATATCAACCATTTCAAGCAATTTCCCAGAGAATAAAAAGAAAATATGATATTGAAAAATTAGTAAAACAACTCCCAATAGAGATAAATGTTTTTGATATAATCTACTACAATGGAAAAAGCTTAATCAAAGAGCCGTTTGAAAAAAGAAGAAAGTTAATTGAAAAAATTGTTAAAGAAAAAGAAAAACAAATAGTCTTATCAAAACAAATAATTACCTCTAGTGTCGGGGAAGCAGAAAAATTTTACAAACAAGCTTTAGAAGACAATCAAGAAGGTTTGATGGTTAAATCTATGAATGCACCTTACAAACCCGGTTCAAGAGTAGGATACGCAGTAAAACTAAAACCAGTAGACAAGGATTTTGATTTGGTTATAACCGGAGCAGAGTGGGGAACTGGAAAAAGAGCAGGCTGGTTAACAAGTTTTGATGTCTCTTGTTTAGACCAAGAATCAGAAGAATTAAAAGAAATAGGAAAGGTTTCAACAGGCTTAAAAGAAAAACCAGAACAAGGGCTTTCTTACCCGGAAATGACAGAAAGACTCACAAAATTAAAAACAAAAGAAAAGGGTAGAAAGATTATAGTAAAACCTGAAATTGTTGTAACAGTTCAATATCAAAATATCCAAAAATCTCCTACTTACTCTTCAGGTTATGCACTAAGATTTCCAAGAATAACGAGCTTAAGACCAGACCGAAAAGTAGATGATATTGCAAAATTAGAAGAAATTGAGAAAACTGCAAAAAAATAGCTCCTCGACAAATATAGAAAGCTTTATAAATGAAGTTTATTTATAAATACCATGGTTAAAAAATCTCCAAGCAACTCATTAAAGGTCCAAAATATTGTTGCTACAACTTCTTTAGGTACTGATGTTTCTCTTACAAAGTTGGCAAGAACTCAGCCAAACATTGAATATAATCCAGACACCTTCCCCGGATTGGTATTAAGAATTAAAGAACCAAAATCCGCTGTTTTAGTATTTTCTTCAGGAAATCTTGTTTGTACAGGAACAAAATCTGTTTCCCAAGTAAGAGAAGTAGTTCAACAAGTTATAAAACAACTTAAAAAAATCGGAGTAAAAGTAACCCAAAAACCTAAAATTACTGTTCAAAATATTGTTGCATCTGGAACAATTAATCTAGATTTAAACCTAAATATATTCTCATTAGAACTAGAAAATACAGAATATGAACCTGAGCAGTTTCCTGGTTTAGTTTACAAACTTGATAATCCTACTGCAACATTTTTATTATTCAGTAATGGAAAACTTGTTTGTACAGGAACAAAAAATAGAAAACAACTGAAAGAATCAATGGAACAGCTTAACAAAAATGTTAAAGCTGCAATGAAAAGGATTAAAGAAATGAAATAATTTCTAAAATGAAATCCTTAAAAGAACTTCTTAATTTTGGAATTTTAAATATTGATAAGCCTTCTAATCCAACTTCATTTTATGTTTCAGATTTTATAAGAAGAAAATTATCAAAATTTGGAATAAAAAAAACATCTCACTTCGGAACATTAGATCCAAAAGTTACAGGAGTTTTACCCATAGCATTAGGAAGAGCATGCAAACTTACTGGCTTTTTTATAGGCCACGACAAAACATATGTAGGAATTTTAAAAACCCATAAGGAACAAAACACAAAAGAATTACAAAAAATAATAAATAATAAATTTACAGGAAAGATTAAACAAACACCCCCTGTGAAATCAAGAGTAAAAAGGCAAGAAAGAATAAGAGAAGTAAAGAAATGGATTCTTCTAGAACAAGACGAACAAAAAAAGAATTTTGTTTTTATTGCCCAGGTCGAGGGAGGAACCTACATAAGAAAACTATGTTCTGATCTTGGTGACTTAATTGGCGGGGCACATATGGCTGAATTAAGAAGAATAAATGCAGGCATATTTTCAGAAAAAGATAAGGAATTTTGCAACCTCTATGAATTTGAATCCGCATTAAATGAAGAAAAAGAATTAAGAAAAATAATCCTTCCTGCTGAAGAGGCTATTAAAAAAATTCTCCCAATAATACAAGCAGAGCCTTCTCAAAAAAAACATCTCTTAACAGGGAAACCAATTATCGAAGAATATATTTTAGAAAAAGATTTAGAAAAATTAAACTCACTCAAAGAGGGAGAAAAATTTGCAATATTTAACAAAGAAGAGTTCATAGAAATCGCCCACAAAAGCAATGAAAATCAAATTATCGCACGACCTGAGTTTGTTTATAACTAGTCAACCTCAAACAAAAGAACCCCTGCAGAAAAAGGCTCCTGCCCATCAGGCCCAATCTTCAGATGAACCTTTTGATAACCATTTGAGATATCTCTATAAGAATAATTAGAAGTATTAATCCTAAAGGCAGGAATTTTATTCAAACCTCCGACGTAAAAAGCAGTATTGCTTCTTAAATTATTATGCTCATCATGATACTCAATTCTAATTAAATCTCCTTTAAATCTTTGTAACTGCATACCATCCAAGTTAAAAACAACCCAAATCTCATCACCATAATCAAAACTACTTGTTCTGGAATCAAACTTCCCAAAATTTTTCATCTTAGTAGTATAAAAATTACTACTCCTCAAATCTCTAAAATTAGGATGTAGATTCCTTAAAAAAACTTTAATATTTCTTGCATCCTCCCAATAATAATCTTTCGGATTAAAACCACTTTTAGGCCTCTCAACTCGCCTTTCACAAACTCGAGAAGAACATCTTGGAGAAATATAATCTGAATTATAACTAGGACTACAATTTAAACCAGAAACCAAACTTGCTCCTCCAAAAACTAAACTAGCCAAATTCAAGCCCAACTTATTCATAATTTATTAAGCAAATTAAAAAATATAAATCTTTCGAATCATTACATTTAACCCTACAAAAATATAAAAACACTTATGTGGTTGATTTCTTATGGCAGATGGAAATTTAAGAGAGGAAAATGCCCTAAAGCAAGACGAATTACTTTTAGAAGCAAAAGGCTTTTTTGAAACACATAAAAAACAAATAGGTGAAAATGCAAAATCAGGGGAAAGAGTAATTAGAATAGACTTTGGTTCCTTGACTGAACACTCTCCTGAACTAGCAGAAAAACTTCTAGAGAGACCAGAAGAAACAATCCAAATTCTTGAACTTGCTTTAGAAGAGTTAGAATGGGCCCCAAAAAACCCAAGAGCTAGATTTAAAACAATCTCAAAAACTCAGGAAATAAAAATTAGAAATATTCGGGCAAAACACCTCGGAAAACTTATTGGAATCGAAGGCATTGTAAGGCAGGCTTCAGAAGTAAGGCCCCAGGTGGTCAATGCAAAATTCGAATGCCCATCTTGTGGAACAATTATCTCAGTATTACAAATAGATAAAAAATTCAAAGAACCCTCTCGTTGTTCCTGTGGACGAAGAGGCGGTTTTAAAGAAATCTCAAAAGATATGGTTGATGCACAAAGATTAGTTGTAGAAGAATCTCCAGATTCCCTAACAGGAGGAGAACAACCAAAAAGAATGACTGTATTGCTAAAAGAAGATTTAGTAGAGCCAAAAATGGAAGAAAGAACAACTCCTGGTAGTAAAATAATGGTCATCGGCGCTTTAAAAGAAGTTGCTTTATCTTCTTCAACAGGCGGTCGTTTAACTAGATTTGATTTGGCAGTAGAGGCAAATAATGTTGTTCCACTGGAAGAAAGTTTTGAAGATCTAAATATTTCTGAAGAAGATGAAACCGAGATTAGAGAACTAGCAGCCGATCCTAAAATCATGGAAAAAATAATAAGAAGTATTGCTCCATCAATTTGGGGATATGAAGAAATCAAAAAAGCATTAGCATTTCAGTTGTTTAGTGGAGTAAAAAAACAAAGAAGTGATGGGACTTCCACCAGAGGAGACATCCATGTTTTATTAGTGGGGGATCCAGGTGTTGCAAAGTCGGTTATGTTAAAATATCTCTCTATGATTGCTCCAAAAGGAAGGTATGTTTCAGGAAAGTCAGCTTCAGGGGCAGGTTTAACAGCGACAGTTGTAAGGGACGAATTCTTAAAGGGTTGGAGTTTGGAAGCAGGGGCAATGGTTTTGTCTAATAAAGGATTAGTTTGTATAGATGAGCTAGAAAAAATGGATGAAAACGATAGAAGTACTATGCACGAGGCATTAGAGCAACAGTCCGTTACAATTTCCAAAGCAAACGTTCAGGCAACACTTAGGTCTCAAACATCTGTTTTAGCAGCTGCAAATCCAAAGTTCGGGCGTTTTGACCCGTCACAAATGATTGCAAAACAAGTAAATCTTGCACCATCCTTGCTAAACAGGTTCGACTGTATATTCATTTTAAGGGATTTACCAAATAAACAAAGAGACGAAGCAATTGCAACCCATGTTTTGCACGAACATAAAAAAGAAGTAAATTATGACATTATAGAAAAAGACCTATTAAGAAAATATGTAGCCTATTCAAAACAAAAATACGACCCAACATTAACTGATGAAGCAGTAAAAGAAATTAAAAGATTTTATGTGAATCTTAGGAACCAGCCATCGCTGACTGATTCAGGAGTAAAGCCTATTCCAATATCTGCAAGACAACTCGAAGCCTTAGTAAGAATGGCAGAAGCACACGCTAAGATAAGATTGAGCAAAAAAGTAGAGAAAAAAGATGCACTCTCTGCAATAGCTTTAATGAAATATTATCTTATGCAAATTGGGTATGACGACGAAACAAAAACAATTGACATTGATAGGATTGGAGGAAATCCTGCATCACAGAGAAATAAAATTCATATTGTCAGAGAAGCAATAGAAGAGCTAGAAGCAAAACTTGGGAAACTTATTCCATTAGAAGAAATAGAAAAATTATTAGAAGGTAAACTTAAACAAGAAGAAATAGATGAAGCAGTGAATAAACTTGTAAGAGCTGGAGATTTATTCAGGCCAAGAAGAGGATACATCCAAAGGATGTGATTAAGGGATAGTCCTTTTAAAAAATAAATTTTCATTTTCTCCCTTGCTCATTTTCTCAAGATCATAATTCTCTTTTAATAATTCTTTAATCCTCTCCTCGCTTTTTCTTACAATTTCTGCAGCAGAGCCTATGCCTGATACAATAAAGATCATTGATAAATTTGAGGAGGTAATAGTTAGGCAGGAATGGAGTACATTCCTTTCACTATCTGTTCCTTTCACAAATAGTGCATATTTTTCTATGTTATCAATTATCTCATTTATTTTTTCTTTAAATTTTTCAATAGAATCAATATCGTCTAAAAGAATGCCAATATACCTATTTAATAGGCCATTTTCTACAAATTGGGCAACATGGAGCCCTCTGATTTCATATTTTTTCATTATATCTTCCCTTAAGTTCTGCTTTTTTTCTCTTTCTCCTTTATTTTCCAATTTCCTTAAAACAAGACCCATTCTAAGAATCATTAATTTTTCTTTGCTAGATATATATATGCTTTATAAACTTGCAACTCTCCAGAATCATACTGTTCTTTTGCAATTTCAATATTCTCATTGTCTCTGATAAACTTTAATTTCTTTTCCTGAAAATTTTTTGCTAATTTTTTAATGAAGTCAGAACCCCATTCCAAGGCTCCTTTTGTTGCACCTTCTGCAACATCCTTCAATGCCT
>CAYOTW010000028.1:0-512 GCA_964407005.1 Candidatus Woesearchaeota archaeon | reverse complement strand
GGACATCAGGGAATTCCTCCATATAATGGGTCAATGAAAAAATATTGTCGTCTAAAATTATCGTGCTCCCAGGGAGTATAACCATATTTTCAACTTTAATGGGTTTCTCAATATACCTATCTATAACTTTGTTCCCTTCATTATCTAAAACATATTCCCCATCAGAATCAAAATCTAACTCCCTTAATAGGGCAATCTTAGAAGTTATAGATACGTTCTTTAGTGATATTGTTTCCATTTTATCCTCTTTTTTATTAAGTTTTTATACTTTATAAATTTAAAGTTTAAGTCAGAATATTAAAAGTTAACTTTTAATAAGAGCGCTGCACTTAACCCTTAATTAATTCCAAGTATTAATTAATACAAGGCTTGGCCTTTAAATATTATTCGGTTAACATATTGAAATTTAAAAAACAAATATTCATTACAGGAGGGATTTTATTCATATCAAAAAATACTTATTATTCTTTCTATCCAACTCCACAACAACAATCCTTTTAAAACCATTTTGA
>CAYOTW010000027.1:0-12199 GCA_964407005.1 Candidatus Woesearchaeota archaeon | reverse complement strand
AACAAATAATTGAGATTTAATTTTTCTAATCTTTTTTCCCTCAATTTTTATAGAATCAAACCCATTCATATTTCCTATGCCCTTGTAAAAATAAAGCATAATAAAAGTTTTTTGTGGAAATATAATTCTCATTTTATCATCATTCAAGGTTATATTTCCATATAGGTATGTTAAAAAATAAATCAAAATTATTACGAAAGTAAGTCCAATAAAATAGGGTAAAACAAAACTTATTACCTTTATGATTTCGTGGGGATTTTGTAGTGTATTAAAATAAAAATATAACCCGAATAAAAAAGCTAAAGATAAAAAGGAGGATATAATTAGAACTATTAGAAGGTTTTTGTTTTTTTCTATCTTATATTTTGTTTTTTCCATTTTAACTAAATAACTTCATAAACCAATTGATAATACGCTGAATTAAATTTCCATCAATACATTTTGAATTTGCACAAATATTAGAAGAACATTCAAAATTATTCTCGCAGGATTCATCAGAATTCTTTTGTTTAATAAACCCTGCTTCTGAACAATAAAAAGAAGTTTGGTTAATCTCTTTTCTATAACCTAAATCATAACATTTTTCATTTGTTAAACAGCCATCACAATTTGAATTGTTCTCTATGGGCTTTTCATCCCCAATTTCATCATCTAATTTGTCTGCGATGTTTTTCTTTAAAATGCTATAATCAAAAACTAAGAAAGGGGGGTATCTCGCCTTATTTGCTGAAGGATTTATGTTTAAGAATTTAATTTTAAGATAATCATTTAAGTAAACTTCTTTTTCTTCAACTTCTTTTATATCTTGCCCAATTGAAAGTGTAGCTTTTTGGTTTGCTTCGCTTTTTTGTCCAGTTATTGTGTTTAAAGAGATTTCAATGTTATTTAAGATTAAACTACTATTTTCATAAAGATGGCATATATTATCTATGCAGCTGGACTAATATTCCTTAAAAATACAAACCCCCTCTAAACATCCATTTTCACATTCAACATCTTCATTACTATTACCCTCGCTAAGTGAATCGCAATCTCCTTCACTAAGTTTGGTGCCTAAACACATATCTTTTGGAGAAGATTCCGCCCCATCCCATTGAAACTCAACAGGAATATTAACATAGTGACTAGCTTCTTCACCATATAATTCAGAGTCTTTATCAATGCAATAATCAATTTCATTTGGATTATTTTCATCTTCTTCTTGAATTTCATAATTAAGTGTAACCAAAGATAGCGATGGGTCGTTGGGTAAATATTCTATATCCTTTATATTTAGTATTAAGTTAGTTCCAATAGAAGTTCCTTTTGAAATCTCGTGTTTCTCTCCATCGAAGGTAATCTCCCCATTTCCTGAAGAAATGTCTGATAGAGAAACTAGGTGGTTCTCGATATTAATCTCATCCCCCCAATATATTATGCAATTTTTTGTATCTCCAATGCATGCTGAATTTGGTCTATCCTTATCATATGTGAATTTAATAGAGGATGGGCACTTTGAACCTCCTAAAAAATACAGGGCATTTGTTATTGTAATTTTTGGAGAAGATTGAATTGATTTTCCATCGTTCAAAAAAGTATATTCTTGCCCGTTTACATCTAATTTGATTTGAGAAAAAGTGGCATCCACATTTTTTATTTTAAATTCATAAATCCAGGTTTTTAGAATATCTCCCTCATATAATTGGCAAGAATTTTCAGAACATTCTGATACACATTCATCATTTGCAGAAACAAAGATAAAGAGAGACAAAATCATTAAGAAGAAAACTGGTAAAATTAATTTTGTTTTCATAGTAAATTTATTAGAAAATATATATATATATAAAGTTATTGCTTTGGGCGGTTAAAAAAAGATTATTTCTATTAAATTTCAAAACTGAAAGTTTTGAAAAACTGTCCGAAGGACAGGCGCCCACCTCGTAACTGGGGCGAGAGTTTAAGTCTTGACAAATTAAAATATAAATAACAAGACTTGGGCTCGAGTTGGGTGGTTGGAAAAAATTTTGCTCTTCCGCTAGTTAGTAAAGTTTATATCTTGAAAGAGTAAAACTTTTTGGGGGACAGCTGAGAGAGAGATTTTAGCTATTTTGTTTTTAATTAAGATTTTAGGAGAATTAGAAATTTCGTTGAACAGCAGAATAAAATAAAGCTAAATAAAGTTGTTAAATAATCACAAAAACTCGCCAAGTCATTTAATCCCCTTCAAAAATCCTTAAACATCACAATAAAACTAAAGCAACAGGAACACCTTCAATCTTAATGATTCCTTCAGACTTAATAACTCCCTCTTCTAAGGCCAAATTTACAGACTTCTCCCCAACAATATTAAATGTCGCATCCTCTTTTTTCATGTCCATAATAATCTCCCTAACTTCATCCTTAGTTTTCTCCTCACCTTTAAAAAAATCAGCACTCAAATCTAACTGCATCTTTCCCTCTTCTAACTTCCTTCCATACAAATCAGTATCACAAATAGCCACAACAACCCTATAAGCATCATGAATCTTAACTAACATATAAATAATCAGAAAACACTATTTATAAAACTAATCAACAAATAACAAAATTACAAATATGAAAATAAAAATAATAGAAAAATAAAAATAAATTAATATCCTTTTTTAGCTTCGCCCGACTCGATTGCTTTTTCTGCATTATCTTTTGACATCATAGCACACATCTTTGTCTTTCCACACTTAGAACAAAGACCTTTTGCCATAAAGCCACCTCTAGCAGTTTTTCCAATCACTGGGTCTTTCATTTCAACACCCTTCTCTTTACAAACTACACAATATCCTGTTACCATTTTACCTCCTTCTAAATTTTATGAACTTCATTTTTAGCACCACACGCCATACATCTCATAATAACCTTTCCACCCTCACTAACTAATTCAGTATCAGGTTTTTTACAATCCTTACATCGAACATACTCATTAACATACTTCTCAATCTTCTCGTTAATCTCAGAAGAATTTACCTTTCTAGCTAACACTAATCGTTCCCCATTTACCTCTCCACAAGTCGCAAGAGCCTTAAATAAAAATTTAGAAACATGTTCTGGACTCCTCCTCATGCAATTAACAACCTGCCCAAAATTAGATATAATTGTCTTAGAACCCTCTATCCTTCCTTCAACCTTTCTGACTTCAAACCGATCACAACCCTCAACAGGCTTAATCTGTTCATAAGCTGTATTCAATAAATTCTCATATACCATAATATTACTTACCATCAGGCTTTTTAAGATTGTCTATAATCCAAAAAAACCAAAAACCTTTTAAATACCTCAATCTTAATAAAAACATAAATTCTAGAGGTTTTAACTTCTAATCTCTTAAGATGGATGAATCAAAAGAAAAACTTGATAAGTATGTATTAAAAACAGGAACCCTCACTGTGGGAATTGTTTGTAAAGATGGCATAGTTCTTGCTGCAGATAATCGACAAACATATGCTTCAGGAGGTGGTGTAGCCTATATAGCAGGAACAGCAGACAAAATACATAAAATTAATGATAGAATTTTAGCAACTACAGCAGGAGGGGCTTCAGATTCTAGAAGAACACTAAAATTAATTAGTGCAGAAATAAAATTAAAAGAACTAAAAAGCAAAGAAAAAATTACACTAAAAGAAGCAGCTTCTCTAACCTCTAATTTTTTATATCAAAATATAAGGGCGCCAAGTATGATTCCAAGCATTGCACATTTTCTAATCGCAGGTTACGACAAAGTTGCTGGAACCGGACTTTATGATGCATCTCCAGACGGATACTTGCAAAAGATAGAAACATACCAGGCAACAGGAGCACCCTTTGAAAGCCTAGGAATATTAGATGTAGAATATGATAAAAACATTACATTAGAAAAAGGTATAGAATTAGCAAAAAAAGTATTTAATGCAACAAAAGGAAGACAACCTGGAGTTGGAGATGGATTTGATATCTATACTATAAAACCAGGAGAAATCAAAAAAGTTTTTTCAAAAAAAGTTGATGCAAAACTTATAGACAAAGAACAAGAATAATATTCAAAATGACCGACATCTTAAAAACAATTGAATCTGAGTTGCCACGAGGTGCAGTAGATTCTACAATTTTTGAAGGCGCAAACATTGTAGTGTATACTGCAGATACAGCATTTTTCAAAGAAGGAGAATCTAAGATTAAAGAAGTAGTTAACAAAATAAAAAAAAGAATTGAATTAAGAGCCTCAGAAAAACTATTAGAAACAGAAGAAAAAACACAAGAAGCCATAAAAAAAGTTATCCCTGAAGAGGCAGAAGTATCTCAAGTAATTTTTGACAAACAAAGAAGCATTGTAGTAATTGAAGCAAAAAAACCAGGTCTAGCAATTGGTAAAGCAGGCTCACTACTAAAAGAAATAAAAAGAGAGACACTTTGGACCCCTCAAGTACAAAGAAGTCCAGCTATAAAATCAAAAATAACCGAAGACATTCGTTCAGTACTATATCAAAACAATAATCAAAGAAAAAAATTTCTAAATTCAATTGGAAAGAAAATCTATAAATCATGGAATCCCGATAAAATAGAAGAGTGGGTAAGAATCACAGCATTAGGTTCAGCAAGACAAGTTGGAAGAAGTGCTTTTTTGTTGCAAACACCACTATCAAAAGTTTTAATTGATTGCGGGGTTGATGTATCTTCAGAAGGAAAAGAAAAATTCCCCTATCTAGATGCTCCAGAATTTAATATAAATTCAGTAGACGCAGTTATAGTCTCGCACGCACATCTAGATCATTCTGGTTTAATCCCTTACCTCTACAGGATGGGATATGAGGGTCCAGTCTATATGACTGCCCCTACAAGAGATATAGCTGCACTACTAGCCTTAGACTTTATAGGAGTAGCATACAAACAAGCCGCAGCACCGATATTTAACTCCTCAGATGTTAAAAAAATGGTAAAACACTCTATCTGTTTAGATTACAATGAAGTTACAGATATAACACCAGATATTAGAATAACAATGTACAACGCAGGACACACACTAGGAAGTGCAATGATTCACTTTAATATTGGCAATGGATTGCACAACTTCTTATATTCAGGAGATAGTAAATTTGGAAAGTCCAGATTACTAGAACCAGCTGCATCAAGATTTCCAAGACTAGAAACAGTAATGATGGAATCAACATACGGTGGAAAAGAAAACACTTCCCCTCCAAGAAGAGAATCAGAACAAGAACTTATTGATTATATAAATAAAATAATTGATAGAGGGGGAAAACTTCTTATACCTGAATTAGGTTTAGGAAGAGCCCAGGAAACAATGTTAGTGATTGAAGATGCAATGAAAAAAGGAAAAATCCCAAAAGCCCCAATTTACATAGATGGGATGATTTGGGATATTAACGCCATCCACACAGCATACCCAGACTTCTTATCTAAAGCAGTTAGAAATGCAATATTTCAAGACGACAACCCATTTTTATCAGAAACATTTAATCAAGTAGGTTCGTCTACTGAAAGAAAAAAAGTTATTGAAGGAGGACCATGTATTGTTCTAGCAACCTCAGGTATGTTAGTGGGAGGAGCTTCAGTAGAATATTTAAAAGAATTTGCAAGTAATGCTAAAAATGGAATATGTTTTGTATGTTATCAGGGAGTAGGTTCACTAGGTAGACAAATTCAGGAAGGAGCATCACATGCAACATTCAATGTAAATGGAAAAGACGAAACCACACCAATAAACCTAGAAATCAAAACAATAGAGGGGTTTTCTGCGCACTCTTCAAGAAATGAGCTTGTGGCATTTATATCAAACATGAGCCCAAGACCAAAAAAAGTTCTAATCAATCACGGAGAAGCATCAAAATCCCTAGACCTTGCTTCAAGCCTACACAAAATGTACAGATTAGAAACTATTGTTCCAAGAAATTTAGAAACAATAAGACTAAGATAAATCTATAATCTTGTCCTCAGAAACTGCCATCATCAACATTCTTTCGCCTAAATCCAATCTAACTAATTTTTTATTGCTCCTGCAATCTTCCCCCACATAACCTGTTCCAACAAGATATTCTCTCTTACAATTACACTGCCTAAAATCTATTACACTAGAACAATCAACATAATAAAATGAAGAACCATTATCCTCAAATCTACGAACATAAGAACTATCAACTTTAATATCCACACCATCTAATTCAATAACTCCCTCTTCATCAAAATTATCGCAAGGACAACACCTAACTCCTTTCCTAAGGCTCATAAAATCACAAATAAAACAACCTTTAAAAATACTTACATCATAAGATTATATGAAACACAAAACATCAATCACTATTCTCATACTAACAATGTTTCTTCTTACTCAATTTATTGGCCTATTTATCATCAACTCATATTATGAACATACTCTCAATCCAGAACTACCATACAATTTACAAACTACAGCAGAAACAGAAAACTCATTTAATCTAGTCTCAATAATTTTCTCATTTATATTAGCCATAGCCCTCTTGCTAATTATTACAAAATATAAATGGAGATTTATAATAAAGACATGGTTCTTCATTGTAGTAGTCCTTGCAATTGGGATTTCATTGACAGCAATTTTAAAAAATAATTTTGAATTACAAACAGCTTCATATGTCGCAATTGTAATGGCCTTACCTCTTGCATACTTTAAAATTATAAGGCCACACATCCTCGTTCACAACCTAACCGAACTTTTAATCTACCCAGGAATTGCAGTAATCTTTGTCTCTCTTCTAACCCCCCTTACCGTTGCAATACTCCTAGTTTTAATATCCATTTATGATATGTGGATGGTCTGGAAAACAGGCATGATGCAAAAAATGGCAAAATACCAAATTAAAGAACTAAATATAATCTCAGGATTCTTTATTCCTAACATTTCTAAAAAAATGAAAAACAAAATTAAACAGATGAAAACTAAAAAATCAAAAAAGAAAGTTAAAGTTTCATTTGCAATACTTGGTGGAGGAGATATTGTATTTCCAATCATAACATCTGGCGTTTTTTTGACAGCCCCAGGCTATGGTTTTGTCCCTGCATTATTTGTAATATTTGGAGCCCTCGCCGGATTAACATACCTTTTACTAAAATCCGAAAAAAAGAAATCATATCCTGCAATGCCGTTTATAACTTCAGGAATATTCCTAGCAATCCTCTTATTCAAACTAATAAAACTAATATAAAATCCCCACCAAAACAGATTCAATATCCTCAAACCTTACTTTCTTAAAATCTTCAAATTCATTATTATCTCCTTTTGTTAAAAAATAAACTCCCTTCCCATCAACTCCTTTTTCAAAAATCCTATGGACAACAACAGTATTATCCAACCTAAAACTAATGACATCCCCTACATTCAGCTCGCCAACCTCTTTTGGAACAACATTTAATCCATTTGAAAACTCTCCTAAAATAGGATACATACTTCCAGTGTTTTTATAAGAAGCTAAACTAACATTTTCTACCCACAAAACAACCCTATCTGGCAAAACAACAACATCGTCATTAGAAATAAAATCAGAAGGCAAAATACCTTCAGAAACAACCAATCCAGTTAAACTAAAATCTTCATAAAATAACATAGCCCCAAACACCAAAGAACAAGTCAAAAAACCAATTAAAAAACTAACAACTATCTTAATCATATTTTAAATAAACAAAAACAATTTATAAATTTTTCTAATGTAATCACTTACAAAAGACAACATACAGAAAGATTTATAAACCTTCATCTTGTCATAGTAGTAAAATGACACAAAAATATACTACACAAGGTTTAAACTCAGGGCAAATAGTAAAACTTTTAGAAGTTGGTCTAGGAGAAAACCCTGGAAGACACTATAAACTTTCTCAAGGCGAGCTCATGCAAGTTTCTCAAGAAGAATTTGAACTTGCTCATGAAATAAGAAATAGTAAAAAATACCAAGAAATTTTTAGAGGAAAACAATGATAGTAAAAAATGAATTAATAAACAAAATAAAAGGATACTTTGACTTAAATATCTATGAAACAAAAGTGTGGCTAGCACTGCTTTCAAAAGGCGTATCTTCAGCAGGAGAAGTAGCAGAGATGTCTTCAGTTCCAAGATCAAGAACATATGATGTTTTAGAATCTCTTGAAAAAAGAGGATTTGTAATTCAAAAACTAGGAAAACCAGTAAAATATATTGCCGTTAAACCAAAAAATGTTATTGAAAAACTTAAAAATAACACATTAAAAACTGCAGAGGAAAAAGTAGATGTTCTTGCAAAGCTTAAGGAAACAAAAGAATACGAAGAACTAGAAGACCTGCATAAAAAAGGTATAGAGCCTATTAAAAACCATGAATTATCAACTTCAATCAAAGGACGATCAAATCTTTATATCCAGATTAGAGAGGTAATCAACGAAGCAGAAGAAGAAGTTTACATAGCCTCCTCCTATTACGAACTTTCCTCAAAACAAAAAATGTTTTCAGATTTATTTGCAAAACTTAAAAAAAGAAAAATTGATGTAAAAATTATAATCCCTGACTCTGAAGAAGATGCAAAAAAAATCTCTAAAAAACTAGGAGTCCCAGTAAAATCAAAAGATCTTAATGCAAGGTTTGTGATTGTAGATAGAAAAGAAATTATTTTTACAATTAAACCAACAAACATTCATGAAGACTTTGATTATGGTGTGTGGATAAATTCAGCATTCTTCACATCTTCTCTAGCTTATATGTTTGAACTTGCGTGGAAAGATTAAAATGCAAAAAGAAAAACCTGCAGAAAATCAAGGCAATTCTTACTTGACCCTTATGCAAGGACTATACTGTAAAATCTTGCCTGAACAACCTGAAAAATGCCCAAAATTATTAGATCGACTTGAGGGAAGTTATATAGATTTAAATTACACTATTGGAGAGTGTTAAAATGTCCAAAACATATTTTACAGGACAAGCAACAAGACAAGAAGCAAATAGACCTCCCACTTCATTCCCTCAAGAATATATCTCTGACTCTGAAATTCCAGGCTTAGACCCTAGTGAAGAAAGAGGACAAAGAACAGAAAGACAACAAAGAATATACTATTATAATCAAAGAGGAAGATTAGGATTGTCTTAATCCCCTTGCTAATTTATCTACCCCTCTAATTTTAGGTTTTATCTTTCTAAGATAGTTATGTCTAATTATGAGATAAATCTTTCTATTCTAAAGATACAAATTCTGAGAGAGGGAAGAAAAGATTTTACTAACTAAGTCGAGCGGAATGAAATGAAGCGAGAGTGGGGACGAACAATTCGCTTTTGACAAATTAGATGAAAATATATCGAATGCAAATTGTGAGGAGGGCAATTCGCTTCGACAACTATCTTTATAAGATGGAGATGCAAATTGTGAGATTGGGTCTTTCTTCCGAAGGAAGAAACTTGAAGCAGGCAAAAAAATCTTCGATAAAAAAAATCTTCAACGACTTCCCTTACTAATCAAAAACTAATTATCTCTTTTCAAAAATCAATCCTTAACAAAAAACTCAACACCCATCTCACCCTCAAAATTTTTCAAAAAACCAAAAACCTCTTTCAAATCAATTTTCTCCTTAGCATAAATCCTTCCTTTTCTCTTATAAGTTTTCTTCCTAACTCTCTTAAAATTCTCAACAGCAGACTTCATAGACAACAAAGGTCCCTCAATCTCTTTATCCTTATTTTCAACAACAACCAAATATCCCCTTGCATTCTGCCCTTTTCCAGAATAAACAAACTCTCTCTTCAAAATCTTTTGATTATTTTTCTCTAATGCCAAACACATAAACCTAAAAAATTTCTTCATCTTTGTCCCAGCAACATCCCCTTCCTGCCTATCAGTCTTAAATTCAATCTCAATAAATTTAGCATTATTCTTTTTAGCAAACTCATTTAAAGATTCTACATCAACATTCTTTTTAACAAAAAAATCCAAATCAGGCTTTTTCAAAAACCTCTTAGCAGAATCCACAAACTTATCAAAAGTCTCCTCGCTCAAAGCCGCAGTTATATTTCTAAATCTATAAGTAGGATCAACAACTATCAAAGGAGAAGACAACTTACTCTCATTAATCTCCCTCATTACCTCATTAACAGATTTAAAATGTTTTTCAGGATCTAAAACAACATTATCTTTTTTAGATTTTTTAACAACCCATTTTAAAAATTTCTTAAAACTCTTAAAATAAATCATCAAAACCTCTAAAGCATAACCAGAAAATCCCTGAATATAAGACTCAGCACCATAAACATCCTGAGCAAAACAAAAAGCCTTTGCAAGCTTAATCTCGTCGACAATATTCTTATCCTTCTTAATCTTCTTATTAACATACTCAACATGTCTCAAAGACAAATCAGTAACATTCTCTGCATCATCTGGATTCTCAACCTTAGAAACCGGTATCAACTCAACTAAAACAGAATCAAACTTCAACTTATAATAATCCCTAGAGCCATGAACAACATCATAATTAAACCCTTGCTTTTTCAAAACACTTTCTAACAAATCTTCCTTGGCGTCTTCAAAAACAACAAAAATATCCAAATCCTGAACATCCTTCTTAATCATCGTCCCTTTAGCCAAACTCCCCCCCACAAAAGCCTTCAAACCCTCTTTTTCTAATTTTGCAACAATATCCTTAGCAATAGTTTCATAACTCGCCTTTTCCTCACTAGATAAAGAAATCTCGCCCAACTCCTGTTTTAAAACATCATCAATCTTCGCCATAAAAATTACTACAAAAACAGCTTAATAAATTTAATCAAATTAAAATACCGCCCTAAATTATCTTAAACTAATAATACCCAATCTCCAACTCATAATAACTCTGAACCGCAAAAGTACCTATTTCGTTTAAAACAACACTAATATTATTGCCCCCTTCAAAATTCCACTCATTATTCAACAAATCTTGATTAGTAATATAAAAAGTAAAAGGCCACTGAGAATCTGAAGGCTCACAACCACATTTTAATGAATCTTCAGTCTCAAAACTTCCAAGAGAAACACTATTCAAGAATACTTCATATTCATATGCATAACAAGAATAATAAATATCAAAGGTCATATTAAGGATATGCTCTTCTTCAACCAAATCAATCAACTTAAATTGACTCGTACTACCGCTCCCAAAATCATAACCATAACTGCAAAGATTATCTATTCCGTCATCATCTGCAGAACAACTTTTTTCAGGAAAGTCCCAAATACAAAATTGTTCGCTAATAACACAATTTCCGTTCCCATCACAAATCCCTCCTCCACAAAGCTCTCCTTCTGAAAGAGGAATATACTCGCAATTTCCAGAATTGCAAGTCTTAGAATAACAACTTCTTTCTACACAATCCTCTCCAGAAACACACTCCCCACAATTTCCATTTCCATCACACAATCCACCTTCACCATCATTATCACAAACAAAACCTGCTGGCTTATCAAGATTCTCGCAAGTTAAAGAGACTGTACAATTATCAAAAGTACAATCATTATCGTCGTCACACTGAGAATCTAACCCACATTCCCCATAATCTCCCTCAGCACCACAAAAATAATCTCCGCTTCTAGAAAGGCCTCCTACACTAAAATAGTCATAATCTCCAATATCGGGATCCCACTCCGCACATTCTAAATCTTCGATAACCCCTTCTTCTTTTGTAATCTCTTTATCTTCTTCAGAAATACTCCCAGCCTTATCAATTTCTACCTCTGAAGTTATAACACCTGCATCATTAACCCGGCCTTCAATAACAGAGTCTACAGGAGCAACCTTTAAGGTATCTGGCTCACTACCCACCCTAAAATAAAAAGTTCTAGCACTATTCTTGTCCGGAGCAGGCTTAATATATGATTTAGAGTTCCCTTCAATCCCAATAATTATCTGAACAAAAGAATAATTAATTTCATCAGATCCCCTTTTTATCTGAACCCCCAATAAATTATTTTTAGAATCATATGTAGTATATCCTGAAGATGTATCTATACTTAAGTCAGCTTGAGAAACATCAATAGAACTTCTTTCTTTTAACATAGGCAAAACAGCTACCCAAATTATAGAGATAGCAGCAACAGTAATTAAAATAATTAAAACAGTTGCAACAACAGCCGAAATCCCTCGATTATTCATAAAAATAAATAGATTAAAACTTTATAAATAATGACATCCTCCCCGCCCTAAAGGTTGCTCGCTAACGCTCACAATCCGCTTCGCG
>CAYOTW010000026.1:0-12818 GCA_964407005.1 Candidatus Woesearchaeota archaeon | reverse complement strand
AGCTTGCGAGCTCTTGCAAAACCTAAAAAACCTTGGTTTTCTTAGGAGTTGAAGTTCCAGAAATTTTAATTTCTGAATCAGCAGGCTCATATAGAACGAAGGACAGGTCCTGAGCGAGCATCTTTGCTCTTGACTAATTCTGTTTATAATTTCAAGAATGAAGTGCGAGTAAAATCTCAGCAGGCTCATAAAATTTAAAAGATGATTTTAAAACCAAAAAACCTAAGAGATATCGCCCTTTCCAATCAAATATTCAATATTTGGAGCAACACTATACTTCCCTTCCTTAATCTCAGAAATCGGCAACCACCTAACTTCCTTAATCGGCTCTACTGCCTGCAAATCATCTTTATTCTTACAACGCGCCAAATAATGAACCAAAACAATAGTCATCCTTTCTTCAGTCTGAGGATTTTTATAAATTATCATAGGATTTAGCGGACGAATTATTTCACACTCTCCATTATTCTCTTCCTTAAACTCCCTATGACATGCAGTCTCTAAATCATCTCCATCTTCCACAGTTCCACCTGGAAGTTTATAAAAATCATCCCTATCATCACGATTAACTAAAAGTTTCCCGTCATCAATAATAACCGGTCCAGACGCAATAATATATTTTCCTTCCATACAAAAACAAACAACCTTGCCCTTAAATACCTTTTTACATTATTTCAAAATCTTCGAAGTCAAATTTAATAGTTAAAATAATTATATAAAGCTAATCGGACTAATTTTACTATGGGAAAAAAGAAGATTGTGATAATAAGAGGTAAGACTACTGCAGGTAAATCGACAATTTCTTATGAGCTTGCTAAAAACTTATCTGACTGGATTTACGTAGATATCTGGAAAATAAAAGAAATGTTTGAACCACTAGGACTTAAGGATAGATCCGTTATGAATGATATTTCTAAGAAGGCCATATTTAAAATTTTAAGAAGGGTAATGAGGGATTTAAAATTAAATATAATTATACAAGAATCTACCCAGTCTAAACTTAAAAAAATCTTGAGAAAGGATTTGAAGGAACAAGACTATAAGGTTTATTCATTTTTTTTAGATGTGGATATGGTTGATGCAATTAAAAGAGATGTTGAAAGAGAAAAACCCACAATGAGAGTTAATAAGAAAAATTTGCCAGAAGAAGAATGGAAAAAGAAAGGTCCAAAACCGGAAAAGAAAGATATAATGATAAATACAAGCAATCATAAAATCAGTGACATTGTAAAATTAATATTAAAAGAAATTGGTGAAAAAAGAAAAATTCATAAAAATCCTAGCCTTTTGAGGAAAACAATCTAAAAATTTTATTTATTTTCATTAAGAGAAGAAACTAATTTTTTTATTCTTTTTTCAATATCTAAGTAAACTTTTTCTAATCTCTCCCTGCGTGTTTTGTCTTTGTATTTATGGTCATCTTTTATTCGCCATTTAATAACCCTTGTTCCTTCATTTTTTTGAGGATTAAATACTGAAGTTGGAACGTCATCAGCAACGATGATTATTATATCTTGTTTACTAACTAATCTAGTATCTAATTGTTTAGATTTCTTTTTTTTGAGACCATATTTTTTGAAAACATAATCTTGAGATTTCTTAAGATCTTTTGATCCCCATGCCCTTATTATTCCGACAGAATCAGCTTCAATATTCTTATTTTTATTTAACTTCTCAAATAATTCTCTGGCCATCTGGCTTCGTGTCTGATTAAATCTACATACAAATAATATTCTTTTTTTCACCATCTTCCTTCTCTATGTTCTTTTGAGTTTAAATAATCTTCTCCTAAAAAGTTTAACTTTTACTTCGGCCAATAATTAATCCCTTCCCAACCAACAATTATCATAGAATCAATATCAATAATATTCTCAATAAAGCTATCCTTCATCTCAGCAATCACATTATACAATTCAAAAATATCTTTTGCATGAATTCTAAAATCAATATCAGCATAGCCCCAAAATCTTGAAATGGATTCTATATTTCCCTTTCTTTTTAAAAATTGTTTTATTTGTTCATAAAAATCATCAGACATCTTCTTTGAATGAACAAAAACACGAAAATGCAAAAACCCCAAAAGTTCATAATTTATCTTAGTCTTCCACCCAACAATTATCCTACTCTTCTCAAGATTCTTTATTCTCTCTTTAACTGCATTAGGCGTTAGGTTTAAATCTTCAGACAAATCAACCAATGTTGCCCTACCATCCCTTGCAAGGATTTCCAAAAGTTTTTCATCTTTTTCATCCAGTCTTCCATCAAATTCTGGTTCCCCATCAGTAGTTGCTTCATTCCCTTGTTTATTATAAAAAATTGTTTCAGTCAAATAAGTAGATTCAATCTGCGTCGTGATAATCTTATTTTTTATCTTACCTTCTTTTCCATTTGTTATCTCCTTAAAAATTTTGTCTAGGTCCTTGTTATCTTTTGACCTCATTACAATTGTTAAATCCCACTCCCCTGTATTCTTTCCAGTTGACATTACAGCAGGATGTTTATCTATTTGTTTATGCCAGTTGTCTTTTTGTTTAGAAGAAATCTCTTGGAGTTTTAAGTAAATAACATGGACAGAATATCCTAATTTCAATAGATCCACAATTGCAAAATATCCCTGGATAATATTCTGCTCTTCAAGTTTTTCTATCCTATACTTCACAACCTGCTTTGAAGTTTTGAGTTTTTTTGCCAACTGCGAATGAGGGATTCTCGCATTCATTTCTATTTCATTTAGAATTTTTCTGGAAAGAACGTCGAGTTTAGGTTTCATAATTTCTTCTCCATAATGGGGACTCGGACAGGGCAAACATCCTTCCAACCTATTTCATTCTTTTTTAATTTATATCCATATTTTTTATAAAAATTTTCTGCATTCAATGTTGAATAAAGCATTAATTTTTTAATTCCTTTTTTCCTAGCATAATTTTCGATAGATTCTAATAAATTTTTTCCAATCCCTTTCCCAATGAAATTAGGATGAACATAAAGTCCTCCAATCTTATTGCCCTCTAAATCAATAGTCCCAGTTATTCTTCCATTTTCAATTGCGCAAAACATCTCCCTCTTTTGAATCTTTTCCTTAATGTCTTTTCCAGAATTCTTTTGAATTAAAATCTCAACAATCTTTTTAGGATAACTTTTTGAATTAATCTTTCTTAATGTTTTTCTTCTTAATATCGAAATTTTTCTTGCGTCTTCAGGCCTTGCTTTTCTGATTTTCATCCCGCCCTCCTAACTCTTTCCATAAAATCCAGAACTTCTTTTGCATACCCTTTATCAAAAGATTTTCCATAATATTCAATCCCATTTCTAAAATACCTCAATTGATTTGCAAACTCTATTTCTTTCTCTGAAAATCCTAATTTTTTTAAATATGCAACTTCTGCTTCATGAGCGCCATAACCTGAAGCATTTAGGCCCTGCTTAAGCATTTTTGATCTGATAACTTTCATAATTATATCATAAGAGTCTATAATTATTCTATTAGAATTTTTATCTGATAAGGGAATTTTGTTTAATATTTCTTTTAAGAATTCATAATCATTTTGAGCTTCTTTAATTAATGCATTCGCTCTTGAATTATCTGGAGATTGTTTTTTTACAATTCCTTTTTTTAAAAACTCATTAAATTCTTTCATAATTCTATCCCCCCTACAAGAACAATACCATTACAAATATTTTCTCTTAATTCTTTATTTAATTCTTTTAAAGAATTGTAAAAATGTAAGAAAATTGTTTTTTCAAATATTTTCTCAAATTTTGTTAATTGAATTTTTTTCTCCTTGCTAAGCATTGCAATATCTATATCTGAATTTATTGTGTCTTCCCCTTTTGAAAAAGAACCAAATAAAACAATTGTTTTTCCTGGAAAATTTTCTTCTAAAAATTCAACCAGTCCCGATTTGTAAACTTGTTCTAAGTTAATTAACCTTTTCTTTTGAATAACCTTTTTGCTTTCCCTATTTAGTTCTATACTCCACCTACCTGCCTCTTCTTTTTTCGTTCTAATATACTCCAACTTCTCCAGTTTTGGAAGTGCTTTGGCTATTGCTGGTTGACTAACATTTAATATCCTTGCCAAGCCATTCTGATTTAAACTTAACCCAGCTTTTACAGATAATGCCCTTAAAATCCCCTGCTGAAGCAATGTTAACTCTTGTTTATATATATTAACCATAGTTTAGACTAGTAAACCCGAGTTTATAAGGTTTTTTATTTCAATACCTCAGATATTTTAATTTGTTCTTTGTTTAATTTTTCAAAAACTTTTTTATCAATAAATTTAATCTCAACACCTAATTTTTTCATAGCTTCAAGTCCTGATGTGAACACTTCTCTATCTAAAATTTTAATTGGCTTTTTAGAAGTCCATTCCATCTCTTTCATACCTAAATTCTCATCAAAATTAAAACTCTCTGAAGAAATTGAATAGATAACTCCCCCTTTATCTAACTCTAAAAATCTTTTTTTGTCACTTATTAGAATGTATGTCTTTCCATTTTTTATTCCAATATTTGTCCATGAATCGTCTGTAGGAACAATGAAACATGAGGCCAATGCTTTTGAAGAAGTAGCAAAAATAACTTTTCCTTCATTTTTATCTCTTGAACTTTTATTTTTTGGTTTAATTATTTTTAGATTTCTATTCTGAGATGCGTGATAAAGAATTTTTGGATTTTTCATAATTTAGCCTCCTCAAAGTCTTTTTTACTTAGTAAAACATATTTATGAACTGATTTGATAAGATGATTACTTCTAGAGAAATTAGAATTTCTACCTTTTTCGTAGTAGGTGAACAGGGTTGTTTTTATTCCGATTTCTTTTAAGTATCTTATTATTGGAACAAAGTCAGAGTCTGAGGAAATTAAAATTATCTTTTTTGTTTTTGGGAATTCAATGGGTATACGCATTAAATCCATTGCAAGTAAGATGTCTACTGCTTTTTGATTGTAAATGAATTTTCCATCTATTTGTAGTCTTTGACAACGACCTTCTCGGACAATTATTTCAATTTTTCTTAATTTTTTAATAAATTTATCATAACCCTTTTTTTTCCTTTCCTCTGTTTTTGAAGGATTTGAGGGTTGGAAGGGGGGGGCAGTATAGTAGAAAATCTGTTTGCAATTTAACCCTTCTTTTTTTGATAGATTTTCTGAGAATTTTTTTCTATCAAATTTTAGGTAATTTTCATTTCCAAAATGTTTGCTTAATTTTTCAAGGAAGCCTACATCAATAAAAACAAAAGTATCTTTTGAAGAAAAGGACTCATCCGGAGACCCATTCAGATCTCCGGGGAGCATATTAATATTATTAGTCTCTTCAGGTTTATAAGGTTTTTGGGAGTTCATTTCAATCTCCGAACAACTAAATTATCTTTAATTCCAATTTTCTCAAAATCACATTTGCTTAAAACTTTGCTTGAAGCAATATTAGATTTTTTATGTTTTGCGTAAATAGTAAATTTTGGGAATTTCTTTTTTATCTTCTTTAAAAATAATTCTAATGCTTTTGTTGTTATTCCTTGTCCCCAAGAGTCCTTTACAATCCAGAAACCAATTTCTAATTTTTTATTTTTATAATCAATATTCTCTGCTACAATGTTTCCGATTTGTCTTTTGTTTAAAGTTATTGCCAGAACATAAAAATCAGGCTTTTCTTTTTTATAATTTTTAAGTGCTTTTTCTATCCAGGGTTTTTCGGATTTATTTGCATTTGATTTTGTTTTGTAGATTTTGTTTTTTAGTAAAAGGTTTATTTGTTGATTTAAATCTGATTTTTTGTATTTGCGAAGAGAGATTTTGTTTTGGTTAAGTATTTTATTGACTCTTTTTAATTCCTCTTTTGTTGGTTTACGAATCAAATTTTTGTAATCGTCTATCTTGAACTTTTCGGTTTTTATTGGCGTGAATTCCTTTTTTGATATGAATTGTGTGCTTCCTTTTGGAATATTTTCGAAATCTTTTGAACCAAAATGATATAGATAAAAGTATTTTTTTGTTATCTTTCCTTCATAAATTATTCCCATTATTTTCTTACCATAATCTATTGATGAAAGGCCTTTAACTCCTGCGATTATCCCCATAATCATTGCTTCTCTTTTGTTGCTTGATGCATAAACTCCTTCATGTTTGTTGTCAGGATTGTCTCCTGCATCGTTTGGTTTTCTTGGGATGAATTTTTTTATTCCAGATTGAGGACTTCCATGATAAAGAATTTTTGGGTTTTTCATCTTATTTCAATCGGACTTTTCAAAACATAATTCCTTATATCAAAGCCCCTTAATTTATTTAGAACATGATCTGTTAGTTTTTCATAAGCTTTCATCATCTCTTTTTCTTTGTTTAATTTCATTGCTTTTAGAAACATATTTTTAAACTTCTTATCTGGGAAATCTTCTATCTTGTATTTTAGTTTGTCTTTTTTATCTTCTAAAAATCTTCTTGTTTTATTTTGTGGAAGCTCAGAAGTGCCTAATGCCTCAGAGTAATTAGAAATCAAATTGCTCAGATAATTAAAATAAACAAACTTGAAGTCTCCTTTTTTTGCTTCATAAACCTCTTGTAAATTATCTTGCATATCCCACAACGAATATTTAATAATCTTTAATGAAGAATTGTCTGCTTTTAGATATTTTTTTAATATGTATTTTTTGGCAAGTTGTTTTAATCTTTTTGCTTCGCCTTGTTTGTCTATTATTATCTTTCCTGTATAAAACATGTGGGCTGTCATTTGCTTTCGGCTTTTGAATTCTTTTTCCATATATTTTTCTACCTGTTTTGGAGGGTTTGCAAAATATTCAATTAAAATTCCTTCGATTATTCTATTTCCTCTTTCTCTCCATTTTATATTTTTATTTAGGATTATTTGTAAATCAATATCTGAATGTTTTGTTGGATTTCCGGTTATGTGACTACCGCAGACAACAATCCCAATTATTTTTTCTTTGTGTTCCCAATTTTCTATGAATTTTTCTACGGCTGCCTTTATTTTATGTTTCATTTCAACCACCTTTTCAATTTTCTTACAAATTCTTTCTTTTCTTTTTCTGTGATTTTTTTCTTTTTTCTTAACTTTATTGCGTCATGAATAATATGATTTTTGTCTTCAATTGCTCTTGAGATTTCTTCAAAGGTGTTTCCATGAGGGATTTTCTTATAATCTAATTCGGCTTCGGTCATCCAGAAAACTTCTTTCAGTAATGGTTCAAATGGAATTTCTCCTGAAATGAAATAAGGTAGATAACCTTTTTTTATTACTTTAATTTCATCATCAAGAATTTTTTTTGGACTTCTTATGTTGAATTTTTTCGGGTTAAGTGGTTTTCCAAAGATAATCATGAATTGATCTAATTTTCTCAGAAAGTCATCTGGTTTCGCTCTTAGTTCTATTTTTCTTTTTGGTTTGGTTGAAAGTTTGTTTGTTTTTAATTCTTCTAGTGAGAGTGGAACAATCATACATGGAGACAATTCTTTTGAATTTACCGAGAATATATTTTTTTGGTATTTGTTTCTTGTTACTATTGGCACGAGGTCTATATCGCTGCCTTTTTTCATTTCTCTTCGTGTGAAGCTCCCCTTTATGTAGATTGATACCAATGCGCTTTTTGGAACTGATTTAATGATTTTGTTTCTTGACCTGATTATTTTTTTGATTGAATCTTTCTCTATTTTTGTTTTATTCTTCCATGCCTTCCAGGGGTTTTGTGAGAGTTTCATTTTTCAAAATTGATTTCTGTTGCAGGAATATTGTGTTTAGTTCTCAAATAATATAATTTCTTACCTTCAAGATAATCCCGATATTTATCCCATCCATATTTTTCGATTATTTTTTTAAAATTTTCAAAGCTTCCAAGAGGACATTTCCAGTATTTCCCTGTAAAATGTTGAAAGTGTGCTTTTTCGAGAAATTCAGAATCCGCATTGATCGAGATTATCTTCATTTTAAATTTCTTTTTTTCTTTACAAAAATTTTTTAATTCTTTTATTAGTTTAATCTCTTTTTTCGTTAATTTATCTTTTCTTTTCAATAACTCATCAGCTAAATATTCCAAATTCCAGACAAGAGCTCCGCTATTCATTTTTTTATAATATGCATTATGCTTTTTATCTGGATTTAAGTCAATATAATCTTTTTTTAAATCTTTTATAGTTACATGGGCCACTCTTGATCCTGGAGCGCTTTCAGTTCCCCATTTAGTATCAATTACATCTCCTTGATTTTCTAATATTTTTACAATCTTGAAAAATTTGTATATTTTCTTTTTTACTCTTTTGAAAGGATTTTTGTTAGGGGTTAATCCTTCTTTTTTTATTGTGGGGATATATTCTTCAGATACAACACGATAAAGCTTTTTGTCTTTCACATATTTTTTATAGAGCTGTTCCATGTTATTTGAAGGTTTCATTTTCTTAATGACAAATAAGGTTTAATTGCTTGTCTAAGTTTCGGATATGTCCAAATTTTTTGAAATTGTTTTGAATCCATTTTTGCATATTTTTTGTCTTTTTCAATTGCTCTTTTTTGAGAATCCGAAACATCAAGAACGATTATTTTTTTATCATTAATCTTAAATTTCTTTTTTAAGATATGTTCATGTTTTGGTCTAACAACGATGATTATATCTGCCCATTTTACATCCTCTTTTATTAATGGATTATCTGTGAATCCAAATTTTCTTCTGTTAAGCCAAGATTTAATTCTTGATTTTGAAACTCCGGCTCCACCGTATCTTGTTTCATATCCTTTCTTTTTTAGGTATGATGCGAGGTATTTACTTCTGTTTAGGCCTGCTGTGCAGACGCATAGGATTTTTGGATTTTTCATAACTCCCTCCCCATATTTAATCCAATTGTCTTAAAACCATATTTTTCATACATTTTTATTGCGTTTTTATTTTCAACCCTTACTCCAAGACCTAATTGTTTCGCACCTTTCTTTTTAGAAAAATCCATAAATTTATCCATTAAAATTTTTCCATAACCTTTTCCTCTAAATTCTTCTTTTATCAAGATATCATTTAAATATGAAACTTTTTTATTAGAAATCCATAAAATATTTACAAATCCTAAAACTTTTTTATCCTCCTCTAAAAAATAAATAAAAATATCTTTTTTCTTAATCAGTTCATCAAATTCTTTTCTTAATTCTTTTTCTGATAATGTTATTCTTTCTTTTGCTATTTTCGAAAGAAATTTAATGCTTTCTTTTCTCACCCTTATATATTCCCTTACATCTTCAGGTTTTGCCTTTCTGATTTTCATCTCAAACCCCTCACCCTTTCCAAAAAATCTAAAACTTCTCGGGCATACTCCTTATCAAAAGATTTTCCATAGTACTCTATTCCGTTTCTAAAATACCTTAATTGATTTGCAAATTCTATTTCTTTTTCTGAAAATTTTAATTCGGCTAAATATGCTACTTCTGCTTCATGAGCACCATAACCTGAAGCGTTTAGCCCTTTTTTCAACATCTTAGAACGAATTATTTTCATTAGAATATCATAAGCATCAATGATTATTCTATTTGAATTTTTATCTGAAAGAGGAATTTTTTGTAGAACTTCTGTTAGAAATTCATAATCTTTTTGGGATTCGCTAATTAACGCATTTACCCTTGAATTATCCGGTGTTTGTTTTTTTACAATTCCCTTTCTTACAAATTCATCAAATGATTTCATAATTCAAGTCCTCCTGCGAGAACTATTCCATTGCAGAGATTTTCATTTAATTCCTTGTCTACTTCTCTAAGATTTTTAAAAAAATGAAGGAAAATTATTCTCTCGAAATATTTGTCAAATTTGGTTAGTTGTCTTTCTAAATTTTTTTTGCTTGTTCCAATTATTGCAATATCTATGTCTGATTTTTCAGTATCTTCTCCCTTTGAAAAAGAACCGAATAAAACAATTGTTTTTCCTGGAAAATTCTCTTCTAAAAATTCAACCATCCCAGATTTATAGATTTGTTCTAAATTAATTAATCTTTTCTTTTGAATAACTTTTTTACTCTCCCTATTTAATTCTATACTCCATCTTCCCACCTCTTCTTTTTTCATTTTAATATATTCCAACTTCTCTAGTTTTGGAAGTGCTTTAGCTATTGCCGGCTGGCTTACATTTAATATTCTTGCCAAACCATTCTGGTTTAAGCTTAGACCCGATTTTACAGATAACACTTTTAAAATCTCTTTCTGAAGTGATGTTAACTCTTCTTTATATATATTAACCATAATTTATATTAGTAAACCTTAGTTTATAAGGTTTTTTATTCTAATACCTTTCCCATTAACCAATAATCTTTATCATATTTATTTAGTCTCTTAAATCCAAGCTTCTTCCAGAAATCAATTTTATTGCTTGAAAGAATAATCAGTTTTATTTTTGGTTTATCAAATCTTATTATATTTTTTATAATCTCATCAATTAATTTTTTTCCAATTCCTTTTCTTTGAAATTCTTTATGGACATTTATCCAAAAAATATTTGCTATATTTGCATCAGTCCAAGAACGGGAAAATCCTCCGAAAGCAATTATTACCTTTTTTTCTTCTACAACTAGATAATTAGGTTTTATTAGGGAATTTGAAAACATCTCAGAGATTTCTTTTCTGGATTGCTTTATTGGGTAATTGGGATTATTTGATTTGATAATTTTTAGAATTTGATTTATGTCTGAGGGTTTTGCTTTTCTTATTTTCATCCGAAACTCCTTTCCTTATGTTTGATGAAAAGTTCTTCATCTTTGTTTAAATCAAAATGAATATGTTCTTGAGATTCTTTTAATTCTTTTAGTTTTTCAATTAAATATTCTATTTGTTTGTCGTTTAATTCAAATTCGTGGAAGATGTGTTCTTTTTTCATTTTACCAATGTTCAACAAAAATATATGCTGGAGATTTAGTTTTAATAATTTTAGATATTAATCTATCCTTTCCATCATAATAAATTCCATCACCCTCATTATCATAAATTTTTTCTCCATTTTTCTTAAGGAAGATAAACCTCTTAATTAAGTCTTTTTTTGTCCTAGTTCCTGCTTTCTTGAAAAATTTTGTTTGAGTTGTGAATCCTAGGAGGGTCTTTCCTGTTTTTTTAGAATAATTTTCCATAGCGTTCATTAAAATAGTTCCATAACCTTTTCCTTTCTCAAGTGAGATGGTACTACATATTCCTCCAATTGAATATTCTTTTTTATTGTATTTAGTTTTAATAGGTCTAATTCCTCCAAAAGAAACAATTTTATCTTTATCTTTAACAAAGAACCATAGTGTTTTTGGTTCGTAATCTTTTGAGAAATCTTTTTTGTTTTCTTTTCCCCAAAGTTTAACTCTTGCTTTATTTATAATTTCTTTTTGTTTTTTAGTTAAATTTTGGTTTTTGATGATTTCTATTTGTATTTTTTTAGCAACCCCTTTTTCCATTATATTTCTTGATTTTCAAACTTTATAAAACATTCTTTTTGTTAAAAAAATTAAAGAAAAGTTTTAACTAAATTTTAATCAGATTCTAATAATACATCTAAAGAATTAACTTCAAAATCTACCTTTCCTTTTCGAGGATTATAATATCCTTTAACTTGAGCAAAATTTCCATCCCTTATCATTTTAGGTGTTGGATTTGAAAATCCTCTTCTTTCCATCTCCCTCATTTGAAGATTAAAATCTTCTATTTCTCTATTTTTGGCAAGCCCACTATAACACGTTAAAAGTCTTAGTGGATATCCTGAATTTAATTCTCCTGTTCCTGCAATAAGCATAATCGGATTGGCTACAATTTTAATTAAGCCATCCTCTTCCTCAAGGAGATCTTGAGGCAAATCCTTCAAATTCCCATTTTCTAAATTTCGTTTCATCTTTCTTAGATATCTTAAATCTAGAACTGAGGGAATCATGTTACTTATTTCAAACATGCCACCAATTTTATATACAGGATGCGTATGAACACCAATAGCTGAATAACAATCTTGAAAATGCCATGAATATTCTCTACATTTATTCTTTGGTGTTGGAACATCAATTTCAAAGTCTTCTCCCTTTTCTTGTAAAAATCTTCTTAACCTATCTTCATAATCTTCTCTTAATCTATTATATTCCAATGTGCCTTCGCCAGATGAAGCATGGTCTGTAAAATTGGGAAAAGAAATATTGAACTTTTTTTCAAACTCATCTATAAGCTGAAAATGTCTTTCCTGATATTCCATAATCCCCACAGAAGTATTATCCCCTACGCTAATCATATTTGGATAATAAAAACTATCTGCTTCTGGAGACCTAACTAATTCAAATGCCGTCTCATACCCCTTGCTTCTTGTTTGTCCAATACTCTTTTCTAAATAATCTAAAAAAAGAGGACTATTCATTTCACCCATTAATTTTTCAACAGTTAAATTATCTCTAATTATTTTTTCAGCCATTGTTACTCCCTATAAATTTAGTAATGAGGTTTTTAATTCCAAAAAAGCCAGGGCTATCTTCAATATTAATTTTTCCGGATAGTTTAACATTCCCGCCAAAATTTGATTTTTGTTTCATTGTAAATCCATATAAAACTTCATTTTTAAATCTTACTATTTGTAACCACTATTAAATAACAATTAGTATGTATTTTAATTAAATCTTCTTTTGTTAAAAATCCTTCGTTGATATTTTAACCATCTTCTAAATAAATCCGCATAAACTGAATAAAATCCAAGGTTATATTGCGTTTTGTTAAAAAAATAGAAAGAAAGTTTTAATTAGTATATTTATTAGGTTACTATGTAACAATAGTTACAAGGAGAATAAAAAATGGCAAAAACATTATTAGATAAGATACATAAGAAAGTG
>CAYOTW010000025.1:0-13132 GCA_964407005.1 Candidatus Woesearchaeota archaeon | reverse complement strand
ATCTTACTTTTTCTACTTAGGGGTAATTTCTTTTTTGTAAAAAGAAAGAATCCATGATAACCTAGACTATCTTACTTTTTCTACTTAGGGGTAATTTCTTTTTTGTAAAAAGAAAGAATCCAGAGGATTACTAACTCTGGAAAAAACAAGCAAACTCATACCCCTTCCAAAAAAGTTATCATTTTAAAGAAGTAGTATAAAAAAATACCACATTCATTTTTATAAAAAATTTTCATTGCTATAGTATGACTTCACAACACCAACAACTGAAAGGGGGTCTAACAAAATGAAAAACAACTTAGCTAAAATGCTTTTAACTGGAGGACTTGCACTAGGAGGTTGTAGTTTCGACGCATACTGGCCAAATGTTCAGCACCCGCAAGCAAAAGAAGACGCAAGATCTAGCTCTAAAGAGTATTCTCAAAAAAATTCATCACAACTAGCTCAAAATACATCTAGAAGAATACCTGCAAGATCTATAGGAACGTCAATGAGGCCAGAAAGAGAAGACCTCGCACCCTACTTTGACACAAACGGACTTGACAGCATAGCAGAAAGTGAATTTGGTGACAGAGATTTCAACACATCAGTTTCTGTTGCAAACCTTAACGGCACTGAATATGTTTTTGTGCCTTTAAGAGGAAAAGAATTTCTTGTCGATGGAAAACCAACATCTTCAAAAAAATACCTTCCTTACGGAGCAATTGAAAGAGACTCAATGTTATCTCTAATAAATCCAAACACAAGGTCTATAGAATATACTACAGAAAACGACTCAATAATTGTCTTTGAAAGAGACGACCAAATAAGATGGGTAACAACAGGAATCAGGGCAGACCAAAGAAGTATGGAACACAATACAAGAGTCGGCAATGTTCAAGAACCTGTATTCGAGGTCCCCCTTATAGACCTAAATTCAACTGGTGTTAAAAAAGCTGGATACGCCTCAACAGAAGAAGGACTTGTTCTTGTTCCAAACCCAATCTATGGTATAAACAACAGAACAAGTTGCGTCCAACTACATAACAATGAAGGCATATATGTTCAAAAGAAAGCACAGTTTGCAAAACCTTTTGACGAAAGAACAAGAAGGCACGTCTATGGACCAGACGACTTTATCAACGCAGAAATAGTCAGAGAAAAAGTCCAGCCAAAAGCCAAAGTAGAATAAATTCACCACTAAATTTTTATTTTTTTTATTTCCCTTTTTATTTTAATAATTAGAAATCTATAAAATTATTCCTCTTCATCCTTCCTAATAATCGTCCCCTCTACCTTTCCATCTTCAGCCTCAACAACATTTAACTCAACCTTCTTTTTAACCTTAGAATCAGAAACCAACTCAACAACTATTCTTCCAAAAACATTATTATCATAAGCAATCTCCTTCTCTCCTTCTCCTTCTTGAACCAACCTAAATTTATAAGTTCCATCCTCACTAATTGTTTTTAAAACCTCCTCTGAATCATCATTACCAATATAAGAAACTTCCACCTTCCCAGAACAAAAATTCAAATTAGAAACATTAACCCCTAACCCATCTAATTTTCCCGCTCCCGACCCAAACTCAATTTCAACATTATCAAACCCATTGCCATTCATAACAAACCCAACATCACAACTAACAATCTTCCCATCAATTATTCCATAATCCTTTAATTCCTCTGCAACCTCTTTTCTTTCATCACTGACCAAATTTCTAACAATATTTAATTTTCCTTTAACCTTCTCAGCCTCAAGAACACTACCGATCTGAGAATCCCTAGATAAAAAATCAAACCCTCCCCGTTCTTTAGTTTCATAAACCCCTCTTCTTCCAGTCTTCTCTTCAATATAAAATCCTGTATACTCTCCATCCTTCAAAATCTTCCCTTCCTTATCTAATGAAAAACCTTTTACAACACCTACACCATTCCCACTATCAGAATCATCCTCCTCCACTCTATCCTTTCCAGAAGAACTATCAGAAGAAGAACCAGCACTCACACTTCCACCTTCAGGAACATAATTCAACTCAACAACCCTCCTATACAACCCAGCCCTTAGGGACATTGCAGCCGCCTTATGGGAATTCAAAAAACCATTATTCTCTACATCAATTAAATCAGCCTCAATATCTGAAACAACTCCATCAACCTTCTCCTTACTAGGATTATCTCCCAACATGTCTTTCAAATTTCCAATATTCTCTTTAGCACTATCTAAAAGCGATAAACTCTCCTCCTCTGTCAAAACTCCAGACCCTTCAACCTTTCCTAACTCTTTTTCAATATCCTTCAAGGACTTATTCTCCATAGCATAAACCCTTTCCAAATCCCCTTCTAAAGATTTAGTATCCAACCAACACCTAATATTAGAATTCCCACAATAACCAACATCAATCCACTGAGAATCATTCAATTTATCAATCCCTGGATTCTCAGTTGAACAAACTCTTGTAATACCTCTCATTGCAATCTGGGGATTAACAGACTCCTCAATACCTTCTTGAATATTCAAATTTGCCATGCCCAATGCAGACGGACTTCCCGAAATACACTCTTTCTCTGTTGTAACCCCTTTCTGTTTAGCCTGATCCTCAACATACTTCTCTTTCAAATAATTAACACCAAAATCACTTGTAACCTGTTTAAAACCACACTCCTCTTGAGCATCAATCACAACACACAACTCCTTATACCCAGCAGGAGCAGTAAAATCAATACTCCTATCCTCATTATCTCCTGCCTTAATATACCCACTCTCCACATTAACTTTTTCAGAAGAAGAATAATATCCTGAAGAGGGCGGATTCTTCAAATAAATCGCATACTGAACACCCCTATCTTTTCCAGCATAGATATGATAATAAACCTTATACTGCGAAGTAGCAGGAACTGTTGCATCAGTAAATTCAATTTCAGAAAACTGAGCATAAAACTGAGGAGGGCTTTCTGGTTCTAACAATGAATCCAATGCATCACCAGAAGTTGGAAATGAAGTTCCAATAAATGCCCTACAAACTTCTGTCCCCGCAGACTCAACACTTCTATACTCAAACGCCCTAAAAGCATTCTGCGCATACTCATTTTTAAAATAATCAATACTTCCTTGCAAATTCTTCCACGAATCCTGAACAGTTAAATACTCTCCGCCCCCACGAACATTCTGGCCATAAGCAACCTCAATCATCTTAGGAATAATTATATTCATCAAAGGAGCAAACTGCCTCCAAAAAAACTCACACAAATAAACAGAAGTAACAGCATCACAAATTCCAACATGCTGACCAGTTTTCAAACTAGTCTCTAAACAAGCCCTCTCAGATTCTAAAATAGAAATATAATTATCAATGCCTGCATGAATCCCAGTCAAACAAACAGGAACCATAACTCCTTCTCTAGCATTAGGCAAACATAAAAATATACTTCCAATAATCCCTGTCTGAACAACATTAGAAACAGGATACTTCCCACCTAAATCACATCTTGAAGCAGGACAAATAACAGGGTCACAAACATTAAACAAAATCTTACAATCTTCAGGAGACATAAAATCCTGGCATTCAAATAAATCTCCATTCCCAGAAACAGGAGAACCTAAATCAATCGCCTGCCCCAAAATTGTCAACTTCCGAGAACCATACTGTTGCGAAGCCTGTTGTATTGCTTGCTGTGCCTTCCTCGCCAAATCCTGAACCTCCCCTGAAGTCAAACCAGGACAACCTCCAAAACTTTCTATATCACCATAATTATTAATATCAAAACTCTGACACAAATCATCCCCCTTCATATTCTCCTCTCTCCCATTTGCACCAACATTACAAACATAAAAAAACGAAACAGCCCCAGAAGACTGATACCCTTTTTGATTATTAGAAAAAATACCCCCAACAGATTGAGGCACCTTAACATACCAACCTTTCCGAGTATCAAACGCAACCAAGGCAGGCAAATTCTTATTAGGTTCTAATTCATAAAATCTAACACTCGGATTCAAATAAGGATTTTCACAACTACCTCCAGAAACAAACGAATACTTTTGAAAATCTTTCAACTTCTCTCCTTCAACTTCTTTAACATCATTTCCCAAAGAATAAGCCTTTTCAACACCAACACCTTTCTGAATATCTCCCTCTCTTAAAACCAATAAATATTCCACTCCTGCATCATTCACAAACTGCACCTTTCTATCTCCTCCAACTCCTTCAACACTATTAAACTTAAAATTCTTAAAAACATCCCCACTCCAACTCGTCTGAACAACTCCTTCCTTATTCAAAATCTTAACCTCACGAGGCTGTGCACCATATTCCTCCTTAATCTTATTAACTGCAGAATCTCTTAATCTTTTTTCTTCTGCTAATTTCCAAGAACCATACAACTGAGAATTCATATCTTGCTTAAACTTCTCTAAAACAAAATCACTCGCACCACTCTTCTTCAAAGAATCATAAGCCTTCCAAGTCTTATAATCTTCCCAAGTTGTCATCTCACTAAACTTCAACTCCTTCTCTCCATCTTCTCCAGGAATATTAAAACTAACTCCCCCTTCCTTACTCTTAACTTTCTCCTCAAATGCTTTCTGCCCATCAACATAACTATCAAAACCTAAAATGCCTCCACTTGTTTCATAACCCTGTTGCATCCCTTTAATCTCCTTATTAGTTTCCTCAATAACCTTTGTCATTGCACTAACATCAGAATCAATATCATCAGAAAGAGCATTATAACACTGGGTATGACTCATTCCCTTATACTTCGGATCAGTATCACACTTATTTCTATAAGCCTCCATAACCTTTTTCCGAGCCATACCCTCTCCTGTAAAACCACTACCCAAACTCTTCAACATCAACAAAGTAGAAGTAGCAAAACAAGCACCCTTCCAACCCTTCACCAACTTCCCAAGATTATCATTAATCTCCTTCCACTCACTAATAGTCTCATTCAAATTCCTCAACATCTCCTTTGTCTTCTCAGTACTCAACTCAATCGCCCTCTTCTCAATCCCAATCTTAAAACTAAAATCAGCCTCAGTCTTTGTATTCTTAACCTCTGGAACCAATGAAACCTGCGCAACACTCTCCACCTCAATCCTCTTTAAGGAAAACACTTTTTTCAAATCCTGATTAGTCTCCTCAGCAGACATTTTAAACCTCTCACCCTTTTCTCTCTCGCCTTCATCATAATAATAGTGTTGCAAAATTACTTCATCAACATCAATCTCCTCAACTAATAAAAAGTCTTCACCCTCTTCCCACTCCTCAGATTTAGAGCCCAAACCAATTCTATCACCCTCATAAAAATAATTCTGTTGACCCTCGACATTAACAAAAATCCTCTTAGAATTCTTATCAAAAGGCATAAATTTACTAACACTAATATGATGATAATCATTCCCAATATAAACAGCAGAATAAGCAGAAGTAAAATCAAAATTATTAACCTGATTCAAATCATCCCTCGCCTTATCAATAAATATAGAATCAGGATACTTCTCAACAAACAAATTCAACAACTCTTTCTTCTCCTCAATCTTCCCAATCTTCTCAGCAAGTTCAATCTGTTTCCACAAACTAGTTTCCCCATATCTTTCCAAATGCCCTTTTTCCTGAGGATACAAATCTAACAATTCCTTAACAGTCTCCTGACTTCTATCAAAATAATCCTCAACAACATCACTTAACTTACCCACATCTTCTTTTTCAACACCCCCAACAAACTTAATCTCATTCCCCTCAATCTCTTTCTCCTCATCTTTAACCAAAATCTTCACCTCTCTAGAGCCAAAAATTCCTGCAATCTCTTTCCCAACTTCTTTTTCAAAATTTTCAACATTAGAAACATCTTCAACATCATTCTCCACAGTTTCAACAGCCTTACCAACCTCAGTTAATTCAGAAAACTCTAACTCATCATCCTTAGACAACAAAATTGCAATCTCCTTTTCCCCAGAAATATCAACATTCCCAACATAGGCCAAATAATACTTTTTATCTCCATCACTAAATAACATCTTCCCTAATTCCATTTCTTTATTAGTAGAATCAACCTCAAAATTAAACCTATCATCACTAAATAAATTCAATTCAAAACTTGTTCCAGGACATGAAATCTCAACACTTCCAGTCCTATCCTCCAAAACATTCAAACCCTTAACCCTACACCGTCCATTCAAAATCCCACTCCCCTCTCTAACCCATTTCTCATCTCCATCAATATTCAATAAAACAGAGTCAGCAGGAACAGTAACATCATTTAATTTAATCTTCAAACCAGCCTTACAATAAAAACCTGGAAAATACATTAAATCAGAAGTCTCGCCCTTATTCAACGTAATCTCTCTAAACTCATCGTCCTTGTCTGTATACAAAGAAACTCTCGCTTTATTATTCTGCAAATCCTTCACCCTCACATAACCCCTTCCATTCCAAAAAGAATAAGCCTTATGCTCAGTATCCCACCCTTCATCAGATAATTCTGGAACATAAAATTCAGCCTCGCCAACACCATATGCATCTTCTGCATCATAATGTATCGTCGCTGTCAGATTACCTTCAACCCATTCAGGCATATCATCTTCAACACTATTCCTCTTTAAGATAATAACAACATAACCAATATTATTCATCAAAGGACTTCCAAGAAGAGTATCATAACTTCTAACAGCAGCACGAGCAGGATGAAAACTAATCCCTGCAACACCTTCTGGATACTCCCCCTTAAATGAAATAGATTTTATAGAAGAAACATCAATCAAAGGATTAACCTTAACCGCATCCAACTGACAAAAAACAGGAACATTTTGCTCCTCTAACAAATCACTTCTTACAACGGCAGGAGTACAACTCCCAGGCCGAATCATAACAACAAAATCCGAAGTTGCCTCACACTGGTCATTTTCAATATCTCTTAAAATCGGCCAATAACTAGAAATCTCGTCAGAAGAATAAAGAGAATCAAATCTAGGTCTAGCATATTGAAAACTAGGATTATATCCTGCCGAACCAAAATTTGATGTCGAAGGAGAATCAAACCTCTCTCCACCTGTAAATCCACCTATAGAAGATGCAAATGCAAAACTTGAACAAAACAAAATACTAATTATAAAAAAACTTGCAATCCTTGGAAAACTATTTTTTATCATTCAAACTCCAAATAAACTGTTGAAGAATCAACCCCAACATAATTTTGTTGAACATCCTCTAAACTCTGAGGAGTATCAAACAACGGAACATTAATATTTAATTCTTTCTTGTTAGCCAAATCATCCTCCAAAATATACTCAGCAGTCTTACCTCCTCCAACAACAACCATCGGAACATCCTGAGCAGGAATATTAATATCAAAACACCTCTCTTCCTCCACCCCAAAGAAACCCCCGATACCTTCCTTAGGAACATCAACACACTTTCTCTCATTCATCGCAGGAACATTCAAACTAGAATTCTTATAAGCATAAACAGTCACATTATAATAATCCTCTGCCAATTCAATCTCCTTTTGATCAGGATACATCAACATCGCACTATGATCTTCACCTGAAAATCTAACCATCGCCTTTTCAACATTTCCCAAATCCAAATCAATAGGATACAATTTCTTTAAAATAACCTCTGCAATATTTTCTTGATTAGTAGAAATCTGAAACTTCCCTTTTGTATAACCTTCTGCACTTGCAACCAAAAATCCATTTACACACTGAGGAACATCTGCCCTAACAAAAGCACTACCTTCCTGCATCTCTGTTTCCCCAACATAACAGTTTGAACCCAAACATTTGAAATTAACCCTTGCCTCAACAGGATTCAAATTCAAATCAGAAGTATAAACCAAAACTTCCTGGTTCTTATACTTGCAAACCTCTGATTCTAAAGACTCTCCGTCAGTAGTTGGTAAAGCCTCTCTCTCCTGGTTTTTATTAATTACAACAGCAATAGGAAACTGAAAAATCTCCTGAGAATCATAAAACTGAATCATAACCGGAAATCTAACATCATAAATCAAATGATAAGGAGCATAACAAAAACCCAAAATCCCCAGGCCCTCTTGCAACCCAATAGGTTCAATTTCTTTGTCACCATAAATCTCAATCTGCGTCGGCCAACTAGAAGAATAAATCATATTAACATTTTCATCAACATTCTCACCAATGTCACTAACAAAATACTCAGACTCCTTATCAGACAAAGTATAATAATCTCCCTTCAACTTCAAAGCATTAATATTCGCCTCAAATGCCTTTACCAACTCTTCCTTAATAGCATACTCATTAAAAACAATAGGTTCACACCCCATCTCTACACCGTCCACAGGAACATACAACCTCAAGGCATCAACAGCATACTTCTCTAAAAACATATTCTGCTTTTCAGCATTATAAGTCTTCAAAGCCAAATCATAAAACTTCCCCAACTTACTATCTAATTCTAACTCATGACTATCTATAAAAACAGAATCATTTTCAGACTCAATACTCAAATCATTATCAAAATCAATCTTCACATTATTCTCCTTAATCATCACATCAACATCCCCTTCTTTAACATAAACAATATAACCCTGTCTTTCAAAATCAGAAAAATCGCAATCATCTGCTCTAGTTTCAACATACCTTTCCAACTCTTCCTCCATTGAACTCTTAGTCGGAACCTGCTCCCTCAACAAATTATTCCCAGAGACATACATCCAATAAGGAACAGACTGGCCAAAAAAATCTAACTGAGATGAAAAGGGCATATATTGAGAACCTGGAACAAAATCCATCTCATTAACATAAATATACCCTCCCTGCTGTCCCAACAAATCAATTCCTTCTCTTGTATGAGATTCAACACAAGACAAATAAGTATCATAAACCGGTTGCATATCCTTAGACAAAGAACCCTCGAACGGATTCGCTAATAAAAAATAAGCAACAATACCTCCAACAATCAAAACAGCAATAATCACAAAGATTGTAACCTGCCCCTTTTTACTAAAAATACCCTCCTTTACCATTGAAATAAACAACAATTCCCCGTATATAAATATTGCCTAACAACTAGTATAATCTTCATCTTCAACAGGCCTTCCATCATCACAAGTATTAACAGAAGAAAAATAATTCCCTTCAATATTCCCATTTATCTCTCCACTATTATAATTCCCACAATTAAATGCCGCATAACTAACCTCAGGATCTTCCTCATTCAAACAAACATAATTAACTTCTACATCCTCCAATTCTCCACCAAAATAAATCCCATTCTGAAAATCTCCTGAAATATGATTATCAATCAATCTTGCTCCTTCAACATCTGAAAGACTAATTCCCTCCTTATACTCGCTATTTCCAGAAAAACTAATTTCATTATCTTCAATCAAAAGATTTTTAGAATTAAAAGAAAAAATAGGTTGTGAAATCCCTGTAAACCCACAACCCTCTACAACTGAATTATTGGTTCCCATTGAAAAGTAAACACCACTACTCCTAACTTCTCCGTAAGAATCTAAACTAAACTCGCAATCAGATATATCTACAGAAAGATTATAGCCCTCAGTATAGACATATATCCCATACGGGTCAGGATCTGTTTCAATAAGATTAATCACATTAGAATTACAATCAATGCCTACTTCTCCTTCAACATCTGAACCTACAGCAATACAGGCATGCTCTCCCCCTGCAATATCATCCTCCCCTAAATATAAATCTTTTTCTAACTGATATTCCCCAGGCTCGTCAATTAAAAACCCACAAGAAGAAATCAAATAAGGGTCAACACACATTCCATCCTCACATATCCCTCCCTCATCTTCGCAATCTACTTCTTGCCACTCTAAACAATCATCCCCATCAAAATTACCACACTCCCTCGCTAAATTACCATCACACTGAGTTTCTCCCTCAAGTGAACATTCATCACTACATCCAGGTTCTTCGTCTCCCCCTTCATCTTCTTCCTCTTTCTCATCTCCCGAACCAGAAGAACCATCAGGTGAAGCAGAGCCTTTCTCATCAAGCTTATTCAAATCAGCATCGCTCAATCTCAAACTTTTAATCTCTAATTTTGTCTTATGTAAAATATTCCCTTCAACCAATCTCCCATTAATATTTATAATCGGAATAATCGCCACCTCCTGAGGAGTGCCCCATTCCAATCTTGAAAAATTAAATAAATAAACAGAAGCAGAATTACTAGCAGGAATATCATCAAAAACAAGATACTCTGAATCTCCAGAAATATAAAAAATCAACTTTATTTTCTTCAAATCTTCTTCATCATCTCCCCTTTTAATCTGAATAGAAGCAAGCCTAGTATCATTATCAAAAGCAGTATAACCTTCATTAAGAATTGTTAAATCCACATTTGTAGAAGAAACAGAATCTAGATTCTCTTGAATAATTGGCAAAACAGAAACCCAGATTATAGAAATAGCAGCAACAGTTATCAAAATTATTAAAACAGTTGCAACAACAGCTGAAATCCCTCGATTATTCATAAAAATAAATAGATTAAAACTTTATAAAACTTATTAACTAGCCTTCTTGCAAACACATCTCCCCATAAACCCCATCATAACCTGGTTTAACCATAATCTCCCCATTCCTATTTTTCATAATCAAATCAACTAAAGAAAAATCAACAACCTCTTTTAATTTATCTTCAGAAACATTCAACAAAACCTCTAACTCATTTTCAAACTTTTCAATCAACAAATTATAGGTTTCCCAGACCTTTTTAGTATTCAATCCTACAGACAAATAACTAGAAATCAATTCATGCAAAGGCAAAATCTCAAAAACCAGCTTCCCATCCCCTAGTTCAGAATCAGCCAACTCTTCAACCCTATGTTCAACACCAAAAACCAAATCCTTCCCACAACAAGGACACCTTCCATCCAACTCCTTGCTTTTTTCATAAGAACAAGAAAAACCACAATCCCTGTGCCCATCAAAATGATACTTCCCATAAGCAGGATTAACCTCGATAGTTCCAATAATAGAATTAGTTCTAATATCCCCTAAAATAGAATCATAAGAACATATACAAGAAAAAATAGTAGCTTCTCTTCCCAACCTCCAAGGCCAATAAGAATGAGAATCAGAAAAAGAAACAATCGTTCTCTTCTTTAACTCCCCTAACTTTAAATTCATTTCAGGAGTAGAAGAAATCCCTGTCTCAATAGCATGAATCTCTTTTTCCTGAGAACCAAACGCCTCTTTCAAGGAATCAAACCCAGATTTAGAACCATACAATCCAAACCAAGGAGTCCAAACATGAGCCGGAATAACCTCAATCCTCGAATCAATTGTTTTCATTTTAGCAACAAAATCCTCACAAGAAATCTTAAAAATCGGCCTACCATCATAATCCCTTCTCCCTTTTGTGTCTAACCAAGAATTAATTTTATCAACCGCCTCAAAACAAGGTGCGAGTAAAACCAAATGAACTCTCCTTCCTTTTTCTTGTGTATAAATCAAACTAATCTCTCCTGTTAAAATAAATCTAAAACCATTTTTTGTGTACAAAATTCCCTCCTTCTCCTCTAAATTTTCTTTCAACTCATTCAACCATTCAGGATGTGTAAAATCTCCCGTTCCAATTAAATCCAAACCCTTAATCCTCCCCCATTTCTCTAATGTCTCAGTACTCAAACTCTTAGAACAAGCTCTAGAAAACCTAGAATGGATATGCAAATCAGCAAAATACAGCTCAGTCTCTTTTCCACCTAAATTTTTAACAATCATAAAAACATTTAATACCTTATTTTAATAAATCTTTGTAGTCTCTATAGTTCAGCGGATAGAATACAGCCTTGCGGAGGCTGTGACCAGGGTTCAAATCCCTGTGGAGACATTCAACGGACAAAAAATTCCTTCTTTCCCCTCGGCAAAGTCTCTCAACCCCTCAAAAGTAACCCCTTCTAATTTAGAAGGCAATCCCTTTTTTTTAGAATATCTAAAAAAACCAGTTAAATTACTAGCATCCCTAAAATAAATAACAATCCCTCCATTCTCTCTAACAGCAGAATAAGGAACAGAAGTTACACTCCTAGATTTTTGAACAAACTCCCCAATTTCTCTGGAAAAATAATCAGGCAAATTCATAGAATAAAAAATAATAAAAAATACTTAAATCTTTCTAAACATTTAAAAACAATAAAATACCCTAATTAATATGGCAAAAGCAAAAAAGAAAGTGAAAAAAAGCCAAGTGCTAAAAAGAGGAAAAGACGATTGTTCTTCAATAAAGTGTCATGAAGGAGGAGCTTACTTCTTAGGCGCAATTGGAGCAGCTGTTTACTATATCTCAACAGCCTCGGGATTCTGGACAGGAGTTTTAGGGATTTTAAAGGCACTAATCTGGCCAGCATTTTTAGTCTACGAAGTTTTAAAATTCGTTGCAGCTTAAAAATAAATAATTTTTAATTCTTAATTTCTATTTATAATTAAAATCAGGGACAAGAAGAATACTCTTCAGAACCAAGCCAATTACAATCAGTTTGAGTTCCAAGATAATTTGTCCCCTCCATATAATTCTCTCCACTATTAAAACACAATAAATCCCTTCCATCATTATCACAAACAAAAACATCACTAAACGTATTAGAATCTGCACCTGCAAAGAAAATAATACCATTGCCATTCCATTTATTTGTTAAATTATTAAATTCATTAAAATTAGAACCAGTTCCTAAATAAAGCCCCGCAGACATTGAGTTATTCCTTAAAATTATGTCCTCAAATAAATTATAATCTGAAGCATCTACATTAAGTGCCGCCAAGCCAGAATTATTAAATAATAAAAGATTCTTAAAACTGTTATTAAAACTAGATCTCACCCAAACTCCACTGTTAGAATTATTAAACAATACAAGTTTTCCAATTATATTCTCATAACTAAAATGAACATAAACTCCATTATCAAAATTCCTTACCTCTCCATTCAAAATCTCTGACTCATTAAATCCTTCAATAAACACCCCATACTCTCCGCCAGAAATAACAGAGTTAACAGTCCTCCCATTCAAATCCAAAACAACACCATTTGAAGAAATATTAAAACAGACAGATTCTTCGCTAGAAACATCATTCTTCAAATAATATCTTCCAGGCTCGTCAATAACAGCACATCCAGTTAAAGGAGTATAACAAAGACCATTAA
>CAYOTW010000024.1:8082-13443 GCA_964407005.1 Candidatus Woesearchaeota archaeon | reverse complement strand
CCGCCGGGACAGGATGGACAGGATGGACAGGATGGAGATCCGGGACCTCAGGGACCTCAGGGCCCGACTGGCGCGACCGGCGCGACCGGCGATCGCGGACCCAGAGGCGAAAAAGGCGAGACGGGCGATCGCGGTCCTGCTGGCAACGATGGCGAATCGCCCACAGTGACCGCATCCGCGATTATGCAGCCACCAAAAGATCCTTTAGGCAATCCCAATACATTTAAGCTAGAGCAAACCCCGCTAGAGGATGGTGGTGTAAATTTGGATTTCTTCTTTGTGGCTCCAGAAATTCCAGAGTTCGACGCGGATGTGGTGATTATTTCCCCCGACGACCCAAACCAAAACGAGCGGGTTTTGGTGCAACGGGAAGGGGATGGAACCTGGCTCCTTACTTTTTACTTGCCAATGGACAGTCCGATATTGCGCCGAATTTACGCCATTCTGGGGGGAAATCAGTGGAGCTACGGCGAAAATAATTTATCTGCTGAGCTAACCGTATCGCCTGAGGCCTACTTGGAGACAACGAGAACCCGAATCTATCCCAGAGAAGAAAGCGAGGATAGAGAGCGTGATTTCAGTAGTTTGTTAGACGTGCTGGCTGGCTTTGCCGCTGTCGATCGCCACAGGTCAGGACACTTCAAATTCCCCGCAGAAGTGCCCGAAGATATAACAGATCCCGACAGCGAGGATGAAATCAAGCTTTATTCCGAGATGGCGTGGCAAGAATGGCTAATTAAGCAAATCGATGCAATTTCTGGAGCGTATCCACTAACGCTGAAATACAAGGACGCGGACGGAAATGAGCAGGATATTGAGATCGCAAATCAAGGGGAGGCGCTGTTAGAGCTTTTGGGTGTTCTCTTAGGGATTTCAACCGACACAGACATCTTGATTCAGTTAGGGCTGAAGGGACTAACCGAAACCATCAAGACTCAAACTACGGCGATCCAAGCCGCCGATTTTGCCAGAGCTAACGCTGAATTTTTGGGCTATCGGCAAAAAGAGAGAAAGCGTAGCTTGCCACTTAGCATTACCCCCGGCAAAGATTCAATTGCCGAGATTTTGGAACAGGGAACGATGGAGATCCGCCGCTATGAGTTTGACGATGCGGACCAGCTGCCGGACTATCTCAAACGGCATTCTTTGATTTTGGGCTTACTCCGTGCGGCTCTTGTCCGTCCATTTGAGCAAGAATTACCCGGCGAGGGCATAGGCATCGAGCAGCAGGCGCAAAGGGACTTAGCTGACGAAACCTGGGATGAATTCTTGAATTCGCTTCGGGAACGCTATGGCATAACTCGAAATCCCAACGCCCCAGAGCCAGAGATCCGAAATACCGCTGAAGATGAGCCGGGTTAACCATGGGTGTTATTTCAATTGCCCGATCCGCATTGCGCTCTAACATCGTCCGAGAGGCGATCGGAGAGCGCAATCTAGATATATTTGCGAGCCTTAATAACACTGAGAGCGGGGGCGGTTTTTTGGGGTCTATTTGGTCGATCGGCTCGCGGTTGGTGGGCTTTATCACCCGTGCGGCCGTGTCCGGTCTGAGATGGCTGGCTTCCAATCTCTGGGAAATCGTTCTAGAGGCAACCTTCGAAATCGCCGTATTTGACTGGAACCAAACCGATGAGGCGATCAATGATGCGATCGCGGCTAACTTTGAACAGCTAGCCGGGGCACTGGGGGATCTGGCTGGAACTGGAGCCGCTTGGCTGGCTGGCATTGGAATATCTAGCGCGGTTGCTCTTAAATTCCCAGTGCTTGGAGGGCAGGTCGCGATGGCGATCGCCGCCGAGGGAGGGGAGGAAATCCGATCGGCATTGTCAGGATTTTTCAATCAAGCCAGAAACGTACTCACCCGTAGCGCGGTTTTGGGTACGTTCCTTACGGCTAGGCGGCTTAGGCTGTTTGGGTTAGCTCCAATCACGGAGCAGCGAGAACCGTGGACAATTGCCGAAGCGATTGAAGAGCGGGTTGAAAGTATTGATAATCGGTACATTCGGGCATTTGTGGAGAATGCCCTGGAGAGTGCCCTGGAAGGGATTATTGAACTGGGGTATGTCGTCAATTACGCGATCGATGATTATTACTCCAGTCAACGACTGAGCTTAAACAATGCCTTCGGGGAACAGAGAGCCGTGTTACTGACTCCCGACAAACGAGCGGAAGAGGAAAACGTGATTCTCAGGGGGCCACAAACACTCATCCAGCAAAATATCCAAACCGCATTAATGAACCACCAGCTAGTTCATAACCGCGACATTGGGCAAATCGTTGGGCAACCTGCCGGGGATTGGTTGCGGGCAGGTGTCCAAAGACGCATGCTAACTTTGACCTTTAGAAACAAACAGCAGCCACCGTGGACGCTGCCGACCGGGGAACGCATCAAAGAAATCACAATCACAATTCCAGATGTGCGAGTGGGATTAACCTGGAGTGAAATTAAGGCGATCGCCCGTCCGTGGGTTTGGGGCAAATTCAAAGCGACAGCAAACTTAGACAACGGGCGAAAACTTAAACTCAATGCCGCCAGTGCTAACGAGGCAGAGAACACCCTACGCCAGTTTGCAACGTTAACTACTGCTGAAATTTTGACAACTAACGTTTCGGAGGAAAAAGATCGCCACCCAGATCTAATCAAACGCCCAGAGCAGGTTTATCCAGCCTATGGAGTTTTGCTGGTTCGTAGGCGGGTTAGTGGCGATTCAGGTCTGACAGACTTGGAAGGGCAGAGTTACAACGATGACCGAATACGGTTTGAACTCTGGCCCGATGAAGAACCGGAAGGATTGCCGCCGTTGACCTAAATAACAATGACTCGAATATTCCTCTATCAACAACTCTCAACCCGCAGCCGCCGATCGCTAAAACGGGTTCGGGGACGCTTTGGGCATCCCCATGTGTACACCCCAAAAGGACAGCTATTGCAACGACTAGCCAGAGACAACAACATGACCATTCCAGCGGTCTATCAACAGTTGCTTGCTGAACGAAGGGAGATCCTCCGCTCTTATGGAGTAAGTGAGGTTTTGTAAAGTTTTGGTGTTTAAAAAATCTATGTGCAACGGCCGTCCATACTATGCCCGGTTGTTGCACATAGATTTTTTCTTGGTCTTGCCAATGCTGATAACCGCTGCTATCACTGGGATTGAACGCCTTTTATCTTTGAGGATTCTCAGTTATGGCATTGCCTACAGATTTCTTCCCTAGCTACTCCACCGATGGAGTAGACCTCACAATTCCGATCGCTGACCTGCCAGGATTAACCGCAGCAGAAGCGGATGCCCTAACAGGCGATGGACGAAAGCTGGCTTTTGAATTAATTAAACAAATTCAAGCCGCCTATACCCAACTCGACCCAACCCCAGGGCGGATGAATGCCACTGTGGGAACCCCAACTGGCATTAGCCCAACTGTGGCACGTCGCAGCTATACGCTAACTTTTGATGTTGACATTTCTGAAGCTGACGTAGCCGCCGAAGCTTAATCGCTAATTAGAAGTCGCTGACAACGTGAAACAGACGCTAATTAGGAGGATCTAAGCCAATGGCGACAAACGTTTATCAATCAAAACGGCGCGTGTTCGTGGCACCGTTCCCAGGAGTCATCAAATATGGATTTCTGACGAACGTAGCCGCCGCCGTAGGAACCAGTTGTGGACATACCGAGGTTCCCGCTGAAGTACCAGCCGGTTTATGTTTTGGTGCGAACGCCCCAAAACCTGGCAGGGCAACCAAACGCCGGATCAACGGGACAGACGGTACTTTTTACGATCACTCGCGGTATGCGGCGCTCCGTGCAGACGGCTGGAGCCTGACCCTTCCCCGCCGCCGCCGTGGATCCGCCAGTGCAAATTCACGCGCGGTCTATGTGACTCAGGGGGGAATCAAGTACGCTTGGCGGATGCCAATCCACACCTTTAACAAAGTAGGGGCGGATCGAGCTGGCTTAGGGATTGAAGAGGCTACAGACAACGATACCGATCTTGTTTTTGGGGCTTCATTCCCGAAACCCAGCAAAGTCTCAAAGGTAGAGGTTGGAGCCGATGCGGTAGATGTTATCTCAACTTTTGTAGACCCAACCAGACTCAACAACCTCCCTGAAGGTTGGTCCACTGGCGGTACTGAAGAGGTAGCGATCGGCTAATGACCCAGCCAATTGTTGAGGAACGGCTATTGATACTGCCCTGTGACCCGGAATATTCGGAAGCACTAGGACAGAGCCTCCCCCCTGATTGGCTGGCTGTTGCCGAGAAGCTAGGGCAGGCTTGCACTTTCGTTGTTTCACCAAAAACGGGATTGATGCGGCCTGCTACCCCCGCTGAATTGGATGATTATCTCTATGGTGGGGAATACGAAGAGCGCCTAGGGCAAGTGGGAGAGGTTGATGGTTTGGCGTGACATGGGCATCGTGACCCCTACTGTGGACTGGCAACTGTTTCCGTTCTCGACCGCTGGCGAAGTTTTTCGCCTCATCCAAACTTGGAATACGGCTAGTTACTGGAGGGCGATCGCACTCATCGCGCAATTCTTTAGTGGCGATCGATTCACCCCCCGAAGGATTTGGGCTGTAAGCGGAACTACGCTGGAATTTTTGAAAATCCCCCAACCGCTAAAAGATGCGGGAATCGTCGATCGCCAAATCGGAGTCCTTCTCCTCACGCCCTATCGCCCGATGGATGTGAGCCTAATTTGGTCCATCGAATTACAGGTTTTCGATGATGGGCTGGCAACCAATCAACCTGACCAGACAGACAGCTATCGATCCGATTTTGGAGCCGTTGATCTGCTTGATGGGCGATTGATTGTAAATCACGGGCTGGGGTCTACCCCCACGAGCGTCCAGGTAACAGATAGCTTGGGCGATGTAGTCGCACCGGATAATATCACCGTCCTAAACGATGACACATTAGAAGTGGATCTTAGAAGTTTTGGTGATGTTGACGACTGGGACATCACAGTAGAGGTATAAGCGATGAAGTTTGGAATGCTTCGGCTGGTATCAGCTATTCATCGGCTGGTGTGTGGCAACAGTGGGGGGTGATCATTGTCAATTCACCGATTGAATTATTGCGATACGACAATGTGGGGCGAGACCGAACACTTCGCGAATTTCGCGGGGATTTGAAAGCGTTGGTTGGTTTCCCTGCTGAGCTATCGGCGCAACAAATCAATGATGCACTTGCATTTCTTTCAACAAAGTACGGGATAGTTTGATGCAAGAAATAATGGGGATTGTTACGTTTATTTTTGGGGTTACTGGGGCTGTTTTCGGTGGTGTTTCTTGGTATAAAGGTTCGGTAGAAAAGCGCTACGCGGCTGAAAGAGAGATCGGGCATTTGAAGCGATCGGTAGA
>CAYOTW010000024.1:6435-7982 GCA_964407005.1 Candidatus Woesearchaeota archaeon | reverse complement strand
CGGGCGATCGCTCCATCGCTCCATAGTCGGTTTCTGCATATTGCCGCGTGATTTGCGTTGCAGAACTATCGATCAATTCCCGCATTCCTTTAATCCCAGCAAATCCAGCCGATACCGTTTTGGCGTGGTTAATCAGTATCGGGCTGTAACCGTGTTTGTCGCTCTCGGAGATAGCCGATCGCACGATCGCTTTTCCCAGATCTTCATGCTCTCCTGCGTACTGTGTGAGTTCATCGACCACTAATGAACGGCGCTCGGAGGTCATGCTGAAGTTGTCTACCAGGTTGGTGTACCAAGTTTCGATTCCCTCGAAATTGCCACTACTGCCAATCACATCACCCGCAAAGATTTTAGAGCCATCCACATGAGGCGTGACCGCGATGATTGGCTGGTTGAGCAGAATCGCCCGCAAGTATGCGATCGCACTGGCTAGGCTTGACTTGCCTGTTTGCTGCGGCCCGCTGATAACCAACACTTTGCTGAACAGCGCAAACCTCAGATCAGGGCAGTCCTGGATGAGCCGCGTCCACAGTTGCCACTGCTTTTCTGTCCACTGGCTAGAGCATGGTGGGGCAACCTTACGCGGATCGATCGCCTGCGGTTCAGTGTCGGGTGAGTCATCAAAGGCGATCGCTTCGGTGTTGGTGCTATCGGCTCCGTCGCCAGTAGACGCGGCTGGTAGGGCTGCAACATCTTGCCGATACTGTTCTAGTTCCGTTGGTGGTAGATGCTTCTGAAACTTGCCTGATTCAATCTCTGTGAGTGCTTCATGGCTATCGAGTAGCTTCCAAACAATGTAGCTACCACCAATCAAGCCAGCGGCGATCGCCCCCGGCCATAGCGCGATCGCATAGGCTCCAGTAGCAGCGATGAACGTCGCCACACCCTCTAGTCCCCAATCGGCTCGCGGGACTTGGCGGTAGGCTGCAATCTGGGTGTAAAACTCATCTGTGGGCAGTTCAGCGGCGCGTGCCAACTGTTTCTCAATCTTCGTATCCAGCATTTCAGAATCCTCCTAAAAAAATGCCTGAATCCTCTGTAATGGAAGGATTCAGGCGGTTGTGTGCAAACGATTATTTACCAGTCTTCAGAAACCACTTGCCATTGTTCATGTACAGGGCAAAACAAAAAGCGGACTGAAACAGCACCACGGTTAGGGCGATTTGAAACAATGCCGTGATGCTGATGGATGGCAAGAATCCAGTCAGTTGGATCGGCTCGAAGTAGTACCACACCATGATGAAATCGACTAAGAATGTAGCTCCACCGATCGCACTCATGCCCCACAGCCAGCGGGCTGGAAAGTTGTTGATTCGTTTCGCTAAACGGGCTGATGTTGGGTTACGGGCGATCGCTGGATCAACACCCTTAAAGCGCTCCGTCGCCAGTGCGATCAGAGCCATGAATCCAACCTCTGAGCGAATCAAAAACGGCAACAGTTCACCGATTTGAATTAATCCCCAAATACTGACCCCCACTAAAACCTGTAGCCATAGCCAGGGAAGGGGCAATAATTCAGAGATGATGCGGAAATACAGATGAGCGTT
>CAYOTW010000024.1:4646-6335 GCA_964407005.1 Candidatus Woesearchaeota archaeon | reverse complement strand
CATCACTCACCCCCCATACGTGCAAACTGTCCGTTCGTGTTGGCGCGATCGCGGGCGGCGTTGATGACTTCGGTATTGCCAGAAAAGGCAAAGGTTTCAGCAATGGGAACACCATCGGCTCCGACCGTGGCAGTATTGCCATACACATCACATACAGCGGTATTAGCAGGGATAGGGAAACCGGAAACCGCGTTAATGATTGGAGCGTTCATAGGCAACGTGACATAGGTTGCATCGACCACCACGAACACACAACCGTTTTGGTAGCGTGATTCAGCTAACTCACGGCGCTGGCTGGCTAGTGATTCTTCGATTTCTAATTGCTGTAAATCCCGCTCTAAATCAACCTGGCGATCGCGGCGCGTTCCAATATCGGCATGGTTGCTCATTGCTGACGGCGCTAGGGCTGCGAGTAAGCCAAAGCCAGCGGTAGCAATTCCTAGGGGGATGAGAGTCTTGAGCTTCATAATGGTGGTAATCCTGTATGTGTACGGGTTGAGAGGGCGATCGCAGCTTTTTAGGCAGGGCGATCGCCCTCTTATTACAAAATCAGCCAGATGGCTGAGAGAAAAATTATTAAGCCGCGCTGTTTCCGCCGCCTAACTTCCCCAGGGCGTTGTTAAGGGCTTTACCTTCGAGGGCGGCCACTTGGGCATCAATGGAAGCGATCGCCCCCATGACTCGGTGAGTAGCGTAGCCATCAAGAAAGGACTGCAATTGTTCAGCCGATGCCCCAGCCAGAGCCGCCGCTTGTTTCTGGGTAGCTTCGAGGTTGGACAAATCACCTGCCACAGTAGGGGCACTGTTCACCCCCGGTAGGTCAATCGCCCCACCATGCCGAAGCACGATCGCCCCCACCCCAAACTCACGTTTGAGTTTGTCGCAATCGTCATCAGTCAAGCCATTAGCGGCATTGATGCCCAGTGCTTGGCACTTGCGATAAACCGAGGTTTTGGGCAGGTCATTGGTTTTACAGAATTCGGATAGTGAAATAGCCATGTGGAACACCTTTGAAACGTGATTGGAACTACGTTGGAACGGAATATGGAACGGATTTGGAACAGGGAATGGAACAGCAAGGAATAAGAATCGCCCCATTCCTGTTCCTGCAAGGGTTACGCCGCGTTTTCTTGTATATCTTCGGCGGTTTGGTACTCGACAAATTCGATATCTAACTTCCCTTGATATTCAGAGCGATAGACGATCCAGCCTTCCTCAAACAGTTCTGGATCGATGTAAGGGGAATCGGGCAAGTGGTCATAGACCCGCCGTGTCAGGTTTTCAAGATCACGGTGTAAATGGTCTAGTTCGGCCTGCTTTTCTGCAATTTCTTGCTGGAGTTCCAGCAAGTTTTTTAGATTTTTGGTTAGCGTCATTCTTCGGTCTCCCATTCGTCTTCATCGGTTGTATCGCCTAGGGTTTCATCCCATTCGTCGAGCTCATCCCACTCATCGGCGGGGGCATTGTCATAAGGCATTACGCGACACTCCTAACGGCTATAGCAACGTGGTCAATCAATAGCTGTGTAACCTTTTCAAGAATCTGGGATTCTTCGGGGACTAGACGCTGACAATAAAAATGCCTAGCCGCTATTGGGGAAGCAATAGCAGCCAGGCCAGGGGGAATCCCCCCATTGAGAAAGTTTGAGTAAATTTCTTGAGATTTCTCAACCAGTAAAGACTGGTTGAA
>CAYOTW010000024.1:0-4546 GCA_964407005.1 Candidatus Woesearchaeota archaeon | reverse complement strand
CTCACCCGATCGGGTGAGGAATCATAGCAAGATTGGAGTTTTTCAGAATGAGCAGAATAGCTGAGTCCGTCTTTATTTTGCGGGGGGCTGTAGTTTGGAACGCCTACTCAGAGCGTGGCTTCCACCTGTGGCGGTTGCCCCCCAGCCTAGCCCAACGCCACTTAGAGCAATACGCCGAACAAGGCTTAGAAATCACCTACGGCGATGAAGTTGAGGAGGCAGCATGAGGCGGTTGCTGAGCGCTGCTTGGGTTTTTCTGTCCTGCTGTCGCATGGGGCTGTACCCATATCTGTGCATTGCCGACACTATTTGCTGGGCACAGGGAAACGTCCAAATTCAGGCGATCGTTATCGACTGGGAAATTCCTGATCTAGTGTTTGAATCCCACTGGAACGCGCCTTGGTTCAGCGACGATATCCCGTTTTAGCCCTCACTCAAAACCCCCAAGCCGCCGCGATCGGTTGGGGGTTCCGTGTTCACAAAACAAAACATTAGACCTATGACTGATTATGTCACACCATCCTTGCTCAAACGGCACTATCAAGAATGGATAGATTCTGGTGTTGCGGAAGAGATTATTACCCGCAACATCAGCAGCGTTGAAGATCCCAGAGAATGCGATCGCCTTCTCAACCGCAATACCAAATCAAAATGGAAGCACTCAGTCGAACTGGCTCCCGGTTGGTCAGTTTCTGGCGTTGATCCACTAACGGACGAAATGACGCTGAAGGGGCTGCAATATAAGCCCGACAAAGCACCAGTAGACCCACAGACCAAGAAACCACGGAAATACTTTAGCCCATCAAGGGTTTCATTAGCTCCATTATTTCTCAGGATGACTCCCAATTATTGGGAGAAGGCGATCGCCAACAAACACCAAGCCATCATCATCACCGAGGGAGCTAAAAAAGCAGGTGCAATACTTACAAATGGTTATCCCTGCATTAGCCTACCGGGCGTATCCACTGGGGGAAAGCTTGGGAGACTCAGACCAGAGCTAGAACTGTTCTGCGACTATGGCCGTCCCATCTATCTAGCCTTTGACCGAGACATCATCGATAAGGTAGCCGTTCGGTCAGCCCTTCACAACTTGGGGCGAATGCTCAAGGAAAAGGGCTGCATGGTCTATGTCATGGAATGGCGCAATGACAAGAAAGGCATTGATGATTATCTAGTCGCAGGCAACGAGCTGGAGCCGCTCATCAAATCCGCTAAGACCCTGGAAGAATGGCGTGAGGCTTGGGAGGATGAACCCGATTCAGACGACATTGAACGGTGTAGGCTAGCCCTCCGCTATCACATGATCGAAGACGCAATTGGTAAGCGGCTGCGATGGAATGATTTGAAGGGAGCAATAGAGCTAGACCACCAACCCACCGACGCAGATGAGATCCGGCTGTATTTAGCCCTCAAGCACAATATCGAGGTTCCCGCCAAAGATGCAGAAATCATCGTCCCGTTCCTAGCTAAAAAGGCAAAATACAGCCCCGTCATCGAATATTTACAAGAGTGTGCGCGGCAATACGACCCAGACGATGACCTACTCAATTCCCTAGCCAAGGAATTCCTAGGGTCAGACTCTCCCCTTCATGCCAGCTACCTACGAAAAACCCTAATAGCAGCAGTAGGGCGCGCTATGGCTCCCGGATGCAAATTAGACACAGTTTGCATTTTGACCGGGGGGCAAGGGGTCGGAAAATCCAGCTTTTGGAAAATACTCGCATCAGAAGACTGGTTTGATGACTCGGTGGGAGCAGTGGGAGACAAAGACGAACGGCTGAAACTGCATCAAAGCTGGCTGATCGAATGGGCAGAATTAGAGACCGTTTTTAGGCGCAAGGACGTTTCAGCCGCCAAGGCGTTTATCAGTACTCAGGTGGATTTGATTCGTCCCCCCTATGGACGGATTGTTAAAGAATTTCCCCGCCCGTCCATCATTGTTGGATCCACCAATGAACAAGAGTTCCTAGCCGACCCCACAGGGTCACGGCGCTTCTGGGTTGTCCCTGTGACCATTGCCGCTATCCCATTGGAACGATTAGCCGAAGAGCGCGATCGCATTTGGGCCGCTGCCACCCATGCCTATCTCAGTGGGGAACGGTGGCAACTGTCGATGGAGGAACGCAAGCTAGCCGCGATTGAGAATCAGGACTATCAATCTAGTGACCCGTGGGAGGAAGTTGTCATTGACTATTGCACTGGCTTAACAGAGGTGACAACTTCTCAAATTTTGTTAGATGCCTGCCATGTTGACATCGAAAACCAAGATAAACGGAGTCAGATGCGTGTTGCCGCAATTTTGAAGTCTAACGGCTGGGGGTCGGCCCGAAGGTCGGCCCACGGAATCAAGAAAAGATTTTGGTTTCCTCCAAATGTTACTAAAGAGGTTGGTCAGGTTGTCCCTGACAACACTCAAATCCAGGTAGCAGTAAGGGGACAACCTAGTGACCAACCTAGTGACCAACCTAGTGCCAACCTGGGGGTAAAACCGGAAAATTCCCAAGTTCAACCACCTGACCAACCTGATGGGGCCAACCTGACCAACCTGACCGACCATTTCCCTAAGAGTTGTACAAAGCCAGGGAATTCTCTATTAAATAGCAAAGATGATAGAGAAGAATCTATAGAGCTGAAGCGTGGCGACAAGGTGGAGGTCTTCGGCGGGAAGTTCACCGGTCAGCGCGGCAGGCTTACCCAGATTCGAGGCGATCAAGGCTTTGTGCGCTTTCCGGGTTGGAGGGTTGATTGTCAGTTTCCCCTCACCGCCCTCAATCTCGATCGCACGGGTGAGCCGCCCATCGTGGGGGATGTGGTGCGATTGGTCGGCGGTCGCTTTGGTGGGATGTTGGCAACTGTTGAATCTATCGATGTGGAGAGCCAGACCGCGATGGTTATAGCGTCCCGTTGGGATTCCGCAAAATCTCAGCCACTGAGTGGGTTGATCTTCGTTCGGAGGTTAAGCCATGCCGAAGCTTAGAACCTGGGTTGGGACAACCGAAGCCGCCGAAGCACTGGGGGTTAGTGCCAAATTCCTTAGAGAGAATCGCACAGCGCTGTTTAAGAAGGGCGTTCACTGGAAAGCGAAAAATCCTTATGCCTATCGCCCCACTTATATCTGGCACGTCCAAAACTGTGAAAAGTGGCAGCAAGGGGGTTAACCATGCCGATGAACCGGAAACTATATCCCAGTAATTGGGACGCGATCGCACTAGCGATTAAGAATGAGGCGAATTGGAAATGTGAATGGTGCGATCGTCCGTGTCGAATGCCTGGGGTTCCTGTCGATGAATTCGAGTGCTGGCTATCCGAGGGCGTTCATGCTGGCTGGCTGAAGGATGCCTATAAAGAATGGTCAGATGATGAGTCTGGGGAATGGGGCGATATTTTCAAATCTCAGATGTTCACCCTGACCGTGGCACATCTGAACCATGAACCAAGCGACTGTAGGCGGGAAAACCTAGCGGCTCTGTGTGCCCCATGCCATTGCCGATATGATGCTAAGGCTATCAGGACTAAGAAACGGCTAAAACGGGAACGCGAGGGGCAACTATCGCTAGACCTCATGCAACTACCGATCGGGGGGAAACTACATGGTTGAGGCTGATTTTGAGGAAAATTGGGGCGCTTGTCCTGCCTGTCCTAGCTCACCTCTGCACTTGCTCCGTTTTGATGTGAGGAGCATTTGGCTCTATTGCCCCCGTTGCTACACTGAATTTGAGGAAAGTGATGAAGACTAGGGCGATGGAGATAGGGGCTAGATTGATTTTTAAGGGCTGTCCGCGCTATCGCTCCAATGAGTATGTAGTGAAAGCGATTCGAGGATCAAAGGTCTTGATTCGATGCATTTTCGATTATCGAATGGAAGGGGCTATTATTCACGGCTGGGCAGATCAGGATCGGTTTGTGGTGGTTTCGGGCGATCCGCCCGATTCACCAATAGGTCAAAGATCCGCTGATGATGTCGCGTACTAATCCATCGATGATAAGTCTGCGAATGTACCTCATGACTATGCCCCATTTGAGCCGCCGCTAATTCTGTTGGCCAGCCAAATTCGAGAGTCCGAATCGCCCAGGCATGGCGCAAATCGTAGGGCAAGAATGGCAGCTTTGGCGATAGATACCGCGTTACAGAATGCCCAATCTTTTCATTGCTTCGTGTGGTGTCCACTGGGGGCAAGGTCACGCGGTCTAGTTTCCATTCCGTTGCCCATTCTGGATAGCAGGGCCAGGCTTCGTGATAACCCGTTTTGGTATCGTCGCCAATCTTCACCACTGGGAACGCTTCGACATTCAGCTTAAATACTTCGTGATTGCGTAACCCGTAGGTTGCCATCACACCATAGACCCAGCCCCAGGCTGGGTTTTTCTGTTTGATTTGGTGGTAGTGGTAGGCGATCGCTTCATCAGTGGGAATGTCTCTCGGTGCGGTATCCGCTGGGCTATATTGCCGCCGATACCGTTTCAGGTCACAGTCCACCCCCGCGAATGAAGCCAGCCGCCCCAGAGCCATGACCGCGCGGTTTCTGGTTTTGGCGCGATCGGCTGG
>CAYOTW010000023.1:0-13729 GCA_964407005.1 Candidatus Woesearchaeota archaeon | reverse complement strand
TGAAGGTCTTTCTGGACAAATTTATAGGATGCAATATTGGCAAAATGCCTCCCTGTTGGGTATTCCAATTTGGCTTCCATTATTTTGGGGATATGGTTTTATTTTCGTTTATAGGTTAGGGAAAGTGCTTTTAGAAAAAAACTAGTTTTTATCATATTTCGTTAAATGATAATCTCCATTAGACTCTGATTTATAATCTCTTGTTTGAGTTTTTTCTTCATTAACTATATCTCTTTTAGAATAAAATGTACAATAACAAAGTCCTCCAATGAGGATTCCTGTTCCAATCCTTAGACCAAGGTTTGCCAAATATTTATCCTGTTTGTCCATCTGTATATAAATTAAACAAAATATATTTTTAAAAAAATGTAGTACAATTTAATACGAATCTGCAATAGCAAATCTAAGAATCCCTCCGACCCCGCCGATGTTATCAAACTGAACCCCTTGTGAAGTTTCCTTAGTAACTACATGGACCTCTGCTGAAGTTTGTTTTGCTAATTTTTCAAACTTCTTAATTTTTTCCCGAGGTAAATCCCTAGATAATACAACCTTTCCAACAGAACCCTGATTTAACCTTTCTTCCACTTCAGCCTCGCCATAAGCAACTTTGTCAGGCTCTTTGGCAAGCAACTCAAAAAATTCATCTAAAATCTTTTTTTGTTTTGTAATCTCTTGCTCTGCCAAAATATCTTCGCATTCTTTTACTAGTGTTTGCAAACCTTGCATCTCTGTGTCTCCTATATCTTTCACAGCAATCACCTTATCTTTCAAGGCAGTTGCTAAATTTCCAGTTTCTAAAAATTCTTCTTTAGTTGGGATTGGCCCACCTACTAAAATACCTTTTAATTTTTTCATCTCAAAAAAATGACCCTTCATAGCCTCTGAAACTCGCCTAAAAAATTCCTTTGCTAAACCTTCTGTAATTCTGTGAAATCTTTGAGAAGACTGTCCTCCTGCCCTAACTTTTCCAGGAACTCCAGAAGTCATATGTTGCAAAATTTTAATATTCTTTCCTTCCAATAATCCAATTGTAGCCTCTTTTCTTTCAATAATTAATAACCCGTAAACCTCTTCAGTTTCCAACATCTCCTTTAATGGCTCTAAAACAAAAGTCTGATCACACCTATATAATTTAATATTTAATTTTCTAGGTGGCTCAATTGTCCAAACCTGAAAATCCTGTTGTCCTTCATTTTCTGCAATATTCCCCGAGAAAATAGCTAAACCATTTTCAGGAGTTTTTCCAATCATTTTTAATTGCCTTAAAATTTTTTCTAATGCTTGTAAAACATTTTTCCTAGTAGAAGTAGATTTAATATTTGTAGCAGTTCCCTTCTCATCTTCAACCTGTTTAGCAATCTGGGTTAATTCATAGCCTGCAGGAACATAGATTGTAACTAACTCAGTATGCCTGCCCCTATATTCTTCTAGCTCTTTCACAGTCTCTTCTAGCTCATATTTTGTAGCATCATCCATATAAAATTCAATCAAACTCTCTTTATAAAGATTAACCCGCCAAAAGATTTATAAACCAAATATGAGGGTTAATAACTCCTAAAAATTTTAACTAAATTAAGAGGACCACGAGGTTTACAACCTAGTGGAAACTATAAAAAAGGAGGTAAAAAAAATGAAAAAGACATTAACAGCACTAGCGTTTCTAGGGGCATTAACAGCTTCAGAACCCATAAAAGCTGCACATATAGACAACCTTGATTTATCTGTAGTCAAACACTCTAGAGGATATGACGCAAATGTAAGTTGGGACTTCAAAAGAGATTCATTAGAAGAGCAAATGAATTTGTTAAACTACCAAGTTACGTTACATAGTGGCAACAAACAGCTAGAAGAACAAGATATTTTCTTACTTTGTCTAGCAAAAGACAAGGAAGATAAAAGATATAACTTTGATTTTTCAAATCTGGAAAACAAGTTTGCAGATTTAGAATCAGGTCAAAAAATATATGCATCTGTTCGTAACTTACAACCAGGCAATCCAATGTTCACTCAATTCGATCCAGCTTATTCTCATGAAGTGGAATTGCCAGCACATGCACCAGAGCCAACAACTTTTTTCCCGTTAGCTTTGGGCGCACTACCCGTTTTAAGAAGAAGGAAATAATCCTATTCTAAAAATTCTACCCTAAATTTTCCTTTTTTTATTTTTTTTGCATTAGTCACATCTCTCAAATCATCAAGACATCTTTCTAATTTTTCCAGTGTTTCTTCTTCTAGTGTTAATTCAATTTCTGAATTCATTGATTTTTTAGCATTGGTTTTTTCCTGTCTTACTTTAGACAGTGTTTCTATAAAAAAATCTAAATCCTTTTCACTTTTCACTCCAAATTTTTCAGGCCACTTTTCTAAATGAATCGAATTTTCAGCATTAAAAAATTCACGATAAATCTCCTCGCAAACAAATGGCAATATAGGAGCAATTAATTTTAATATTACTGTCAAAGAGTTATATAAAACGTATTGCGCAGACTTCTTTTTGTTTCCTTCTCCATTATAAATTCTTTTTTTAACAATCTCTAAATAATTATCTGCAAAAATATGCCAAAAGAAATTTTCAACTTCAAGTTTTGCCTTACTATAATTATAGTCCTTAAATGCTTCAGTACAAGAGTCTACAAGGTTGTCTAGTTTTTCTAAAAACATAATGTCAATATCCTCTATTTGTTCAGGTTTTTTAAAATCATAATCTTCAAGATTCATAAAAACAAATTTTGTAGCATTCCATAGTTTATTAATCATTTTTTTACCTGCAACCAAATCTTGTTCCTGATAATCTAAATCCTCTCCTAATTTTGAAGATGCAGCCCAGAACCTCATAGCATCTGCACCGAACTTTTCAATAACCTCTTGAGGCGAAACAACATTGCCCTTGGATTTAGACATTTTCTCACCCTTTAATGTAACAAACCCTGAAACTGCAATATTTTCCCAAGGAATTTTATTCTCGTGAAAGTATGACTTAACAATTGTATAAAAGGCCCAAGTCCTAATGATATCATGTGCCTGAGGTCTTAATGAAAAAGGCAAATTCACCTTGCCATTAACTAAAGAAGATGCAATTTGAGGTGTAAGAGATGATGTTGCCCAAGTATCTAAAACCATTTTCTCTCCTTCTGTATCAAAATCACAATCAGGACATTTCTTTTTCATCTGCAAAGGATCAATTGGCAATTCATCATCAGAAGGCAAAACAATTTTACCACAATTTTTACAATTCCAAACAGGAATAGGAATACCAAAATGCCGGTTTCTTGAAATAGACCAATCCCATTCCAACCCTTCTATCCAATTTTCATATCTCTTAAACATGAATTCAGGATTCCAATTTATCTTCTTACCCTGTTCAATCAACTCTTTCTTTTTATCCAATATTCTAATAAACCATTGCTCTGTAGGATAAAACTCAATTTCAGTCCCACACTTATCATGTAGATTCACAGCATGATTAATTTCTTTTTGCTCAACAATCAACCCTTTTTCTTTCAAATCGTCTAAAATTTTCTTTCTTGCTTCTTTAATCTTAAAACCAGAATAAGCTCCTGCTTTTTCATTTAATACACCTTGTCCATCAATAATCACTCTTGGATTTAGTGATTTTCTTTGTATTGCATCGACATCAAATCTATCTCCGTAGGAACAAATCATTAATAACCCTGTTCCTTTTTCCAATTCAGCAGACTCATCTTCCATAATCGGAACCTCAATATTAAATAATGGGACAATCGCAGTTTTGCCTTTTAATTTCTCGGCCCGGTTATCATTAGGGTTAATAAAAACTGCAACACAACCAGCCAATAATTCCGGCCTTGTCGTTGCAATCAATAAATCCTCCCCAGTTTCTTTAACCTTGAACTTCAGTGTTGAAAATAGGCTACTCAATTCCTTATCCTCTAATTCTGCCTGTGCAATTGCAGTTTGACATTCTGGACACCAGATAGTAGGAAACTCTTTTTTGTATACTTTATCTTGTTTGTATAGGTCTATAAACGACTTTTGAGATATTTTTCTAGAATTAGAATCTATTGTAGAATATCTTAAATCATAATCTGCAGAAATTCCAATTCTCTTCCAATCCTCAATAAAATCAGGAGTAATTTCTTCTAAAGTTTTCAAACATAAATCAATAAATTCCCCTCTTTCCATGTCTTTAGATTTTACCTTTTTACTTTTTTCAATTAATTTTTCAGTCGGCAACCCATTATCATCTGTTCCAAAAGGATAAAATACTTGCCCCTTTCCAGCTAAATACATCCTCCAAAACCTTGCAATAAAATCTTGTTGAGAGTAAGAAAAAGCATGACCAATATGCATCTTGCCAGAAACAGTTGGAGGAGGCATATCAACAGAATAAATCTTTTCATTAGTTTTTTCTTCATCAAATTTGAAAACTTCCTGTGTTTCCCAAAATTTCTTAATTTTTGGTTCTATTTCTTTAAAATCATATTTTTTCTTTAAATCAACCATAATCCTAAAGAATATTTACATTTAAAAAATTATGGCTAATTATAAAAACCCTTTTCAATTTATTATAGGATGAATCCATTCAAAAGATTTATAGAATTTTTAAAAGAAGACTCCTGGCCCTCTCTAATTGTATTTCTAGTCTTAGTTTTTCTCTTTATAAAATTCCTCGTCTTTCCATTACTCTCTTTTTTAACAGGAACTTCTCTTCCACTAGTAATTGTAGAATCCTGCTCAATGTATCATGATACTTACGGGCAACAGGGTTTAGAAACTATTTTAGAGAGCCCAATTTATGAAGAAAATAATATCTCTTTTGAAGACACAGAAAACTGGCCACTAAAAAACGGATTAAATAAAGGAGACATAGTTTTCGTACTCGGTCCAGAAAATGTCGAAGTAGGAGACATTGTAATCTTTGCAGCTAACTCAAGGCACCCAATAATCCATCGAGTGATAAATACTACTGAAAATACAATTACAACAAAAGGAGATAACAATTCAGGAATACTCCCTACAGAAAAAGAAATTAACAAAGATAGGTTAATGGGAAAAGCTGTTTTCAGAGTTCCAGCAATCGGCTGGATAAAACTGATATTTTTTGAATTTTCAAAATCCCCTTCTGAACAAGGATTGTGTTAGAAACCTTTAAAAACCCATTTATTTAACACACTATATCTCAAAATGGAATTTTGCCCAAAGTGCGGTGCCATATTGGTACAAAAAAGAAAAAATTATGGATGTCCTCGGTGTAATTATAGTTCTAAAGACAATATTAAAATCAAATCTTCTGAATCGTTAGGAGCAAAAGAATCTGTTGGTGTTGTGAAAGATAAAGATGCAGATATGCTCCCAGAGGTAGAACAAAAATGCCCAAAATGTGGGCATGATAAGGCTGGATTTTGGACCTCTCAAACAAGAGCTGGAGATGAATCTGAAACCAAATTCTTTAAGTGCAAAAAGTGTAACAATACTTGGAGAGATTATAAATAGAAAAATTTATAAAGTGTATACATCTTGTATACACATGGTAGATATATTTGAAAATACTATTTTATGTAAAAATTGCAATAAAAAAATGCAAAAAACAATATTACAAAAAAATGGATTTCATCTCAGGGTTGTAGAATGCCCAGATTGCAAAAATAAGATAATTCACCCCCAGGATACAAGGGAATATGAAGACTTTATTAATTTAAGGAAAAAAAATTTTAAAGTAAAATTAAGATTAGTGGGGAATAGTTATGCCGTTTCAATTCCTCGTGAAATTATTGATTTTATGAATGAACAAGAAAACCAAATGAAAGAAATAGTAAACTTATGTTTTGAAGAAATGGGGAGGATATCACTAAGATTTTAAAATGGTTCAAGAAGATAAAATAAAATTAAGAGTAGTAGAAGCATTACAGGACGATGCATATAAAGGCATTGCTAGGATTGATCCAGACCTAATGAAAAAACTTAATTTAGAACGAGGAGACATACTTTCAATTCAAGGCGGAAAAGAAACATTTGCAATTGTAGACAGGTCCTATCCTGCCGATATTGGCGAGGGAATTATTAGGATAGATGGGATAACAAGAAAAAATGCAAAAACAGGAATTGGAGAATTTATTACAGTTAAAAAAGCTCAAGTAAAAGAAGCTAAAAAAATAATTATTGCTCCGGCGCAACAAGGCATAATGGTTCAAGGAGACCCAGACAGCTTTAAGCAAGGCCTTTTGGGAAGAGCCGTTACAAAAGGAGATGTTGTAGTCTTAGGAGGAGCAAGAAGAAGAAAGGATTTGGTTTCAGATGATTTAAGTGATTTTTTTGGAGGAGACATCTCCGATATATTTAATCAAATGGGAATGGGTTTTTCAGGATTATCTCAATTAAGGTTTGTAGTAGTCTCTACATCCCCGTCAAAGCCATGCATTATAACAGAAAATACTGAAATCTCATTAAGTCCAAAAGCCATAGATTTGTCAGAAGAGTCACTACCGCAGGTTAATTATGAAGATATTGGGGGATTAAAAGAAGAGGTCAAAAAAATAAGAGAAATGGTTGAACTACCTTTAAAACATCCTGAAATATTTTCAAGACTTGGAATAGAACCTCCAAAAGGAGTCTTGCTTTACGGACCTCCTGGAACTGGTAAAACCCTTTTAGCAAAAGCAGTAGCAAACGAATCCGAAGCAAATTTTATTTTGTTAAATGGGCCAGAAATTATGTCTAAATTTTATGGAGAATCAGAAAAGAAGATTAGGGAAATTTTTGATGATGCCGAAAAAAATTCACCCTCGATAATATTTATAGATGAGATTGATGCGATTGCTCCAAAAAGAGAAGATGTTTCTGGGGAAGTAGAAAGAAGAGTTGTTTCACAATTGTTAACAATGATGGACGGTCTTCAGTCAAGAGGAAAAGTTATTGTCATTGCAGCTACAAATAGGCCAAATGCAGTAGACCCTGCCTTAAGAAGGCCTGGAAGATTTGATAGAGAGATAGAAGTAGGAGTACCTGATAAATCTGGAAGATTATCTGTTTTAAAAATCCATACAAGAGGAATGCCTTTAACAAAAAACGTAGACTTAGATAAGATTGCATCTAAAACTCACGGGTTTGTAGGAGCAGATTTAGCTTCATTATCAAAAGAGGCCGCAATGTCAGTATTAAGAAGAAATCTTCATAAGTTTAATCTTGACGAAGAACAGGAAATTCCTCAAGAAGTTTTAAACAATCTAAGAATTTCTCAAAAAGATTTTGAAGAATCTTTAAAAGTTGTGAGACCGTCTGCAATGAGAGAAGTTTTAGTCGAAACACCTAATGTTGAATGGAATGATGTAGGAGGTATAGAGGGCACAAAAGTAGAACTAAAAGAAGTTGTAGAATGGCCTTTAAAACACCCAGAAGCTTTTAAGAATATGGGAATAAAATCCCCAAAAGGAGTCTTGCTTTACGGACCTCCTGGAACTGGTAAAACCCTTTTAGCAAAAGCAGTAGCAAACGAATCCGAAGCAAATTTTATACAGGTCAAGGGTCCAGAATTATTAAGCATGTGGGTTGGAAAATCTGAAGAAGGAATAAGAAAGATTTTTGAAAGAGCAAGACAAGTTTCTCCATGTGTAATTTTCTTTGATGAAGTAGATTCATTAGCATCAAAACGAGGAATGGAGTCTGGAACAAAAGTTACAGAGAGAGTTTTAAACCAGATGTTAGCAGAGATGGATGGAATTGAAGATTTAACAAATGTAGTTGTTATAGGGGCTACAAATAGGCCAGACATGTTAGACTCAGCATTATTAAGACCAGGAAGATTTGATAGAATTGTTTATGTAAGTGCTCCAGAAAAAGAAGGAAGAAAAGAAATATTAAAAATACATACAAAAAATATGCCATTGGATAAATCGATCAATTTAGACGAACTTGCAGATAATACAGATGGATTTACAGGAGCAGATATAGAATCACTAGTAAGAGAGGCAGGAATGTTAGCATTAAGAGAAGATATTAAAACGAAAAAAGTAATGAAAAAACATTTTGACGAAGCACTGAAAAAAGTTTCCCCATCTGTAACAAAATCAGATCAAGAAAGATACAAACAAATAGAAAAGAAATATTTGAGAAGTGCTAAATCAGCATTGCCTGAAGCAAGTTATACTGGTTAAATTCCTCTTTTAATATAGATTCCAGCCCAACTATTTTTTGAACTTCTTTTTAATCCTTCAATTTGAAAGGTTCCTCCAGAACCCTTAACTCTTTTTTTTGTTTTTTCCAAAATCGCTAAAACTGCAGAAGACAAAGAATGTGCAGGAGAAACATCAACAACAACCTTCCTGCCTTTTAAAAGATGGCCATATTCTGAAAGATAACCAAATAACTCTGCCTCAAATCTAGGAGATTTATTTAAGTCTATATCAACTCCCTGTGCAATACCTATTTTAAGAGGGTATTCTGGATTAAAATTTATAAGTTGATAAGGCGAACCTCTTTTTTGCTCCCTATATTTTTTACTTCTAGCACTAACAATCATTTTGTAGTCACCTCCACAATATCTGAAATCAAAACAGTATGTTCTTGTTGCGAAACTGGCTTTTTTGTCTTTTCAACTAAAACAGGGTAGTTATGCAAAATCCCTTCTCTAACTAAAAGTCTTAGCAAAAAATCAACTCTTTCAAAATCCCTTAACCACCTCCTACAAAATGGCTTTGTCTTATAATTTTCTTTAATAAACTCTAACAATTTTCTAGCCCCTGAATCTCTAATAGACTTAAGTTTAGATAACATATAAATCTCTCCTTCAGAACCCTCAACAACCTCCCCCCTACCTGTCGTTAAAAAAGGTTCAATTGCAATACCAATATTTTCTAAAATAGACGGATTATTATTTCTATAATTTGAAATTGTCAAACCAGCATGAATCAAATTCTCTCCTAAAGAATGCCCTGAAAGATTTTTCACAATCGCAATCTTTTTATCATTCTCCCGATTATACCTCTCAACCTCGTCCTGAATTTCAGTTCCAATCTCTCCCATTCTCATCCCAGGTTTAATAATTTCAATAGCCTTTTCCAAAACAGCCTCATTAAGTTTAATCAATTCCTTATTCTCTTCACTATCTTCTAAATCCACAGAAAAAGCAGTGTCTGCAATCCTTCCATTAACCTCCACACCAATATCAACTTTTAATAAACCTCTTGCTTTTTCTTTATCTTCAGGGCAAGGAGTATAATGCGCTGCAATCTCATCAATAGATAAATTTACAGGAAAAGCAATTTCCCCCCCTAATTCATTAATCTTAGACTCAATCCTCTCTGCAACATCTAAAAGCAAAACATCTTTTTTTATAATCTCTCTTGCAAATTTTTTAACTTCAGAAGCAATCTCTCCAGCCTTTTTATAATCCTCAATCTCTGTTTTTTCCATAAAGTTCAATAGAATACTAATATAAAAACCTTAGGAAAATTTAAATAACTTGATAATATTAAAATTAAATGATAAAAAAAGCATATGAATCTGTAAAATCATTTTGTGAAAGAGGAAAAACTGCAATTGCAGATTTTGTAACTCGCACATCTCCAATCTATCAAGGATTACAGAAATCAAATTCTGAATTATCCCAACAACTTGACGAACAAAGAAGAACAAATCAAGATTTAGAATCAAGGGCAAGAACAGCAGAAAACGCACATCAAATCCTTGCTACAGGATACGATGCATTAGAACAAGCTTTCCAAGAATCAGAATCAGAGGCAGCTGCACTAAAAGCAGATAAAAATCCCTATAGTGTTTCTCAATTAACACAACTTATTAGGCATACAAAGGCAGACTTAAGAAATTCAAGAAGAGAAAATAAAAAATTACAAGCAGAACAAAGAAGATCAATACACTATTCTGTTTGTCAGCATTTAGAACAAAGTCAAGATAGAGGGGCTGTTATTGCTGTCAATCATGCAGGATTTGTAACATATCAATCAGAAAAATCAGAAAAAATATATGGCCCTTTAATAGGAAAAAATGCAAAATCAATTATATCTGGAAGCTCTGAAGAAGTAAGAAAAACCTATGACCATTTTAATAAACCTACAGAAGGATGGCTTTATACAAAAACAAAGGGTCAGCCAAAACCCACCAAAGTAAAAGTCACTCCGTTAAAAGATTCTTCAGATAAAATCCATACAACATTAATAAAAATAGAATCAATGGGAAATGTTCCAAAAGCCTGGGATGCAATAACTGGAGGAGAATCATGTTTTCAGACAAGATTAAGAGAAGACGCAAAAAAAATACAAGAGCAAGAACAACAAAGGCAAGAAAGACTTGCAAGAACAGATGCAATAGCAGAACAAGTTAGAAAAGGAATATTCAATCCAGGATTATAAAATCACTCTTTCCGTCTTCTCTCCTTAGGCAAAAATGAATTCAAAAACTCTTTACTACTACTCAACTTCGCAGTCCCAATAAAATCACCACCATTAAAAGAAACAACTGCTAAAAATCCCTTAATCTCTTTTAACCCCTCAATCTGCTCTTTATTCAACTCAATATTATGTCCTAAAAACCATTCCTTTTCTTGTTTTTCATTCAACCTAATAATGTTCTTATTAATCTGACTAGATAAAATATGCAAACCATCCAAACTCAATCTCGACTCTTTTTTCCCAGTCCTTCTATCAATCATCTGTTTGCCTAAATAAGTTCCAATCCCTTCAATAGGGAACAGCCTCCACAAGTCCATAATCTCATTAACACTCAATGAACCAGAAAAAGCCCTAATCTTCTCTTTACCAGTCTTAATCAAAAGATGATTTATCTTTTCAACTCCAAGATATCCGACTTCCTCAACAAATTTCTTCTTCTTTGTTTTATCTAAAATATTAATTTTCATTTTGAATTTTTTTTAATAAAGTCCTCTTTTAATTTCCTATAAACCTTGCCATCTCCATTGGCAACCTGAACAGCATTTTTTTTCAATTTCTCATATTTTTTTATTAGTATTGGATTATCTCTAAGATTTTTTATAAACTTCAATGTTTCTTTATAGGTCTGACTATTTTTGTAAGTTAAATGAACATGAACCCTTTTTTTAAAGAATATTTCTAAATATTTCTTTAGACCGATCCTATCCTTTGCAGAAGAATTTGGCATTAAAATATATTCCATTTCAACTAAGATTCTTTTTGATTTTTCTATATCTGACTTTTTAAGAATCACTAAAATATCCACAATACCCTTTCCTCCAAGACCCTTAATCGAAGTACTCCCTATGTGAATTATTCCATCATTCCATGGAATTAACTCATTTAATCTTTCTTCTTCTTTTCTAAATATCTTGAAGTATTCTCGATTATGTTTCCTAAACCTATATTTTTTCATCGCCCCTCCAATAAACATTTATCTGATAACTTTCTTATCTTACACAAAAAAAATCCATCTGTATTATTGTCCTGAGGATATAAACGACAAGCTTTTTCCAATTCCTCAGAATATTTTTTATCTTCCCATTCACAAATTCCGCAACGAGTTTTCAAAGGCAAATTTAAAGGCAAAATTTCAATATCAAAATTTTTAATCAAAAAGTCTACAACTTCCTCATCCTCTTCTGGAGCCAAGGTACATGTAGAGTAAATCATCTCTCCGCCAACCTTCAAAACCTTCAAGGCTTCAACAGCCAGCCTTTTTTGAATTCCAGATAAATTCTTAATAACTTTTTTATTCCACATTAAAAATGTCTTTGGACTTTTTCTTAAGGTCCCCTCGCCAGAACAAGGCGCATCAACTAAAATTTTATCAAACTTTAAATTAGTCTTTTCATTTAAAGTCTTACACAATCTAACTCCATCCTTTCTTGTAACAATAACATTAGTAACAGCACATTTATCTAAATTAGAACTTAAAATCCGAATCCTTCCCAAGTTAACCTCATTAGCAATAATTGTCCCCTGATTTTCCATCATTGCAGCCGCTTGTGTTGTTTTTGAACCAGGAGATGCACACAAATCCAAAACAATTTCATCTTTCTCAGGTTTCAGGGCAAATAAAGGCAACATAGACGAAACCTCCTGAACATAATAATAACCCAATAAATGCTCCTTAGTTTTCCCCAACTCTCCGGGTTGTAAATTAGAGTCAATAATAAAAACCTCTGGAAAATCCTCAAAAGGTTGCCGAACCTTCCAACCCTTCTCATCTAACCTTTTTTTCAATTCAAAAGTCGAAATCTTCAAAGTATTACATCTAATAGAACTCGGAGTAGAAGTATAAGAAATATCAAAAAATACCTCTGCATCTTTCTTTCCAATTAACTTTTCTATTCGCTCAATAAACTCCTGCTTTGCAGGATATTTTTCACTTTTCCATCCCATAAAATAAAACAGAAACTAGACTATATAAAAATATTTAAAGTAAGATCCCATATATTCTTCATGGGAGATGCATTAAGCGATTTATCAAGAGATGAACAAAGAAGGGACCATTATAATGAATTTTTGAAAGGAATTGTGGATTATATGCAAGATTCTTCACCGAAAAATTATTCAAAAGTTTTAGAATCTGCAAAAGAAACAGACTCAGTAAAAAGAGGGTATTGGACTTCCCGATCTGACCTATCCTCAGCTGTAGAAAATGGATTATTGGATAGACTAAAACAAGGTGATAAAAAAGAGTGGGGCAGAATTTTAGCAACAGCTCCAAAAATAAACTATCAAGGACTAAAAAATGTATCTCCCTTTAATGGAACCGTTTTAGTAAGAATTGGGTATGGAAATGGTTTTGTAAAACACCTTTCAATAGATGATATAGACGAGGTTATAGAAAAAAGCGATTTAAGAACATATGATAGGGATTCTTATTTTGTTCCAATATCTGAAAATGCAATTGGAACTCCGGTTTGGGTAGGAAATTTTAATCAAGACACTCCAAGAGATGCAAAGGGTAATCCTAAATCTCAATAATCTTCCCCTTTTCCCCTACCTGGACAACCTTTGTCTTGCCAATCTTTTCTTCAATACCTTCAGCCTCATGAATATGTGCAGAAATAAAAATATCTGGTTTAAACTCCTCAATGGCTTTTCTTAACATTTCATCTCCAGGAATTCCAGATCCTTCAGCCTTGGTTCCAGATGCATGAAGGTGCGAAACCAAAATTTTCTTCCCCTCCTTAGTTTTAATTCTATCAAAATTCTTCTTCATCTTCTTAAAATCATTCTTATCTAATTCAAATTTCATATCAGGACTACCTACACCAAAAATATCTACTCCTTGATAATTCACATAATATCCATCTAAATTTTTAATCTGATGAACATTTCTCAATAAATCAACCTCTAAAGAGGAATCCCAATTCCCTGGAACAAAAACAACCTTCTGATGCCTTTTTTTAAAAGGAGAAATAATCTCATCGCCCTCAAAAAACCCATGCAAATCTCCTGCTAAAACAACTAAATCAACTTTCTTTGACTCTGCTTTTTTTGCAAGATTTTCAGCAATTTCTTTATCTCCATGCAAATCCCCTGCAGCCAAAATTCTAAGTTTACTTTTCTTTTTTCTCATTTATTATAAAAACAAAATAAGTTTTTATTCCTTTCTAACCTAACAAATTATAGGTTGTCTAACGGGCTTCTAACATTTTTAATCGAAGCCTGACTTATTTGCGTATAAATTTGAGTTGTTTTAATATCTGAATGCCCTAATAATTTCTGAATAACTCGTAAATCCATTCCAGACTCTAATAAATGCGTTGCAAAACTATGCCTCAATAAATGAG
>CAYOTW010000022.1:0-14374 GCA_964407005.1 Candidatus Woesearchaeota archaeon | reverse complement strand
GACTCGATATCGGCGGATGGCTAGTCCTTGCCGAATAAAGACTTCCCAACGGCCTACCGGCCATTGAGTCACTCTATCAGAGACGCCAAGCTTGTCTTGGCGTACCAACGGGTTGGCGCAGACCCGATGTGCCCGAAACACATGTGCCGAAGGCGAACGGGTTGCGCCTGTTATGCGGCTGTTGCCGCCGGCATCCTTCTTCTTGGATCCTGCAATTTTTCTGGCGCCTCTTTCCGCCGGAGCACAAGCCGATGTGCCGGTGTCACATGCTCTCAGCCGTGCGCCGGCGGTTCATTCCTTGCCGTTGAGTGTTTCTATGATTTCCTTGAAACTATTCAATCCGGCTTCGAGGTTTTCTACTATTTCAAGGGCCAGTTCATCTGGGTCCGGCAAGTTCTCCATATCTCCAAGGCTTTCATCTTTCAGCCAGAAGATATCAAGATTCGTCTTGTCCCGTGCAATCAGGTCTTCATATTTGAATTTCTTGAATCTTTCCGTTTCTTTTCGTTTGTGCCTGTTTACAGGATTATAGCATTTCACGAAATCCTGCAAGTCTTCATATCGCATACGACTGGTTTTCAGCGTGAAATGGATATTCGTCCGCAGGTCATAAATCCACAGCTCTTTTGTCCATGGTTCCTTGCTGGCTGGTTTGTTGTCGAAGAAAACCACATTCGCTTTTACGCCTTGGGCGTAGAAGATTCCTGTGGGCAGGCGCAGAAGAGTGTGCACGTCACAACTTGTAAGCAGTCGCTTTCGAATAGTTTCCCCTGCACCGCCTTCAAACAGAACATTGTCAGGAACGACCACCGCAGCCAATCCGTCTATCTTTAGCATTGAGCGAATATGCTGAACGAAATTGAGCTGCTTGTTGCTTGTGGTCGCCCAGAAATCCTGGCGATTATACGTCAAGGCTTCTTTCTTCTGAGTGCCATCTTCATTAGTAATGGTCATACTGCTTTTTTTACCGAAAGGCGGATTCGTGAGAACATAATCAAACCGCTTTCCAGAATCGGCAATCAGGCTATCGTTACGTACTACCGGCGGCTCACTGTTCATATCCCCGATATTGTGCAGAAAAAGGTTCATCAGACACATACGGGTGGTGTTTGCGACAATCTCCCATCCAAGAAACGTCTTGTACTTCAGAAACTCCTTCTGAGCCTTGTCAAGTTTGTGGGTCTTTGTCATGTAGTCATAGTACGCCAGAAAAAAGCCGCCTGTTCCACATGCCGGGTCAGCCATTGTTTTGTTTGGCTCTGGCCGTATGCATTCCACCATAGCCTGTATCAGCGCCCGTGGTGTAAAGTATTGGCCCGCCCCGCTTTTGGTATCCTCGGCATTCTTTTCGAGCAATCCTTCGTAGATGTCGCCTTTCACATCCGCACCGAGCATTATCCAGGACTCTTCGTTTATCATTTGAAGGAGCTTGTAGAGCTTGGCGGGGTCTTGAATCTTGTTTTGGGCCTTGAAGAATATCTGCCCGAGCATTCCCTTCTCTTCACCGAGCTTCTGGAGCACTTCGATATAATGCGCTTCGAGACCGGCACCGGTTTTGCCCACAAGGCTCTGCCAGTTGTAGCTCTCGGGTATGTGCGTATCCCTGTTGTAAGGCGGCTTCAAGTATTCGTCGGCCATCTTAAGGAAAAGGAGATAGGTGAGCTGTTCCAGATAATCGCCATATCCTACGCCATCATCGCGGAGGGTGTGGCAGAAATTCCAGACTTTGGAAACGATTGAAGCTGTATTGTCGGTCATCAAATCTCCTCTATAATTTCTGATTTTTCATGGTCGAACTGTATGTACCCGATGGGGAGAGCATATAAATCCCGTAAATGTGCTAAATACTTGCGGGAATTCTCATCAAGAGGGGCATGCGAGACAACATTCAACTTGTCAGCCTGTATATCCTCAGGATAATGGGAGTATTCCAGGAGCTGGCCGATGGCTTGCCGGATGCACGTTCTCGCATCGTTGAAGGTCTTCACCTCAAAAAAGGTAGTGTTTCCATTCGCAGTCTTTATCGCGGCATCGACTTTCGCGCGACCGACGGAGCATTCGAGCCCTATCTGCTTGGCATCGGGGTTGTTCTTTTGAAGCCATGTAAGCAGAGAGTTCTGAATCTCATTGTGAAGGCGTGAATACTCAATTTCACCTGCCCGTGCTTTGCCAGATACCGGTGATGTGGCCCGTGGCGAAGAATCGCCGAATCTCAACTTGCGGTTACCGGATGATTCTGCGCTATGAACATACGACTTGTTTAGGAGTGTGTAGCGAGTGTGCGAAATGCTTTCGCCAGCTGCGAAGCTGACGGGTTCATTATCATACCAGCGGACGTCCTGAGGTTTGAAGCGAACATTGAAGAGCGTCCGCTCTTCCCATTCTTTGAAATTCTCGACATCTGCACCCACTTGTTCAAGCTGGGCATACATCTCATCTATCCAGCCTTGTTTCCGGTATTCCTCAAGTATTGCATTTTCTTCATCTTCCTCAATCATGAATGCATTCTTGATTTCAGCTACCCAGTAGCGTGAACTATCATCGGAATCGACGGTATACAGGGTAATATTGAACGTCTCGCCTTTGTATTTATCACGGTACTTGTTGATTGGCTGCAAGAAGGCATAATGGTACCCGTCTATGAGCTTTTCGAAATCAAACAACCATTCTTCGTGTCCATAGCCGAATTTGAATTCGTGAGAATTCTTATCTCCACTCTTGCCCATTGGTCCAGAGGGGGACTGCCAATTGTTGGTGTTCCAGCAGAGTTTCGAAATCTTGTTTAGTACGATATTCTCTTTCTTCGCATTTTGCTCCACAAACTCATAGACCGGCAAGATGCGGTCAAAGAACGAAAGCATTTCCTCCAAATCATCCTCAGATATCGCAGGGATTTCTTTGTCGAAGTGCTTACCGACAAATATGAAATTCTCTAATCCAATCCAGTCACGAGGTATCTTGCCTGCTGGCTGCGTTTCGGAAAATTGTCTTGACCCATCTTTCGCATTCCAATGGTACCACATCTCTACATCGGCAAATGCTTGCGGGTGCGTCTCAATGTGCTTGTTAAACCAATCTACGCGAGGGGTTATGGTCTCAAGTGGATTTTGAAGGTTTCTGCCCCTCTGGAAAGAAAACGCAAGGCCGTACCGTACGACATCTTTGCCTCCAATCCAATCGGCACCAATATTGAATTGAATTTCATTACGGCCACCGGTATGGAAGAAATAATCTTCAAAGATAGAGTGGCCTGTGAAAGGCTTACGGAGTGACGAACCGCGGATATCCTGTAGTTTGGCAAAATCGTGTTTCTCTTGGAAAGCGTGTTCGTTCAGGCGATTGGCAATTTCTGTAACGTTCATTGTTTTGCCTTCCGCCTTGGTGCAGTTCTTCGGGCGCTTGTGGACTGCTCGGACTTGGAGGCTTTTATCCGCTCCAGAAGATTCTCCGCCGGTTCATCATTCGCGTCCTGCGGGACGAGTTTGCCGGAGAAGGCTTGTTTGAGGATGCTTTGGCGGAGAGATTCGGACTTGGCGAGGGCGGAGTCGATTGATTTGTCGAGATTGTCGGCTTCCGAAATCCGAGTTTCAATAGCATTAACGATTTCAACTTGTTCATCGAATGGCGGTAGGGATATTGTTTCTGTTGTTATCGCAGCCATTCCGACATTACCCTGCCCAACATTGCCTGTCTCATGCGAGAAGAACCTGTTTTGAAAATGCTCTGAACGGAGGGCATATGAAAAGTAGGCTGCACTAACAAGCTGAGAAAACCTCAGCAATCCCAAACGTTGGTTTAGCAGAAGATTTCTCTGATTTGTGACCATGGCAACGAATCCATAATCACGTTTCTTGCGGGTGCCAGTTAAGGTAATTACGCAGTCACCTGATTGTAGACCATATTTCTCAACAATCTCGCCACTGACATCATCTATAAACGAAGGGCGCGATTCGAGTGGTAAATGTCCCATTTTGACATTCGCTATCTTCACAACCTGATATGCTCCGCTTTCACAGAATAACTTGCTCGAAAAAGCATAACCGCCAATCGCATTAGAGATGCTTCCAATGCGCACCCACTCCCACCCCTCCGGCAAAACCGGCAATTCCGCCAACTCCTCCGCCGAAATAGGTGGCAATCCTTTCATCTTCTTCGGCGCCCGTTTGCCTTCCTTCTTCGCCTTTTCGCATTCCTCTTTGTATTTCTTCTCCCGCTCTTCCTTAATTCTCTTGAGCAGTTCGCTTGCCGGTTCCGGTGTGTTCTGCTTGCGCCATTCCTCTGTCAGTTTCCCCTCAAACGCCCATTTGAGCACCGATTGCCGGTAGGTCTTTAGCTGCTCTTTGGCCTTTTTCAGCGAGGTAATCCCGGCATCGAGGTCGGAGAAGAGTTCTTCGATTTTGGCGACGATGCGGTGTTGTTCGGGGAGAGGGGGAAGGGGGAAATCGTACCCATTGAGTGTTGCAGGTTTGATCCGCATTAGCGAGCCACCAACACCAGAAACATTTTGTGCCAGGTAGTCACGAACCGGCTGCGTACTTAGGTAGTGCGACAAATATTGTGGGCTGATACCTTCAACAGGAAAGAAGGGTATCCATTCAGTAGATGCAATTTTCTCGCATTTCGTATGGTCTCCAACTATCCAGACTCTGTTTATCCGCGGGTTTATTTTGCCAAGCAAGACTGTTTCTGCCTCGACGGACATCTTAGAAGAGCCTATCGTTTTACCGCGGACAACCTCTGGCTTCATGGAATCATATGCTGGAATGCTGTATAGCTCGAATTGCTTATCCGGTGTCTTTGATGGGGTAACGCTTGTCTTTCTATCAGCTCTTATGGCGTCGAGTGTAGTCATTATCCATCCGCGCGGAATTGTCACGATTTCTTGGGGAATCCGCAATTCTGCGGTTTTTGGAGTACTTAGTACATCACACCCTCTCTCAAATGCCATTATGAACAAACCCGCCAAAATTGACATCAAGAAGGATATCGCGTATTGCACCCACTTATCAGGCACTGCCCTTTGAATATTTATGATGCAGTTATTGAGGACTACATTCAGCTGTGCAGCTTCTTCCTGTGTCGCTAGTTCTGCGGCTATTTCTGTAACCGTATCTGTAATTGTGCATACTGTATCAGGTTGTTGAATATTCTTCCTAAGCGCTTCTTCTGCCGTTTGAGCCAGCTGCAAAGCTCTGTCAAATGCCTTTGCGTGCTCTTGCAGTATCTCCTCTGGAATTTTGAAAGTCTGTATCTTCTCTATGACCGCAAAAGCTTCTTGGATGGGAGCAAGTTTTAAAGCACTTTCCAAAAAGCTTGCTGTTTCCGTGATGGTTCTTGCCATCGAATTGTTCAGACGCTCTGCAAAGTCCAAATAAGGAATTATTGAAGTTTTGGCGAACCGGCGGAAGGCATCGTCAATCTGTATCATAGTACGTGCATGCGCCTGAGCGGCTTTCTCTATCGCTTCATACATGCTGGCCATCCCAGATATAGGCAAGGTCATTTTCCTTGCCATTTCCATTGAATGCTGAATGGCTGACATATTCTTTGTAGCATATGCAACAAGGCGTTTTTCTGCTTCGAGCATCATCATGCGACCTTCACAGGTGGGGTTTGTTTGTAGTGCCTGCCTCTCAGTTCTGACCCCGCCTTCTTCTTATTCGTCCCACCCCACTGCTTAAAGAAAAACGGTATTTCCGCCTGCCGACACTGCTCCTGAATATCCACAACCCATTCTTCCTTCATCTCCCTCGGTTTCCTTCCGCTCTCGCCGCCAACAATCACCCAGTCAATGCCATCCAAGCTCAACTTTCCCAGTGCCCCAATAAGTGGCTCGCACGAAAGGAACTTTAAATGTGCGTCAGTTCTTTTCAGCAGGTCAATGCGCCCCATGACCGAATCATTCTCGACCGTAACCCCCATCCAGATATTCGGCGCCCATGGCAGTTTCGGCGAGTGCTTAAGCAAAACATCCGCTCGTTTGGTGAGTACCTGGTAGATGTGCTGAGGATTCTCATTCATCACCTTGAATACTTTTCGAATGAACGAGAGCGGGACATCCTTGTGAAAAAGGTCGCTCATCGAGTTAACAAAGACTACTTTCGGCTTCTTCCAGGTGTAGGGGATCTCAAGGGCATTTTCATGGATAGTAAGGCCGAAGCCGTTGCTGTACTTTTCAAGCCCCATGCCCTTAAGACGCTTCGCCATTGCTTCGGCATAGCAGTATTTGCACCCTGCGGAGATTTTCGTGCATCCCGTCACGGGATTCCAGGTCATCTCGGTCCATTCTATTGAGGATTGTGCCATGTGCCGTTACTCCTTTAGATTTACATATACGGTTTTGTTTTCGTCATTCACATAGAACGAACGGGCGGGACTTCCGTCTGGATTCTTAACCTCTATTTGTCCCTTATTCTTCAGCTCCTTAAGCTCAGCGTGGACATGCTTGGGTAAATACTCGCAGGCCAGTCCGAAAGACTTAAGTTCGTGGTTAGTACGGCTTGGCGCCCCTGAAATATACTCCCGTACTTGTCCTTCAAAATTATCAATCTCAGGCGAACTGAAGAGATTTGTCTGTGCGCTATTTAGCCTGAAGCCTTTTCCTCTTTCCTCGTCCATTGCCCAGCGTACTTCAAGCATCTTCTCATAACCTCGAAGGCTATTTGTGAAAAAAAGAAGACAAAACGTGTTGCTTTCGTTCCTTTGTATCGTGAAACTACTGGCATACTCCATATTCAGCGCTTCCTTTAAACCGAGTCTCATCGCGTTTATGAAGTCAGTGCAGTTGGAGAACCCCGGCTGTCCTTCTGGAAAAACACCCGCGAGAAGTGTTCGCACAGCAGCCGCGCCAGGATAATCCTTTGTGAAGGAACTTTCTGCAAATCTGTGTATGAACGAAGCTGGAAGGAATAGGAGGAGTTCTGTCCTTCTGTTACGGAGGAGTAGTCTAAGCTGCTCAGCACGGATCTCCTTGTAACCGTAGGGATCAATAAATACGAGTGCCCTTTCACTTGGTTTGAGAGCATCAAGTCTAATAATTGTTGCCTGCAAAATATCAACATATTCTTTGCTCGTATAGTGTATCGTAACGTTATCCGGCAGGTAGTAAGTGGAGATTAGTTCTTTGTTTCGCTGAATTTTGCTCTTCCCAGCCGCGATTTCTGACCGCCCGTTGTCATTCAGATATAAATCAGTATTTATACATTTTTGATTATTGGAGAAATAGTGGTCCTTCAGCGCTTTGGCAGCGGCACAGCCGCTACCGAGGCAATTATTTGTATATATTCCTTCCCCGCAAAGCAAATCGAATAAGCGAATATGGGTCACCCCTGGCACCCTCTCTAACACATTTAGGTATATACCTAAATATTTCGCATATAGATCAACCTTGGCCTGCGAATGTTCTAACTGCGATATTTTGACGTCACGAATCTTCATTATTCTTGAGTCCCTTAGCGATGCGTACCCAATAGTTCGCTGGTTTTCCAAAGGCTTTGCTTAGGCGTCTTGCCGTAGATGTCGTGAGATTCGACTCTTTCTGAACAATTCTGTCGATTTCATTCAAAGTCAGACCGGAAAACCGTGACAAGTCCTTCAATGACCATTTCCGCATCTCAAGCTGCTCCAGCAACTCTTCCCGAATGCCATGCAAAACGTATGGCTTTGCGTTAGTTCGATGTTCCATCATGCCGCCAATTTCTCATTCATCTCTTCAAGAATCGTATCCAAATCATCCCCGAACAACTGCCATGCCTTCCCGAGCCCGCCCTGTTCGGCAAACGGGCTGTAGTCGAAATCGTCGCGTTCCATGTGCATCGAGGTAGCAATGTGGTCTTTTATCATCCGCAGCCAGAGCATGTGCTCTTCGGAGAACTTCGGCGCATTGCCCTTGTGCCGGTCCATTACCCAATTCTGGAAGTTCCGATTCACGGTTCCATCGTAGGGCGTGAGTACCTTGTCGATGTCGAGAACTCGTCGAACCAGAGAAACCAGGGCAACCAACTCATTTTCAGGCGGTTTTCCCGCGACCTTTTCGAGCCGCTCGTATGCCTGCCACACGGCAGATGGAGCAAGGCGCGGTTTGCTGCTCCGGATTGCATCACACAACTCACGTATCATCCCGTACGTGAGTTCCCGCCGACGCCATGGCTGGTCATAAAAAATCGATAATGCCGTTATTGTGTTCCTGTTTTCTGCAATGAAGGTCGCAAAATCCTGAATCATTGCCGTCGCCTGCTCTTTGGCTTGGCCATCATACCCCGCAAAAGTCACTTTGTCGAGGTTCGTGGTATCAATAATCTGTTCATGTGCTTTGCGGGCGTTTTCCACGAAATCCCGAAGCTTTGGTTTCTCAAATACCTTGGCTGCTTCAAATGCGGCCTTTTCCTGCACTTTCTTAACTTGGTCTTCGCTTGGCTCGGAATCTTTGGGCAATTTGAATTCAATGCGTGCCTGTTCAATGTTCTTATCCGGGTTGAATGCATCGAAAAGCTCATGAATTACCTCGGTAATTGCTTTGCCTCCAGATTGCTCTTTGAACTTCGCGCGCTCTTTTTCATCGACTTCGTTGTTGAGGCGCGCCAGGCGGTTTGCCAGCGAAGTGACCGTATCTTCGTCGCGGTTGCCCATGACCACATTGAGCATCAGGTCTTTGAGCGGGACCGATTTCTTGCGCTCAAGGGGCCGACTGTCGGTTTTCACCGATTTGCATACTCCAACCGCATCAACGATAACGAAGTGTGTCTTGTTGGTACGGACGCTTGGTGTGACCTTCTTGAGGTCATCAATCTGAAGTGTCCGCGTTCCGCGTCCCTTCATCTGCTCAAAATAATTCTTCGATTTCACATCGCGCATAAACAGCAAGACTTCAATAGGTTTCACATCGGTTCCGGTGGCAATCATGTCCACGGTAACGGCAATGCGGGGATTATAGGCCGTCCTGAATGCCTGCAACACCGACTTGGGGTCATCATCGGCGCGGTAGGTCACCTTTTTGCAGAAATCATTACCCTCCCCGAATTCCTCGCGAACAATACTTATAATATCATCGGCGTGGCTGTCCGTTTTGGCAAATATAAGCGTCTTTGGGACCTCATTGCGGTCCGGGAAGATGTCTGTTTTGAGCCTGTCACGGTATTCACGGATGATCTGGCGGATTTGACTGGGGTTCACAACGCTCTTGTCCAACTCCCGGCCGGTATAATCGACCTCCTCATCGAGTTGACCCCAGCGTTTCTTGCGTGTTTGCCGTGAGCGGAAATCGACAAATTCCTTGGCCTCAATATGCGCCCCCTGTTTCGAAATCTCGGTTTCGATAGTGTAGACATCGTAGGGGACATTAACACCGTCCGCAACGGCATCTTCATGCGTGTACTCAGATACGACATTCTCGTTGAAGAACCCGAATGTCCGGCAATCAGGCGTTGCGGTTAGGCCAATAAGGAAAGAATCGAAATAATCAAGGACCTGCTTCCAGAGATTGTAAATGGAGCGGTGGCACTCATCTACAATTATGAAATCGAAGAATTCAGGTGGATACTGCTTATTATAGACAACCTCCTTTGTCCTTGTTGTCTGGAACTGGACCTCGTTCAGCGATGTTTCCTCGGCGCTTTCAGCGAGTTCTTCGCCCCGGAGAATTGAATACATGCGCTGAATTGTACTGATGCACACCTGACTGGATTTATCGATGAAACCGGACGACAGACGCTGAACAACATACAGCTCGGTGAATTTGCGCTTATCATCAACCGGCGTATATGCCTGAAATTCCTGTTCGGCCTGTTCGCCAAGGTTCTTTGTGTCCACCAGAAAGAGAATGCGTTTTGCCTTCGCATGCTTCAGTAATCGGTAAACAGAGGTAATGGCAGTGTATGTTTTCCCGCTGCCGGTTGCCATCTGCACCAGTGCTCTTGGGTGGGATGTCTTGAAAGATTCTTCCAGCCTCGCTATGGCATTTTCCTGGCATTTCCGCAGACCCGCGGGGTCCAGCCCGGGAATCCGTCGAAGTCGTGCACGGAGGGATTCATTTTGAGCCAGCCATTCTTGTATGGTTTCCGGTTGGAAAAAGCTGAATACTTCGCGCGCACGTGGTACGGGGTCTCGCTTATCGGTGAATCTTGTTTCGGTGCCGGTGCTTTCATAGACAAAGGGAAGCTCCGGGATATTCGCATACTTCAGTTCACTGTCACCGTAGCGGTTGGATTGCTCCTCGAATGTCGTTGGGGGAACACCTTCCCTTTTTGCTTCGATAACACCAATCGGTATTCTGTCCACGAACATAATGTAATCCGCCGGACCGGTACTGGTGGGATATTCACGCACAACCACACCAAGTGACTCGCCGGGATTGAACTCCCTCATGTCCTGAATAACCCAGCCTGCTTCGCGCAGCATGTGGTCGATTTTTTCTCGGGCTTTTTCTTCTGGTGTTGTCATGCCTATATCCAATTGAGTTCGTAGTCGGCAGTTTCTCGGCCTGTCTGTAATTTCACGAACGCTGCAAGTTCATACCCAAGTTGATTTTTGAATGCATGGAGTTTTCTCAAGTCATATTCGTCTGATTCTGCGGATGTCGTCTTCTTAATTTCAATCACAAGTTTGTTATCATCAGTGTTGCGATGATGAACAATGATGTCTGGAAATACTGTCGTAGCTTGTGTGTCATCTGAAATAGTACGTCTTCTCTGGATATCCAGCATTTTCGGATCGTCATGGTTCCTGTTGTATTCACAATCGACATGCCATTCTGGTAAAGCCTGCTGAAGATACAGTCCAAGACGATGAGAGATAGTCCTCTCGTTGACATCGTTTGTCAACAAGAATGCATCATGGTGCACCAAGGACTCTAAGCATTTTACAAGTGTTTGTTCCATTTATGCCTCAATGAATCCGAAAACTCTTCCTGCACTGCTCGCATAGAACCGGCCTTCCATTCCCATGGAGAACTTATTGGAGTGCTTTATGGGAGTGAATCCTTCCAGACTATTGTCGTATGCTGTAACATCCTCTTTATCAACAATTGCCCCCACCTTATGTACTCTGTGCAGGTTATCTGAAATTACCGACTTGAACCTCGTGATTGCTGAGAATTTCTGACCAATAATCTGCGAAATGACCTTGAAATCCAAACCATAGTAAAGGAACTTTCGATGGCCAATAGCAAAAACCCTTCCAAAGGCAAGGTTGTTGCCAACAACCGTCTTTGATGTATAAAACGAATACGGTATGTCCATCTTGTTGCCGTTTCTGTTCAGCAGTGGAAGACCATCAAGGCTTCTCCAATCGTTTGTGTTTGCTATTGCCTGTATTCGATTGGCGAGTACAGCGCAAATCTGTGATGATGACAGCAGTCTAATCTGTGTAAGATAGAAGGTTAAGCGTGCCAGAAGCCGGTACTTGGCAGGTTCCATATCGATGTTTGGACCCGGCGGATCGAGCAGTAGGCATTTAGCATTTTGTGTGTTGTTGGTGGGGAAAAGAGCAATTACTCCGATGTAAGTAGCATTTGGTTTTGCACTTTCCGTATTTCTTTGGACCTCCTTCTTATTCTCAATGCTCTTTTTGGCTTTGCTTACTGTATCTTGTTTCATGGAGGTATCTGATACTACGGTGCCTTTGGACTCAATCACTGCGTACCCGTCATCATGTCCTGCGATTTGGAAATCAAGGTCTTTCTTCTTGCTTATGTCGATTTTTGTCCAGTCCGCTTCTGTAAGGTCGTATAGGGAATTACCAATCGTTAGGCTTGCCGCAACACCTCCCGCCTCAGTTTCCGCAATGTCGAGGTTATTTTGTCCTTTGAATTTTGACCTTACAGTTCCGCCTTCGGTGTCGAAATAGTCTTTGTATTTGTCCACACGGCCAGGTGCACGTCTTTTCAGATCGGAATATGTACGCCAACCGTCGTGGTCTTTTTGTTCCCGGAATACAGAATAGGCAATAAAATCGTCGAAACTGGTTCGTACTCCATTCTTCACGATATCGTCCATTTTGGATTTGCAGTCGCAGTTCTTTAGCATATCTTCATGCTTTTTATCGTAATACTCGACATCAAAATGGAGATTTCCCATGTTTTCTTCTTTCTCTTTTTCTTAATTGCCGCACACGACGTGCGGCTTCTTCGCGCCAAAAACTGCTTTGTCTTTCAATTCTATCATTCTTCTATTCTCTTAAGAAGGGTACCAGCCAGCAATTGCGTCACAACGTCTTGCGCTTATGTGAAGTTTTTACGTAACGTAGTGAAGTAAAAATTTGAGTGGAGTGAAACGTAACCACATAAGCGCTGTTGTATGCTGTTTGTAAACCCCTTACCTTGTTTTTCTTTCTTCGCCGCCGTCTTAATAAATTTAGAAATTATTTAGATTTTCAATAATACTAATCAATGCAGGATCAATTTCTTCCGTTTTCATATTTTTAATTATTTGACTTGCTGTTACAGTGACTTTGTATTCATCTTGCAAATAGCCATTCAATTTTGATAAAAGCTCTTTTCCTGGCACAATTTTCATTCTATCCTCAAAGTTTTCCCATTTTTCTTCATACTTTTTCAAAATTTCTTTTGTTAAAGTCGATGAATCCTTACCTTTATCTTGAATCTTTTTATATGGTTCCTCTTTGACCAAATATTGCGAAATGACGTCGTGTTTCATTTCTTTGGTTAATTTGAGAAGAATGTCACAAATATTATCTTCATAGGTTATTGTTGTACCTGCTCTTTTATTATGATTTTCTATATTTGCAATAATCGTTCGTTCAAGTGCGTTTGTGATTATTAGGTAATTTTCAATCTCTTTTCTGTCATGAATAGATGCGAATTTAGAAAACTCCTTTAGTTTGTCGATTATTTCATCTTTCTCAATTTGACATCTATAGTCACTATCGAAAATTACCCCACATATTAATTTGTCACCAATTGCGAACTCGATTCCTTTTGAAACGTTTTCCACTTTTCCAGGGTTAAATCCTTCTGAGGGGATAATTGCAAAATTACTTTGGTTTGCCACACTATTTCGCCCTAATTTTCTGGCGAATTGACCAATAATCTTAAAGTCTTTCCCTTCCAAAAAAAGAACCTTTTTTGTTTTTGCAATTTGAGTAAGAATTGGGTTTAAATTTGACCCAAGTGCATTAAAAATCGGGTTCAATTGAGTATGGCTTTTTATCCTTTTTGCAGATTTGAAAATTTTGTTTATGATTAATATTTCAGTAGGCTCAACTTCAGATATTATTTCTGTTGAATGAGTTGCGATAATCACATCTGAATCTACATCTTTTAGAATAGAAACAAGTTGTTTTTGTAGGTCAGAATGTAGATAAATATCAGGCTCATCAATTAGTAAAATGGTGCCTCCTTTTGATTTAAGAATAAAAGTAAGCATCTGACACCATACTTGAAAACCAAAACCAGCCCAGAAAATCTCTCGTGGAATTCTTTCTTCTGGACAAAACATCACTAATTCAGGTTTTTGACCTCCATACTCTAATTTTGGCTTCTCGATATCCATTGTTGGCCAGGTTCTTTTTACCATTTGTCGAAATTCATCGAAGCCATCAGAATAATGATACCAAATGTTCCTAAAATTTCTTGATGCTGTGTAGCTCTGAAGCGCTAATCTGGCTGCTTCTTGTTGAAAAAAACGTTCATTTCGAGCAACTGGGCCTAATACGGGGACGAAACCTATTGACAAACCTTTGAATACTTTCCTAAATTTGGCTGGCGAATCAATGTTCTCGTTTTTAGATTCAACCGAAAGAAAACATTCATCAACATCTGGAAAATAAAGTATGAGTTTGTCGTTTGTTGATAACGTAAAAGTGATCAAAGCTGGTTCTGAATCATCATAATTAAAAAAGACATTCTCTGTGGCAACTGGTAAACCTGTTAAGTCAAGCTTATATCCAAGCCTATCCATATTGTTGAATTTGAAATAGTTTGGTTTTTTCTTGTTAGCCCTTTTTATTCCTTCAGAAAGAAGGCGAAAGGAAGAAATTACTGTAGATTTACCTGCATTATTTGGCCCAACTAGAACATTAAATTCAGCTAATGATACAGAGAAAGATTTGAATGACTTAAAATTTCTAAATTGAATTCTCTTAAAATGCATTTTTCTCTCTTCGACGGCGTTTTTCTTTATTGTGGTTTACAAATTGCTTACAACTCGTTCCATGTTGGTCAAAACTTCACAGCCAAATCTGTCATGACGGCCCGTTTCAGAAGCCGCGTATTGGCCGTTTATGGGCGTATGGCCAAGTTGTGGCCGCTAATTTTCGAACCCAAGCGCGGAATTGAGGCCGTTTTCTCCGAGCGCATTGTGAACTGTTTCCAGAGTTTGCACGGTTTCTATCACTGCCTTTGCCACTGCAATTTCGAAGC
>CAYOTW010000021.1:7238-15586 GCA_964407005.1 Candidatus Woesearchaeota archaeon | reverse complement strand
CTGAAACAGAATATTCCCTTAATTTTGCAGGAATCTGAATCTCATAATCACAAGAGTTTCCTCCACAGTCTGAACCCCTCTCTATCTCAGAAATAAAAACCAAATCCTCTTTTTCAGAAGAATCAAATTCCCCATTAGAATCATCAGAAGAATCCCACAAAATTCCAGTATAAAATGGGTCTCCACTTGTAGAAACCACACTAGGAACATTTGTAACATTACGCTTATTAAATGTATAATTAAGATAACTTGGAGAGGAATATTCATTAAAAACAGAGTCTGAATAATCCGAAGTTCCCAACAAACTATCAATCTCAGAAAAATCACTTGAAGAATCTCCTCCACTAGTGGTCTTTCCAATCGCTAACAAATCAGCCCAGGAAACATCACTCTCTAAATCAGCAACAAAAATGTTCCCAGAAAAATCAGTCTCAATCCCCCAACCCCTAAGAGAATTATTTCCTGAATCTGCCAAATACTTTATGGCAGTAACCCCTCCATAAAAAGTTTGCCAACTATTAATTTCAAAAAAACTACTATTCTGGTTATTTGACTCGTTCAACTCTTCAACATCTTCTTCATTGTCCGCAACAAAAAAATACTCTGTTCTCCCAATTAAAGAAGTAAAATTAAAATTAAAATATCCCCCTGCAAAATCTTCAAGACTAATTGTTTGAAAATCCAACAAATTTTCAGAAGATACAGACCCCTTATAAAAACTCAAATTAAAATTACCTGAATTAACACATCCCGAATTATTAACAAAAACACTAGCATTAACCCCCTCCCCCTCGCTAAAACTTCCTTCTGAAAAATTAATCTCCTGAACATCCAAATCAGGCAATCCATCCAACCTACTAAAATTTAAAAAATTACTCTCCCCAATATTTCCTACATCATCCACAGCAACACACCTAGAAGAATACTCTCCAGACTCATTTACATAAAAATCCAGATAATAAGTTCCACTAGCATTAATCTCAAAATAATTTAAAGGAGAATTGATCTCAAAATAAACATAATCAAGATTCTCTTCAGAAACAGAACAACTCAACCTAACATAACCATCCCCACAAAAAAAACTCTGATTAACAGAAAAATCAGAAATTATCGGATTAGTTGAATCAACTTCAAAAAAATTATAATCTGTTGTAGTCCTAATTAAATCATCTTCCGCACTACAATAGTAAGCATAATTGCCATCAGAAAAATTTTCAGAATGGCTCAAATTTCCTTCTACCCCTGTAGTAGAATAAAGATAATCAAAACTCCCGCTTTTATTAGAATACAAAGAAACATTTAAACTATCTCTATCAGAATCATTATAGAAACATTTAAACAAAACCTCTTCAGCAACAACCGAATCATTAAAAGGCAATAGCAAATCTAAATAAGGATTAGAATTCATCCTAAATGTATCAACATAATTCGTAGTATCGTTTGTGACATTTACTGTATATACATGACTATACTTTTTCCCACTATCAATAATCTGAACAGATAAATTATCGCTCTCATTACACGAATCATCCAATAATTCACAATCAAAAGAATAAGTATTAGACGATCCTGAATTACCATTAACCCCAATAATATCAGTCAAATTATCACTAGAATTTCCAGTATGCCACAAATAAATAATCTTATTATTGGGAGTATCGTCATCTAAAGAGTTATTAACATACCCCGTAATATAATGCTCTGCGCTTATACATGAAATTAAGAACAACAAAACAATCACCCCAAAAAAAATTTTCTTTAACATTAAAAATAGAGAAAAACAATGAATTTAAGTTTTTTCATTAAATATTGAAATCCTTTTTCTCCTTCCTTCTTTTGTATAAAAAGATTGCAAAGAATAACCCTGAAGAAAGCAACAGTGCAACAACAGCATAAGTAGTCATTCCAAATGTGAACACATTCAACTCAACTTCCTTAAAAGCCGACTTAATCAATGAAGTTTCTCTCTCACCAAAATTAATTCTCGTAGAAACAAACTCATTATCTGCAAGATTCTCCTCATCTAACAACTGTTCAATAAATATTTCTCCTTGATCCCCTGAATTAATCTTAATAACCCCTTCAGAACCAATAGTCTTTGTTTCTAAATCTAAATCTAAATTCTGAATTAATCCCTCTACATAACAATCAACCTCCCCAGTATTGTCGACATCAATTATAAACTGATCATTCCCCCTATCATAAGAAACTGAAGAGATATCCATCTCACAATTATCAATAATATCAATTGTAGAAATTTCTAAATCCTCATCTAAAGCCCTATCTAATGAATTCTTTCCTTCCCCATAAAGAACAAAAACATTCGCAGTCTCCCCTTCAAAATTAATTGGGTTTTCAACAGAATATGCAACAGTCTTATAATTATTTGGATTAATAAATAAAGAGTCATTATCTCCAAATCTTAAAGAATCCTGTCCCTCTCCAACCCTTATAGTTCCTTTAATCCAAATTGGCAAGGTAGAAGAACTCTTATAAGTCACTTCTAAATTTTGTGTCAAACTATTATACTCTACTGAATAAATAGACAAATCTAAAACAGGCGAAGGCACTGGAAATAAATCAAGCCCTTCAACAGCCGCAACCCCTGAACTCTGAGTCCTAGCACCCCTAGCAAACTTAACCATTACAAAAAGACCAGTGCTCCTCCTAATATTTGTAGCTGCCCCGACCAACTCATTACCAATCAAAACACCAGTTTTCAAAGGAGAATCCTTCAAATACTCCTTAATAGTATCCGGAACGTTTTCCCGTCCAGTAAATAAAATAGGATGTTTTCCAGACATCAATTCAAGCTCAATAAATTCACCATTAGTTAAAAGAACCTGCTCACTATGCCCTAGCTCAAGAGTTTTTTCTACAATCTCTATATTATCCTCAAATCGATTAACATTATAAATAACATCAGGTGAATAACTCTCCAATGCATCCCTCACAGCAGGTTCAACATACCCATAAACCAAAACATCATTAACCTCTCTTGAATTAATTATATCAGTAATTTCCCCAATATTATTTTCATCTGCAAAAAACACCCAAGCATTAGTTTTCATAGCATAAGGTATAACCGCTAAAGCATTATAACCATAATCATCAGAAACAATCACAAAATTATCAATATCCTCCATTTCCTTAATCAATTCTAAATTCAAATTTGCAGCACTAATCTCCTGAACATCATCATAACCATAATTAGAAAACATCCCGTCATAATTCAAAACATAAGGAGCCCTCGAAGAAGATAAAACCATCATAGAATCATTTTTTTCTAAAGCCTCTAAAACCTGTGTTGAATGTTTTTCACTAACTAAAAAATCAGCAGGAGCCCCATTTAAATTAGAATATTGTAAGGCAGAATAAACATCAGTCCATTCCTCAGAATTCACAACCACATGATCAAAATCAGCTGCGAAAACACCACTAGCCAAAAAAACAACACATAAAATAAATATCACAAAATGTTTAATCTCCATAGTACCCAATGAAAATCTTTCTATTTAAATCTTTTTATCACTCCTCTTTAAACTTACTAAGTTCTTTATTCGCCTCTTCTAAAATACCCTTAACAACCCCATAATTATCTTTGTCAAATTCTGCTTTAAATAATTCAAGTTTAAGAGGAAATCTCAAAACCCTAAAATCAATAAAATCAACATCCTCTCCCTTTTTCCTCAACCCAGAAATCCTATACCTTAAGTCATTATACTCTTCCTCAAGCCCATCAAAAATCCTTTCCTTGATATCCTCCTTTATCTCTTTTTTAGAATTATATATTCCTTGAAAATTAACCTTTTTTTCAAAATCTTTAATAAAAATATCAAACAACTCCCTTAAACTCTCGTCCTTAATAATCTCAAATCCCTCTTCAACACTATTCAACTCATATCTTTCATCCCCCATCAGTTTTCATCCTCACTGCCTTCTTCTTTCTTGCCTTCACTTTTCTCCTCCTCGCCCCCCTCTACATTTTCCTTATCTTCTTCCTTCTTCTCTTCCTCTGAATTTTTCTCTTCTCCCCCTTCTTCTTTAGAATCTTTTTTATCTCCTTTTTCTGTTTTAGCCTTAGAAAAATCAATCTTTTTTGCTAATTCTTCAATCTTTTTTGCTAACTTCTCCTTATCATTTAAAACATCTTTAGACACCTTCTCCCCATATATTCTTTTAATAGAAATATACATATCTGCGGCCTTAGAATACTCTTCCTTCTGCATATAGTTCTTCAATTCTTGGAATTTAACATATAAATCCAATGCCTTCTCCCTCCTCTTCTTAGCCTTATATTTCCAATATAAAAAAACAAAAACAAAACTCAACAAAAAGATTACAATGAACATAAAAGAATATTTCAGATAATAATCAAACCTATAACTTGTCCCAACCTTAAAATCATCAGAACCAAGCGCATAATCTTTTTCACTAGAAACCCTTGCATAAAAAATATAATTTCCTACCATAAAATCATCAGGAATAATAAAACTTTTTTCAAACTCTAAAATCTTATTAATTTGCATGTCTTCCTCCTCAGAAAAATAAATATTCCCATAAAAATCTTTTATGGCAAATTCAACACTAACTTCATGAGAAGTAATATCCCTCAAACTCTTAATCCCAATATCTGCGCTTACATTTCTACCAGGTTTAACAATATCTTCCAAAACAGAAACATTAACATTATACATTATATCTGCAAAATTTATAAAAATTGCAATAGGCACTTCAACCTGATTAATCCCATTAACAATTAATTTACCATAATACTCTCCTGGTTCTAATGAAATCCCTGCTCTAAAATCCACTGTAATTTTTTTAGATTTTCCCGGACCAACACTAAAATTAGTCTCACTCAAAAAAACCATTTCTTCTAAACCCTCTACCTGCAAATTAAAATCAAGAGAATTCTTACCATTATTAATAATCTCAAAAACCTTTGTAGTGCTAGAACCCTGTTTTAAATCAATAGAAAAAGAATCCGCACTTAAACTAAAATTATCCTTAGACTCTAAAATCCCTCCCTCTAAAACCTCCTCAATAAATCCAGTCTCTGCATCACTTCCTGAACTCGCATCCCCCTCTCCATCACTTCCATCTCCACTTCCTCCATCTCCGCCACTTCCTCCACTTCCATCACTATCACTCCCTCCAGAAACAGCCTCTCCAGTAGGGGAAGTCGATCCCCTTGGAGGCCTTTCAAAAACATAAAATTCATTCTCCTCTGTACAATTCCGATTATCAGAAGTATCATTTCCACAAAACCTCCATTTAACATAACTACCTAGTGGAACCGTAATCTGTTTTTCAATACTTGCCCAAACATCTTTTCCAGATAACCCTCTTGTAAATTTAATCCAACTAGAGTTCTCAATCCCCTCTTGTAAAAAATAAAAATCAAAATTTTTCATACTCCTATCGTCATGCCAATATGAACTAAAAGTAACAAAATCATTTTGATAAACAATCTGCTTATCCATAGAAACATTAGTATAATAAGGAGAAATTAAATCATCCCCAACATACATCCTAACAGCATCACTCTCACCCTCATAATACCCATCACTTGCAGTAAAAGTCACATAATCAAAAGAAGAATTAAAGCCCGGTGCAGCAGAAAAACTTACAATACCTAAAGAAGAAACACTTGCATTAACCAAAGGCGTTGTAGTATTTGCAGTATATGTCAAACTATCTCCCTCGGGGTCCCAAAAATAATCATCTAAATCTAAATCACTTTCATACTCTCCTCCTGCAAAAGAAATATAAGGAATTTCTACAAAAACATAAGGAGAAGAATTTTTTACTTCCAACCCCGTGTCCATTTCAGCAGATTGAATAAAAGGCAAAAAAACCAAACTAACTAAAACCAAAACCCCTGCCAAAACAAATTCAACTCTTTTCATACTACTTTTTTGAGTTTCAAGTTTAAATATCTTTCAGCAAGATATAATTTTATAAATACCTTTATATTCATAAAAACAACTAAAAAAAGAACAAAAAATGATAAAAAAAATAAAATTCATTCTTCCAGCCCTTATATTCCTAGTCTTCTCTCTCTCACTTATTTCTGCTTCAAATTCTTCAAACCCCTCAATTAACTTAGATGTAGATGACATAAAAGAAGGAGAAGAAGCCGAACTAGAAATAACAATTAATACAGACGGATTAACAACTAAAAAAATATTAACAAAATGGGGGGACGGAGAAAAAGATTCTCAAGAAATACCTTTCTCTGGAAGAGGAGTTCCATTAGATTACTCTCACGAATACGAAAAAGCCGGAGAATATGAAATTGAAGTTGAAGTAGAATTTGAAAACCACTCTTCAGAAAAAGAAACAATTGATATAGAAGTTGAAGAAAAAGTTGAAGAAGATAAAAAACCAACAATAATTATAACCTATCCCAAGAACAACCCCCTAATCAAAACAGACACAGTAACCTTCAAATTCACTCCGAACGACGATAAAAACCTTTCCATATGTGATTTTAAAGTATACAAAAAACATAACAATCAAAACATCCTAGAATATAACGACTCAGTCCAAAACCCAGAACTAAATAAAGAATATAGCCTAACCCTTAAAGAATTCGAAGATGCAAACTACTCTTATCAAATAACTTGTAAAGACAATAAATCCCAATCAATAACAGCCTCAGAAAAATTCACAATAAAAACACAAAAACACAAAAGAGAAAAAGAAATTAACTCCAAAATAGAACTAATAGAATCATTTCTAAATAAAGAATTTACCCCAGAACAAGAAGAAACCCTAACTGAATTAGAAATACTAAAAGACCTAAGATTTTACAAAAAAAGGCTCGCTCAAATAAATTTAGATCTTGGCTCAGACTTTGTCTCAATAACAGATGAAACAAAAAAACAGCAAAGAAAACAAGAATTAGTAGAAGAATATGAAGAAATAAAAGACAAAATTCCCTTAGACGTAAAAACAATAGATAACAGTGAATATATAAAAAATTCAAAAATAAACTCCCTATACAACATAACAAAACAATATGTTAATTTAAATAAAATGGACTTAAGTGAAAGGAGAATAAAAATTCTATCTAAAAAAAATGAAGAAATCCAAAATAAAATAAGCACAAAAGCAAAAATAAATCAAATAGAAATTGAATATAATGATTCTACAGAAAAAATAACCCTTATTAAAAAAGAAATAAAAATTTCAGACCAATCCCTAAGCAACATTTTAGAAACAATCCCTCAGGAATTAGGAGAAGTAACACTAATAACCCCCCTGACAAAAATAACTAAAGGACTTTACGAAGCAGACCTAGACAAATTAAACTCAAATCAAATCAAATACTACATAAAGGAACAAGTTAATCCAGAACTAATAAAAAAATCACAAACCCTCTTATTTAAAAGATTTTCAACAGACGGATTAACACTTGTCGGCCTTTCAATCCTCGGAGTAGAAGTTGATGAAAATATCCACTGGTTTGGGACTGGGATTTTTATGATATTATTGGGTGCTGGATTAATAGTATACAAAACAAAATTTACAAAATCAGGAGAAATAAAAAAATTATGCAATGTTCAAAAACAAGGACTTGATGCAATTAAAAAACAAGAACTCGAACAAGCAAAAGAAAAATACCACCAAGCAAAAGAAATTTACAACACATTGAATAAAGAACAAAAGCACAAAATATATCCAAAACTAAAAGAACTAAGAGACCAAATAAATAAAAAAGAAATGCTAGAATTAATCAAAGAATACAAAAAACAAAAAATATCAAATCCAGAAAACGCAGAAAATCTATTCAAAAAAATTAAACAAAAATATAAACACCTTCCTGAAAAATATCAAAAAAAGATTCATGAAAAAATAATAATGTTAGAATGAAAGGCAAAATAATCTTAAGCATAATGTTGATCCTGCTCGGACTAATAATTTTATTAATCCCTTTCTTTGGATGGATTTATGGAACTCTTTTAATTGCAATTGGAATCGCAATGATAATCTTAAGAAAACAAGAATATGAAATTGAACAAAGAAAAGATATAAAAACTTCCTCAACTAAAAAATAAAATGGCAGAAATAATCACCACAACAACTTCCGAAATTCCTAACAAAAAGGTCAAACAAATTCTGGGATTAGTAAGAGGTAATACAATCAGATCAAGACATATGGGGAGAGATATTATGGCAGGCTTCAAACAAATCATTGGAGGGGAAATAAAATCCTATACAGAAATGATGTCGCAAGCAAGAGAAGAAGCCTTCAACAGAATGATTAACCAAGCAGTTGAACTAAAAGCAGATGCCATTATAAATATCAGATTTGAAACCTCAGAAATCATGGCCGGTGC
>CAYOTW010000021.1:0-7138 GCA_964407005.1 Candidatus Woesearchaeota archaeon | reverse complement strand
TTGAAGTGATGAAGAGTTTTATGATGACATATGGTAACATTGAGGAGAGATGTTAGCTTATGGTACTGCTGTGAAATTGAAGTAAAATTGTAAAATTAAATAATTTTATTTATTATTAAATAAATCCAAAAGATTTTACTAAAACCACTTTTCCATAGTCTCTTGCTTTTCAGTCTCTCTCCCAAAGATACTTTCAATATAAATCTTAGCTAAATCCAACCCTTGTTTTGTATAAGCAGGGATATTAAAATTCTCAGCCAACTCCAAAGCAGGCTCTAAATACTTCTTAATAGAACCCTCTGAAATTGTAAAAATAATCTTCCCCCCACACTTAGTACAAACTCCAATCATCGGCGGCCGTCTAAACTTCTCATTACACTTAACGCACCTAAACTGCTGATGAGAAAACTTCCTCAAATTACCACGAATATCTCTAATAAAATGTCTCTCTATAACCAACCTAGCAACATCATCAGTATCCACAGCCCTAATCTTTGTTACCAACTCCATCTGCTTAGCAACCTTATCCTTCATAGTCGGCAAAATCTTATAAGCAGAATTAACAACCCCTGAATTAATATCTGAACAATCATGACTATAACTCAAATTAGTAAAAGGACAAACCCCTTCCTTCAAACGACTCTTAACAGTCTCAATCTCCACCTCTGAAGAATGCATTCCCTGTTCTGCTTTCTCATAGACATCCAAAGGATAAACACCACAAGTCTCAAAATCCAATATCTGATCGTCAACCTCTCCAGCCCTAATCCTTGCATTCAAAACCAAGGGAGCATCCTGTGTCCCACCCCTATGAGCCGGCAAAAACTTTTTAGAAAAATTAATCAAAACATCCATCAACAACATTACTGCAGCTTCATCACCATCACAATCTCTCCTCATCGCAGCGTGCATATAAGGACTAGCCACTAACCCTTGTAATTTAGTATTCCCAATAATCCTTCCAATCACCCCTGCACAATTATGTGGAGCCATACAAACAACCAAATGCCCAGCCAAATCTTGCTTTGATTTTAAATTAAAATATTTAGGCATCTTGTAAAACTTCTCTAATTCCTCGTCAACAAAATTCGCAACATTATAAAAAACATCATCAGCCCTTTCATTCATTGTAACAGGACACGAAGGCAGCAAAATATCATGAGGCATTAAATTCAAAATCTGATCCTCCCTCTCCAATGGGTTCCCTTCGACATCTTCAACATAACCCATCTCTTTTAATTTTTCAATAGACGTTCCAATCTCACAAGGCTTAAAATGACTCATAGGCATTTCAGTAGCATCATACCTTACAGTGCCATCTTTATTAACACAAATTTTATATTTTGCTCTTAAAATCCCTTTCGCCAAATTTTCAAAATCATGGTTTTCTGAAGTAGTCCCCCTAACACCTTTTATTAATTCAGGAACCTCATATTTCTCAATCCCTAAATGCTTAATTGCCTTTTCAAAATAATACTTACTATCAATCCTCTGATTAGAATATTTTAACTCTTTCTCATGTTCCTCACAAGGAACTTCTCTTGATTGCTTACAAACAGGACAATAATACATCCTCTTTGTCTCCTTCCCACACTCTGGACAAACCCCATAAATACTCTCCTTCCCACACTCACATTGAAAAATAGGAAACTCAGATTTAACATAGCCTTGTTTAACAGCCTCCTGAACGCTCCTTAAACGACCGCCTTGTTCAGCAATAGGAAACAAAACATTAGGGCTTCCAGTCAACTTCCTCAACTTTGCTTTTTCAGGCCTCCCCATCCTACAACCAATAAAACTCCCTGCCTTATCTTTAACCTTGAACCTACAACACTTATTAATAATATCCAAAACCACTTCCCCTTCTTTATTCTCCTCAATAATCTTACTAAATCTTTCCTTAACTTTCTCTCCATCTTTCAACCCTTCAATCCCTAAATTAAATAAAAAACCTTTTGCATCTTCAGACAAAACCACATTATCAAAAACCACTTCATGTTGAACTCCCAACAATTCCAAAGCCCGTTTAGCCTCCTTAAACTTCTCCCTAACAGAAGACTCATAAGGCAAAACAAATTTCTCGCCCCTCCAAACACCATTTTGAGCCCAATCCAACAACCAAAAAAAATCCTCAACAGAAATCTGAGACCAATAATAAATATAACTTGGATGAAAAGGAATAGAATACTTCTCAGAATATTTAACAGCCTCATCATAAGAAACATCATATTCATCCAACTCAAATTTATCTCCTGTAACTTCCATTTTCTTTTTCAAATCAAGACCCCACCACTCTTCCACATAACCAGGTTTCAACAACTCATAATTACGATTCATGACATCGCCCAAAGGAAACAATAAATCACCCAAATACAATATCTCCTCTACATCCTTATATTTCTCTTTTGCCTTTTCAAAATCTTTTATTTTTTTTACACTTCCATTTTTAAATCTAACAAGAGGAGGCTCAATCTGATCACAACTTGTAACAATACACCCTTTAGTTGGCTTTTCTAATTTAAGTTGAGTTCCAGACGACAAAAAATCATCAGTTAAAGCCATAGTAGCAGGATGAATAGAACAAGCAGAAAAACCAGCCACCCTATTTCTACCATATCTAAACCTAAATCCTCCACTCCTTGAAGGGTGCCCATACACAGGCCTTCCTGCAACCAAATCCTTAATATAGGTTGCAACAACCTTTCCAGATTTAGAACCCTTCTCTGCTTTTTTATGTAACTCTAAATAATCATCTAAAAAATCAAATCCAGTAGACTTAAACCCTCTAGCCTTAACACTCTTCAATAATCTCAAACCCTTCGCAGCCTTCTGAGCAAGTCCTTCTGAAAAACATAAACACATTCCCCCCCTAATAAAATCAGTATCAACTCTTTCCAAATCCTTATAATTAGAAACCTCTTTCTTTTCTGTTGGCTCCCCAGCAATCTGAATAGGAATATTCTCTGCTAAAAAAGCAGCTTCTTCTTCAGTAGGCAAATATTGTAAATTAGTAACCCTCTCATGATAATCATAATTCTCAGAAACATATCTTTTTACTTCTTCTTCAGTTGGGTCATATTTAGCAAAACCAAATATCTCTCTCAAATAATCAATAATCATTAAAACTAAACAAGAAGCAGTTGTCCCAGCACTCCTAATCGGACCAGAAAAATAAGCTACAAAATAATCCTTGCCTTCTTTCGTCTTTTGTAATTTTATTCCAGTAAATCCCTCAATAGGAGAGGAAACAACACCCAAAGTAGTATAAGCAAAACCAACTCTCACGCCTGCATCAATAGCCTCCATCAAATCCTTAAATTTACAAAATTTTTCCTTGGCAACCTCCTCTGCAATCTTAAAACTAACTGCCGGATCTAACTGCCCATACTCTTCTTCTAATTCCAATATCCTTTTAGAAACCTTATCTCCGAGCTGAGGGTAAATTGTAGAAATCAATCCTACAGATTTCTCAGCCATAGACATTGCTAAAGGAATCTCAACATTTTTAGCAGGATCTAAACCCTTTGCCCTTGCCTTATTCGCAAGATCATATTCCTTTCTCACTCCTCTAACTAACTTCTGAAAATACTTCTCTGCCTTATCAGAATTTTTTTCAACCATGTTTCACCTCAATCTTTTTCTTTATCTCTTCTACTTCTTCCCTATGCTTCTCTTCAAGAGATTCTTTTTCTCTTTCTTCCAAGGTCTTTTTAGAATCTTCGTCTGAAAAATCCATTATTTTAATTTCTCTTGTCTTTAAATTAAACAAAGGCACCTTACAAGGATCAGGATTGTTCCCCACTTTCTCTTCAAAGGGAGTAATAGACTGCCAACATGAAGAAGAAATAAGCAAAATATTATTATAAATAGAAACCTCAGACCTATGTTGATCCCCTGTAGCTAAAATATCTGGAACCTGTCTTATAACCATTGGATCAGATTTTTCATAAGGAACATAATCACAAGCCCCATGCATCGGGGCAAGATGTCTTCTCTTTAACATTTCCTTAACAACTGTTGTCGGAGAATTATGCCCATGATTAAGTCTAATATAGGGTATCTCCTCTATAATCCCATGCATGGAGGCCCCATGATACATCAAAATTTTAAATCCATCGTCAATCTCTACTAAAGAAGGATTTGTCGTCAAAACAACATTCTCCATCTTATGTAATGAAGACGCCCAATCCTCTCCAATAATTGGTTGAGGCTCTCCAACCCAAACAGCATCGTGCTGTCCAGGACAAATAATAATCTTAATATCCTTCCTAATTAATTTCAATAATTCAACCAGCTTTTCATATTGCATTTTAATATCTTTAATATTCAAAAATAAATCTTGTCCTGGAAAAATCCCAACACCATCAACACTATCCCCTGTTAAAAATAAATATTTAACTTTTTTAGCAATCTCTCTTTGTTTTTCATCGCCCTCAGCCCCATTCAACCATTTAATAAATTTTAAAACATTTTTCTCTAAAAACATTGTAGAACCAATATGCAAATCTGAAGAAAAAGCAACCCAAACATCATCCTTGCCGTTTTTCCTTTCTTGTAATGCAGTGTCTGGATAAATAATATTATTAGCAAACAAAATCTCAGAACTACCAGAAACATCAAAAGCAACAATATCATCTACCAAAATATCTTTAGCTTTTTCATAAACATCTTGTTTATTCTTATTAATCAAAACCCTCGAAGAACCAGTCAAATCTTCCACATCCAAAAGCAAATTCTTATTTTTTGTAACTCTTTTAGACAAAACCGAAACAATAACAGTATAATTTCCCCGAGCATTAGTGATTTTTCTTAAAGAAGTCAAATTCTCCAAACCCTTAGATTCTAAAACCTTTTTCATAAAATCATATCTAGACCTAAAATGAGAAACAAAATCCTTAACAGTCACTTTCTTAGGTGGAATAATCTGAGAATTTAAAATCTTAACACCTCCCTTTTCTATTCCCTCATTCTCCTCCTGAACCTCTTTTTGATTTTCTTCAGTTTCTTCAATTTCCATCCTAGAATAACCTAAAGTAATAAAAAACTTTTCAACAATTTTTTTTGACTTTCCATCTTTTAAAACCTCACTAATTTTTTCAATATTCTCAAAAAATAAAGCCTTAGTAATCATTCTCTCGGAAATATTTAAATGTTCAATTTTTTCAACAACCTTCTCAACAACACTCGTATCAAAATTAGACAATAAATCCAAAATCTCTTTGTCCAATAAAAAACCCTTAGACATACAAACTTTTAAAATCTCTTTCTTAGTTTCCATCAAACCCCCTAAGAAATCCTTCTCTTACAATCCAAAACAATTTATTCTTCTTCATCTGAAATACATTTGAGTTTGTCAATTTAATTCATGATTTCAGTTAAGACCAAGGCTTTCATTCAAAATCGCCTCAACCTTTTCAATCAAATTTTCAGGTACAGACAATCTTATCTCCCTCGTCCGTCCATGCCTTCCTTTTGAAATAACTCGAGCATTAATCAAACCCAACATATCAATCTCGGCAATAATATCTGAAACTCTTCTTTGTGTCAAAATCTCAGTTTTAGTCCTAGAACACAAAGACTCATAATGGTCATAAACATCTCCTGTAAAAAACTTATCAAAATCTTTTTCCTTTTTCCCTTTCTTAGTCAGCTCCAAAATAGAAGACAAAACCAATTGAAACTGTTTAGGTTCTGTCTCAACAATATCTAAAATTTTATCCCGCTCCATCTTATCATTTGCCATATCAATATATTTTAACTCAACTTTCTTCTTACACTCTCTCTCACACAACTCTCCTGCAATCCTCAATAAATCCAAAGCCCTTCTAGCATCGCCATGTTCTCTTGCTGCATAAGCCGCACACTTTGCAATAACTCCTTCATCAACAGCCTCATCCTTAAACGCGTTTTTACATCTTTCAACTAAAATATCTTGTAACTGCAAAGCATTATAAGGTGCAAACACAAACTCCTCTTCACCCAAACTACTCCTAACCCTTGGATCAATATTTTCTAAAAAAGTAACATCATTAGAAATACCTATTAAAGAAATCTGTGCCTTGCTTAATTCAGAATTTAACCTAGTTAAAGAATACAAAAAACTATCTGAAATTTTTTTAACAGCATTATCAATCTCATCAAAAACAAAAACAACTAATTGTTTTTTTGAATCAATTAAATCAACAAACCTTGAATAAACTTGATCAGTAGGCAAACCCGTAGCAGGAACACTCCCACCCAATTTAGAAATCAAAGTCGCCAAAATCCTATATTCAGTATCTGCAACTTTTTTTAATTTACAATTTAAATATTCAATCCTAACATCAACTCCAACTTGTTTAGCTCTTTTCAAAATCTCATCTTTAATATATTGAATAGATAAAGTCTTCCCAGTTCCAGTCTTTCCATAAACAAATAAATTACTATTTCGCTCACCTCTTAAAATTGGCGCCAAAATCCCGGCAATCTGTTTAATCTGAGTATCACGATGAGGAATACTCTCAGGAGTGTATCTAGACTGCAAAACCTCTTTATTTTTAAAAATACTATTCTTCACTGCAGAATCAAAAATACTCCCTAATTCAACACCCATTTTCCCTCTTTTCTTTTTTCATAACCAAAACCAACAAACAACCCTATTTAAATATTATTATATTTGAAAGCAATAATCCCACACCCCTATTTCATATGGAAGTAATAACTTCAAAAAATATTAAAAAATAACCTCAAAAAAAGAATAATAAAATCAAACTACCCTCTAAAAAGAATAATTTGTAGCAAGTTTCTAAAAAATAACCCTCACCCCCTTACTTCCACTCCACATGAAATTTAAAAATATATCTTTAGTTCTCTTTAACAAAAAATATAGTTTCTATAATATATATAATATAATAATAAGTTATATAATATATATATAATATTTACCAATAATTGCAATGTTATATTTAAATTATATTATTGTTTCCCTTATTATACTTATAATAATAATTGTTATCATAATTAATAATGTTACTATACAATTAACTCCAGTTACTATATTACCCTATTACAGAACAACAAAGTACTGTAATAAGAAAAGTATTTGTATATTTATGATTGTAACTCCAGAAATATATAAATATTCCGAATATACAATAAA
>CAYOTW010000020.1:0-16102 GCA_964407005.1 Candidatus Woesearchaeota archaeon | reverse complement strand
CTTATTATATTAAATGTAGGGATGAGTTTAGGAATGAAGAAGCTGATTGTTCTATGATTGTAAAGCCTAGTGATAATTTATTTGGATGATTTATCTTCTAGGTTAAGTTTATAAAATCTTTTTCTATTTAGATTTATGGGAAAAAGAGGACAGCAGACAATGGGGATGCCGTTTGGTTTAATCTTTGCTATATTTTTGATTGTTATTTTTATTGTTATTGCATTTATTGCTGTTGGGCATTTTTTAGATATTTCAAGATGTTCTTCTATTGGAAATTTTTATGATTCTTTGCAAGATGAAGTTGATTCTGTTTGGGCTAGTCAGGAGAGTTCAGAGGTTTATGAGATTGAGTTACCTTCAGGAATTGAAAGGATTTGTTTTTCTAATCTTTCTGCAGAGGTTAATAATGAAGAGGATTATATGTTGATTGAAAGATATAGTGTTTATGAGGCTAATGTTTTTTTAGTCCCTCCTGAAAAGGGTTGTAACATGCCCTATAATAATATTGAGCATATTAATATTTCAGAGATTACTAAGAACCAAAATCCGTATTGTGTGGATGTTTCAAGAACTTTGAAAATTGAAAAAGATTTTTATGATAAGAGGGTTTTGATTAAATAAGAAAAAATATAAAGTCTGTTTTTAATAATATTTTATGAAAAGAGGAGAATTTAATTTTGCATTGCTTTTTGGGATTATTGTCGGGGCTGCAATTTTGATTCTGGCAGTTTATGGGGCATTAAATATATCAGATAGCCAAGGATATAAATTAAATACAGAGATTGCTAAGGAGATGTCAATTTTGACAAACCCTATGCAGGCTGGTTTTGCAGAGGGAAAGTTTGGAAAGATGGAGTTTAATTCTGAAGTTAGAATAAATAATTTTTGTGTTGACGAGGGTTTTGGTGAGAATCGGATTTCGGCTGCTTCTAGAAAAAGGGTTGGAGAGGAGTGGGATTTAGCAGGGGGCTCTACAAGTATTCATAATAAATATATTTTTTCTGATAAGCAGGAAGAAGGAAAGGAATTTTATATTTTTTCAAAGCCATTTTATTTTCCATTTAAGGTTAGTGATTTGATTTTTGTTTCTTCTGAAGATTATTGTTTTAAGGATGTGCCAGAAGAGATTGAGGATGAGGTTAAAGGATTGAATATTAAGAATATTGGTTTTGATAATTGTTCAGGGATTAGTGTTTGTTTTGATTCTTCAGGATGTGATGTGAATGTTTATGGGACTTGTGTTTCAAATTGTGAGAGTAAATTTGATGAAGGTTATGTTGAGAAAGATGGCGAGGTTTTTTATTTTGTTGATAGTTTGATGTATGGAGGGATTTTTTCTTCTAAGGATGTTTATGATTGTAATGTTAATAGACTGTTTTATCGTGTTTCTAGTGTTGCAGGGGTTTTGTCTGAAAAAGCAGATTATATGTCTTCAAGAGGCTGTAATACACGTTTAAAGGCAGATATGATTTATTTAGAGAGTGTTGCTTTAAATGCTTCTTCTGATGAGATTATTGCTTTGAACCAGGTTGTGAAAGATATTGAGGATAAAAATGAAAAGGAGTTGTGCGGGTTATGGTGAAAAAACTATTTTTAGATAAGAGGGCGCAGATGAAAATTCAACAGATGGCGTTTATGATTATAGCTGTTTTTTTCTTTTTTATTCTTGTTGGTTTGTTTTTTTTGAATTGGCAGTTTAAAGATATACATAAAGACTTTGAGGAGTTGCAGAAGAGGGAGGCGATTTCTTCTATTGAGGTAATTTCTAATATGCCTGAGTTTAATTGTGAGTCTAGAAGGGAGTTGTGTTTAGATGTTGATAAGTTGAGAGTTATGTCTTCTAAGAATTATGATTTGGATTTTGGTGTTTCGTCTATTAAAGTGTATAAGGTTTATCCTGCTTTTTCTGCTGTAAAAGAGTGTCCGGGTGTTGATTGTAATTATTATGAGGTTTTGGATTTAAATTCTTCTAAGGAGTATTCTGGTTATGTTTCTTTGTGTCAGAAGAATAGTGAGGGAGGGTATGTTTATGAAGATTGTGATATTGGTAAACTTGTTGTAGGTGTTGCAGGGGGAGAGAATGAGTAAGGGACAGCAGGAAATGGTAGGTTTTGTATTGATTGTTGTTTTGGTTGTAGTTGGTTTGATGATTTTTTTGGTGTTGTCTATTGATAATGAAGAGGATTTGCAGTCTAGAGAGGTTGAGAATTTGTTAGATGTTTTTATGAGAACTTCTAGTGAATGTGCGATTGTTTTTGAACCGCAGTATGATTCTTTTGAAGAGTTGATTAAGAGTTGTTATAATAATGAGAGGTGTTCTAATTTGGATGAGATGGCTTGTGATTATCTTAATTCTTCTTCAAGAGAGGTTTTGGATGATTTGATGGCGAGTGAGAGCCAGATTAGTTATTATGATTTTTCTGTTTATTATGAGGATGAAGGAAGGGAGGGGATTTTGAATATTGCTGAAGGGAATTGTAGTGGTTCTGTTAAGGGAGCACAGAGGATAGTTTCTGTTCCTTCTGGAAAGATTTATTCTAGGTTGAGATTTTGTTATTGAGGAGAATTATTAAAAAGTTTAGATTTGTTTACCTTTAATGAAAATAACTATTAATAAATTAAATGGAGATAATGTATTTAATCAAATACAAAAAGCATTAGAGGTTGTTTCAAAAATTGAAATTGCGTTTTCTAATGATGAAAGTATTACTATCGATTTGTCAGAGATTAGGTGGTCTCTTCCTTGTTTTATAACCTTAATCAGTGAAAAAATTATGGAAGTTAATAGAAAAGGTGCGAAAATAGATTATGTTCTCCCAAAAGATGTTCGAGTAAGAGAATGGTTTTCAAAAATGGGTTTTCCTTTTGGGAATAAATCAGATGGGATGTCATTTATATCCCTAAGACATTTTGAAAAGGAGCCTTCATCTAAAAACCAGATTAATACTGAAGCAAATTCTATAATCCAGGAGATGTCTAAGAAGATTCCTTCTAATTTTGGGAATATCTATAGATATCTTATTGGAGAGTTATCAGATAATATTGATCAACACTCTTGTTTTTCTTTTGCATCTATGATGGCTCAATATTATCCTAATAAAAATTTCCTTGATATTGCAGTTTTTGATAATGGACTAACAATCCCTGGAAATTTTGAAAAGAATGATATTAAATTTATTAGTGACGCTGAAGCTCTTGAAAAAGCTTTTCTTGGGGAAGTGACTACAAAAGCAGAAGAATTGATGAGGGCATATGGGTTAAAATCATGTAAGAATCTGTCTACACTAGGTGCAAAGGGGGAATTATATGTTGTCTCTAGGAAAGGAATAGTAATTATTAGAGGAGAGGAGGCAAATTTTAAGGAATTGAAAGAAAATGAACTCAATGGAACCTTTTTATATTTCCGAATTCCCTGCCCTGGAGAAAATTTTGATTATACAAAATTTGTTTAATAAAATACAACATAATGTTTATATATGTCTTTTTACTAGGTTTTATATGGAAAAGATATACCCTTTATCTGAAGAGTTTGGAAGCAATATAGTTACTAGAAATTCAATTTCTTCTTTTTTTGAAAGAATCAATAAAATAAAAAAAAGCAAGATTGTTATTGATTTTTCTAGGGTTAGATTTATCTCAAGATCTTGTGCAGATGAATATTTAAAACAAAAGGAAAAATCAAATAAGGAAATTATAGAGAGAAATATGTCTGACGAGGTATGTAAAATGTTTAATCTAGTCCAAACTCAGTATAAAAACAAGGGTTTTTCTGTGTCATTTAAAATATGTTCTAATCCTAACCAAATTATTCTTGCTTAAATATTGACTGATATTTCCATTTTATCTACTGCTAAAACAGGTTGGAGAGATTCTCTTTTTCCTGTTTTGTTTGTATGGAATTCTATAAATCCGAATTTTTCTAAGAAAAAAACATCTTCTCTTACTGATTTAAAGTCTCTTCCGAGTATTTTTGCAAGTTGATATATGGAGGTTGGTTTTTGTGTTTTTAGTGTGTGAAGGATTCTTGATTTTTGGTTGCTAAAGATTTTTCTTAGGATAGATATATCTGAAAAGTCGTGTTCTGAAGAGGGACCAAACAATTTGGATACAAACCCTTGCTTGTTTGCGTTTAGATCTACATATCTTGTTTTTGTCCTCTTTTTTTGTGCCATTTTATATATATGGGATAATGCCTTAGATATATAAATCTTATGTTTTATAGATATATGTTATTTTATGCCCTATATGTTCCTTTTGTGTTGTTGTTAGATTTTTGAAAGTGTTGTTTATTTTGATGATAACAAAAGATTTATAAATAAACTGCTGAAAATGAGGGTTTTTGAGTTTTATTTGTCCTCTATAAAGGAAAAGCTTTATAAAGGAAAAATGAATACTAATATTGTACATTATGCTAGTAATGTACTAGGCTAGCCAGTGATAAATTTTATAGGGAACAAGGGATAACGCTTATGGCAATCCCTAGCCATGATATCCGGCCAGGCTATTAGAAGCGCTGAACTTACTAAAAGTAAGGCCTTGACAAAGGCGGCTAATCTAGTAGTGCTGAAAGGAGGTTTAATAATAATGAAAAAATATTTCAAAAAAGCTTTGACAGTGGCAGGAAGCGCACTTTTAGTAGGATCTACTATAGGTATGGCTGCTGCAGCTGCTTATCCTACTCCTTTTATACAGGGTGGAAATGCTAATGTTGCTGTTGTTTATGGTAGTAATGCTGCCTTAAGCGACGTTGTTGGTGCTGCTGATATCTCAACAGACCTTGCAACAGAATTAGCTGTCCAAACTGCAGAAGGCGGTAGTGTAGGTGGTTCAACTGTAACAGGTGGTGATGCATTTGCTTTTGAAAAAGCAACTACTAAGTTAAACTTAGGAGACGGATTGAGAGATGTTATTGCAACAACTCTTGATGAAGATGAATTACCAACTATTCTTGCTAAAGGAACTTATACAGATGATGACAATGATGAATTTGACTTCAAACAAAAAATTGATGTTGCAAATTTAACATTGGACTTATTTGATGACAATGACTATAAGAGAGACACTCCTACTGTTGGTATTAAGGTGGCAGACGGTGCTAATGTATTAAATTATACATTAGATTTTACTGAAACACCACTTTGGGCTGACCTAACAAGTACAGATATCACTTTATTAGGAAAGAGTTATTATGTATTATCTACTGCAAGTAATAATACATTAAATCTTCTTGATTCTGCAGACGATACAATTTTGTCTGAAGGTGAAACTGTAACTCTGAATGGAAGGGAAGTTTCTGTTAATTATATGGATGGCACAGAAGTTATCTTAACAATTGATGGAGAAAATACTAACACTTTGGAAGAAGGTGAAACTCAAAAACTATCTGATGGTGCCTATATTGGAGTAAAGGACATCCTTTATTCTTCAAAAGAAGGAACTGTTGGAAAGGTAGAGTTTAGCATTGGTTCAGGTAAATTAGTTGTAAAGAACAATGCAGAAGTTGAGATGAATGATGAAGATGTAGACGGTTTAACTGCTACAATCACAAACTCAGGTTCTGAAGCAACAGAAGCATTAGATACTATTAAATTAGTATGGAATTCTGAAGATGAAACTTTCATCGCAGAAGATTCTGATGCAGTAATGCCTGGATTTGGAGCTCTTAAGTTAAGCTATGCAGGAATGCTAAGACCAGCAGAAGAAACATTTGTTGTAGAAAATGATGGAAATGATAACATTGTGATTTCAGGTTTCGACATGGAAAGCAATGCTGATCAAGACATCACTATTTTAGAAGCAAATGGAACTGACTATACCTTAGTTGGTAAAGATTCTGATAACAAATTAGCTACTGTTTACGGAGACACTAACTTAACTTTTACTGAAGGTACTCATGACTTCTTTGTTCTTTCTTATAAGAGCGGAGATGAAGCTGAATCTTACTTAGTAAGAGCAGCTAGTTTTGCAGATGGTGCTGATGGTGTTACTGGAAACTCTAGTGCCATCGCAGACGATACTGTAAAGATTGAGTATATGGCAGATGGTTCTTGGGTAGAAGCTGAGGCTGCTGCTGAAGTAGATGATATTGTTGAGATTGGAAGTGCATCTATGGTTGTTGAAAGTGTTAATGACTCTTCAAACACCTTGATAGTAAATCCATCTACATCCAACAATTTCCATATGCTTTATTCAGAAGAAGGTTTAGAAGTATGGTTACCTTGGGTAAATGAAACAGAAGTTACAATTCCTTCAGGTACTAACTCCACAGATGCGGCTAATGCCTGTGCAGATGCAATTTCTGCTAACTTGATTAATACAACTATGGGCCCTGCCCAATTAGCATATAATCAAGTAGTTAATTGGCAAAATAACACCAGTGGTGATGCTGCTTTAACGACAACTTGTGAAAACTTCCCAGCAACATACACATTGATGTTCGAGGAAGAAAACAAGGATGGTCAAATTTCTAGTGGAAATGGATTCAACCTTACTTTGAGTTTAACAGGTACTGCAGGTGATCAAGATACTACAGTTTCTGCTATTGATGGTGAATCTCCTGATGGAGGATTTGAAGTTGGTGAGGATAACGAATATGTAAGTTACATAGACGGAGACCTTGCTACAAAGATTCTTCATGATACAGGCGGAGACCAGGATTATGCTACTATAACTTATTATGGTGGTGAATCTTATGGAGAAGTTTTCTTAACATCAGAAGATGCAACTATTGTTGGTGGTTCAAATACTACTAGTGGTGGAACTGCTACTGAGTTAGGTGCTGTTACTGTTGAAGATACTGAAGTAGCTTCTGTTCAAAGTAAAAACTTGATTGTTGTAGGTGGTAGCTGTATAAATGCAATTGCTGCTGAACTATTAGATGAAGCGGCTTGTGGTGCAGACTTTACTGCTAAGACTGATGTAGCTGCAGGGGAATTCTTAATTGAATCCTTTGATAACCCTTATACTGAGGGTAAAGTTGCTATGTTAGTTGCAGGTTATAATGCTGCAGACACAAAGAAAGCTGTTACTTATCTAACTAACAATGATGTTGATACAACAGTTGGTACTAAGTTAAAAGGTACTTCAGCTACTGAAGCTACTCTTGTAACTGCTTAAACACAATAAGAATAGGAATTTTATTCCTTTCTTTTTTTTTCTTTTTTTATTTTATTTTATTTTATTTTTACTTGTTTTAATTTGTCTTGGCCTTGCTAGGATAAATAAGAGATATGAAAATAAAAAGTTTTAAATACCTATATCATTTGATATAATTATGACGGGTTTGAGAAAATTTAAAAAAGATAAATTTGCAAGATATCCTCGGTTAGATACAGTTCTTATGGTTGAAAAAGCAATTGAGAAAAATAGTGCAAAGTATGGGCCCTATCAATTATGGGAAAGACTGCCAAAAAAAGTGATGTATCAAACCTATAAATTCATAATTTCATACCTTATTGATATAAATAAAATTGCAATAGACGCCGAAGGAAAACTAGGTTACATTTGGAACCCTGAAGCAGGGCAGGAATTTAAAAAAAAAGGTCTTGAATGGGAATAAAAAAGCCAAGTGATAGCGTTGTTTTTGCAGATGAAAGTCTTAAAAAAACTTGGAGGGAAGTAAAGAAAAAAGACCCTGAACTTGCTAAACAGATTTTAAGGGCCAGAGAAAATATCAAAGAAAATGCTTTTTGTGGCATTCAGATTCCAAAAAAATTGATCCCTAAAGAATGGGTCAGAAAATATAAGATAAATAATCTCTGGAAATATAATCTGCCAAATGCTTGGAGATTATTATATTCTATTACCACTCCAAGTAAAATTGAGATAATAACTGTATTCCTTGATTGGATGGATCATAAGAGATATGAAAAGATTTTTGATTATTAAGTAAAATATTTTTAAACCCTGATTCTATGTATTTTTATGAGAAAGTTAGATTTAGAGAGGAAGGAGAAATCTATTAAGGGGATTTTGTTAGTTTTAATTCTAGTTTTATCTGTTGCTGGTTTTGGGTTTTTGAGTAGTCGGCCTTCGACAAATGAGGCTGTTCAAAAATATAATGGATTAGATTTTACAAAAAGTGGAGAGTTTTGGATTTTGAATTTAGAAGGTAGAGAGTTTTATTTTTATAATCTTCCGCAGAATTTAGAAAATGTTTCTATTGAGGGGAATTTTAGTTTAGATAGTTATTATCAAAAAGCGTTGTATTTTGTAAATGATTCTTCTGCATCGGGATTGATAAAACAGAATTTGCAAGGCATTTATTTAAAGCAGCAGGGAGCTTGTTATCTTGAACCGTGTGGAAAAGATTTGCCTACAAAAGATTGTTCTTCTAATCTTATAATTTTTTCAGAAGGAGAGAATAAGGTTTCTCAAAATCAGAGCTGTGTTTTTATTGAAGGAGATTTTAGAAAGGGTGTTGATGTTTTCATGTATAAGTTGTTGGACATAATTTAGCTTTCGGAAGGTTTAAAAGGTAAAAGGAGGTTTTATTAAAATAGCAGCGTGGAGCAGTCTGGAGTGCTCGTCGGGCCCATAACCCGGAGGTCAGTGGTTCAAATCCACTCGCTGCTACTTTCTACAGGGAGTTTTTATAAAATTTTTAAATAAATTAATTTCTGAAAATTTTGAAAGAGTTAAATAATAAGAACCATCGCAATTTGGACCAGTAAGACTAGAAGTTATATTTAATTTTAAAAGTAATTCTTTCACATCTCCTAATCCTTTTTTGTTCATTGATTATTGTTACAATATCCAGTTACTGCAGAAAATCTTCTGTTTTTTTCTTTTGTTTTCCAAATACAAGAATAACCATCTCCACAAAGATGAGCATGGACTCGAGCAAGAGAGGGAGAAATCTCCATAAAATCTTATTATACCAAAGCATTAAAAAGTTTTAGATTAATTATATAGTTATGAAAATAATAGGAATTGATGATGCTGGACGAGGGCCGGTTTTAGGACCAATGATTTTAGCAGGAGTTATGATTGATTCAGAGGAGTATAATAAGATTTTATTAGAATTAGGTGTTAAAGATTCTAAAATGTTAAGTTCTTCTAAAAGAGCTTTTATTGCTGAGAAAATTAAAAGAGATTATAAATATCACATAGAAGTTACAATTCCTGGAGAGATTGATGAATCTAATAATCTAAATAATTTGGAGGCTATTAAGGCTGCGAAGATAATTAATAAATTGACGCAGGATATTGATGAAAAGGTTAGAGTTATTGTTGATTGTCCTTCTGTAAATATTGAGGATTGGTCTTTATTTTTAGAAAAACTAATTATTAAAGAGGTTGAATTGATTTGTGAGCATAAGGCTGATTTTAATCATCCTGTTGTTTCAGCTGCTTCCATTATTGCTAAGGAGAAGAGGGAGGAGGAGATGTTTGCAATTAGAAAAGAGTTTAAGCAAGATTTAGGCTCGGGTTATCCTGCTGATCCTAAGACTAAGGAGTTTATTAAGGAAAATTTTGATAAAGAAGAATTTAATAGTATTATTAGATTTTCTTGGAATACTGTAAAGAAGTTGGTTAAGGAGAAAGATGAAAAACAGAAAAAGTTGTTTTGATGAAAAATTTATTAACTAGTTTATTTTTTGTATAATATGAAGGGGGTGATTCATGTTGAGTATTGGTCTAGTTCTAAAATGCCTAATGAAGAAGATAGACAAAGAATTTTAGATGTTGCGAGAAGCAAGGGGGTTGAAGTTATCTTACATGAGGGGGAGAGTGTTTTTTAAAATATACTGGAAAGGCCAGCCTCTGCCAATTCTTTATAATAATCTTCGTGATATTAATGTTTTTTTAAAGACTTTTGAAAGAAGGATGCAGGCAAAAGACCATTTAAGATTTGAAAGGGATTATTATTTGATTTAAAATTTCATTTACAGATGAATAGAGATTTAGAAAACCCTTAAAAAGATTATATTCTAGATATTTATATGGCTTATATTAAAAAATTGGTGATGCAGGGTTTTAAGTCGTTTGCCCGTAAAACTGAGATTCCTTTTGAAAATGCAATGAATGTTATCGTCGGACCAAATGGAAGTGGTAAGTCGAATGTGACAGATGCTCTGTGTTTTGTTTTAGGTAGATTGAGTATTAAGTCTATTAGGGCTGCTAAGGCGGCTAATTTATTGTTCTCTGGAAATAAATCTTACAAGGCATCACAAGAGGCTTTTGTTGAATTAGTGTTTGATAATTCTGAAAAGGATTTTTCTATTGATTCTGAGGAGGTTTCTATAAAAAGATTAGTTCGGAAAAATGGTCAGTCGGTTTATAAGATTAATGGAGAAACTAAGACTAGGCAGGAATTGTTGGAATTATTAGCTCAGGCAGGGATTGATCCCCAGGGTTTTAATCTTGTCTTGCAGGGAGAGATTGCTTCTTTTGTTAAGATGAATGCAGATGAAAGAAGAAAGATTATTGAGGAGGTTGCAGGGATTTCTGTTTATGAGGCTAGAAAGGAGAAGTCATTAAAAGAGTTGAAAAAAACAGAGGAGAAATTAAAAGAAGTTTCTGCTGTTTTAAAAGAAAGAAGTGTTTATCTTAAAAATTTAGATAAAGAAAGGCAGGATGCATTGAATTATAAAAAGTTGGAGGAACGAGTTAAGAGGTGTAAGGCAACGATTTTGTCTAAAAAGGTTGATACTAAAAAGAAAGATGTGGAAAAGGTGAATAGCTCGATTGCTGAGAAACAAAGTGAAATTTCTAAGGTTAAAAATAAGATTGCTGAGAAGCAGGGGGAGATTGACAAGATTGAGAAAGCAATTGAGGAGATTAATAAAAAGATTCAGTCTTCTACAAGTAATGAGCAAGAGGTTTTGCATAATGAGATTGCAGAATTAAAAGCAGAGATTGCAGGGTTGGAAGTAAGGAAGGAAAACTTTGAAACAAGGATTAGTGATTCTGAAGAAAAGAAAGAGAACTTAGTTAATAAAATTAAAGGGTTGGAAAAAGAGATTAGTGAGATGAAGAGTTCTAGTCCTGAGTTGAAGAAGCAACAAGAGGAGTTGAAGAAATCTCAAGACAGGTTTGATTTATTAGAAAAGAAAAGGAGGAGGTTTTATATTTTAAAGTCGGATTTGAATACCCTTCAGAGTAAAAAGGAGCAGAGGCAGAAATCAGTAGAAGACAATCAAAAAAGATTAGAGATGATTGAAAGAGAGATTGATTTATTGGTTGAGGGGATTAAACATGTTAAAAGTGTTGAAGCTGGAAATAAGTTAGAGGCGGAGACTAGGAATAAGATTTTGGAGTTAAATGAAAAGATTGCAAATGCTGAGAGAGTCAATCTTGAGTTACAGAAAAAGAACGCGATTTTAGAACAGGATGTTAAAAGAGAGGAGAGGTTGAAAGAGGATATTACTAAAATTGATATTTGTCCTGTTTGTAAAAGTGATGTTACTAAAGAGCATATTGAGGAGGTTGTTGCACGGGCAAATAAAAAGATTAATGCTGCTGAAAAAGAAGCTAAGGAGAATAAAGATAAGATTGAGGAGTTAAAGGCAAATTCTGAAAAGTGGAATAAGGATTTAGAAGATTTAAAGATTAAAATTAGGGAAATTGAAAATGATATTTTGAAAATTAAAAATGCTGAGGAGAAGAAAGAGCAGATTAAAAATATTAATGAGCAAAAGGCTGAGTCTGGGGAGGAGGTTAATGAGTTGAGTAAAAAGGAAAAGGGATTGTTAAAGGAGTTTGAGAGTTTGAAAAATGTTGAAGAAGATTATGAAGAGGCTAGATTAAAAATGAGTGAGTTGTCTTTTGCAGATGTTGATGTTGATACTGAGATTGCTTTAAAGCAGAGAGAGTTTGAGAGGATTAAGATTGAGTTGAAATCTTTAGCTCGTGATTCAGAGGATTCTGTTGAATCTTTGAAAAAGATTAATGAGGATTTGGATGAGAAGAGTAAGGCGCTTGATAAAAAACAAGAAAAAGAAAGAGAGGTTTATGAGAAATTTCAGAAGTTTTTTAATGAGAGGAATATTTTGCAGGATAAGGAGAAGGCTTTTGAAACAGAGATAATTGGGTATGAGCATTCTATTCGTTCGCACGAGAATGAGGTTAATAATCTTAAGATTCAAAAGGCTCAGTGTGATGCGCAGATTGATTCTTTGGAAACTGAATTTAGAGAGTTTGAAAATGTTGAGACTCTTTCTATGAGTCCTGAAAAGGCAGAGAGTAAATTGAAAGATGCAGAGTTTAGGATTTCTAAATTAGGAAGTATTAATATGAAAGCATTGCAGACTTATGAAAAAGTTGAGGAGCAATGTAATCTTATTCAGGACAAGGTTGATACAATTGAGAAAGAGAAGGAAAAGATTTACAAGATTGTTGAACAGATTGATAAAAAGAAGAAAAAGGCTTTTATGCAAACTTTAGACGCTGTTAATGAATATTTTACAAGGAATTTTATGCAGTTGTCTAAAAAGGGAGAGGTTTTTTTAGAGTTGGAAAATAAGAAAGACCCTTTTGAGGCTGGTTTGAATATTATTTTAAAGGTTTCGCGTGGGAAGTATTTTGATGTTTCTTCTTTGTCTGGGGGGGAGAAGACTTTAGTTGCATTGAGTTTGATTTTTGCAATTCAGGAGTATAGACCTTATTGTTTTTATGTTTTTGATGAGATTGATGCTGCATTGGATAAACATAACTCTGAGAGGCTGGCAGGTTTGATTAAAAAGCATATGACTTCTGGGCAGTATATTATTGTTACTCATAATGATGCTTTGATTTCTGAGGCGTCTGCCTTGTATGGGATTTCTATGCAGGAAAATATTTCTAAAGTAATTAGTTTGAGGGTATAGATGAAAAGAAAAGTTGTAACATTATGTGGGAGTACGAGGTTTAGAAAAGAATTTAGAAAGGTTGAAAGGGCATTGACACTATCAGGAGAGATTCCTTTGCCTCCTGCTATTTATGGAAAAGCAGAGGGGATTGAGTATTCAGAAGAACTATCTCAAAAATTATGGGAAATACATTTGGATAAAATTAGGATTTCTGATGAGATATTTGTGATTAATCCAGAAGGATATTTAGGAGATTCTACTAAAAAAGAAATTGAATTTGCAAAAAGTCTGGGAAAGGTTGTTAGATATTATTCTAAAGAGAGTGTGAAAATCGAAAAGATTCTTAAAAAGTCTCTTTTAAAAAATAACTCTCATAATTTTATATTTCCGGCACCTCTGCTTTTTCTTCTCTTCTAATAACCAAATCTTGGGATGCTAAAAATTCATCAACTGCTTTATTTCCTACAACAAGGGATTTGTAAGGTTGTGAATCATATTTGATATGTCCTGAATTATACATCGGGCCCCCCATTGGATCCATAACTAAAGGAGAAGTTAATTCAATTCTAAAATCTGTTGAGGTTTCATCTGTAAAAAAATTCCTAGGCAGTGTTTGTTCTGGAGTTAAACCTAAAACAAAATCAGTTAATTCAATTCTCTCTCCTTTTTCAGAAGCCCATCCCTTATCCTGGGTAAAAACATGAACTGGTTTTTCAACAACAGCCCACATTTTTCTAACATTATTCATATTAGTAAATTCATAAACTTGAAAAGGAGAAACTAATCTTCCTAATTCAATTGTTCGCTCTTGTCTACTCGGTTTTGAAGGATTTGGATATGCAAATCGAGGGGTTGAATCAGTAAAACCAGAATAATTAACTAAAATTTTTTCGCCCATATAACTTTTTAAAACATCACAAAATTCATTCACCTGACAATATTCTTCATCAAAATTATTAAAATGAAAAGCAACAAAATCTGCAACAGAATTTGAAATGGAAGTTCCTCGTCTCATTAATTCTTGCAATCTTGCATTACTCATAAAATTAAAATGATTCTAATATTTAAAAATAAATGTGTGTTTTAAAATATGTGTTTTAAAGATTATTTGAATAATGTGGAAATAAGACCCTGACCTTTTCTTACAAATCTTTGATTATTATCTTTCTTTCCCAAATCTTGCAAATCATATTCTGTTGGATCTATTGGTTTGCTTCCAGAAAGTTTATAATTAATTTTTTCTCTTTCTTTTTTCTCAAGAGCTCTTTCGAAAGGTGTTTTTCCAGACTGTATTCCTAATTCTGCAAGATTCGTACATCCAGCAAGATTTTGTAAGGGGTCCTGTCTTGCTCTTTCAATCTCTGCTCCAATTTGATTAAACGCATCCATAACTTCTCCAGGAACTTGTCTTCCTGTTTCTCTTGCTAAGTCTACATAAGCACCAAATAATGTGGCATAAGCATTAATTGCTTGTTGATAAGACCTATCTATTTGTTTTTGATGAACCCTCATTGCTCCTTTAAAAAATGGATTATCTAAGGGGGTACATTTAGAAGCGCGAGTATTAAAAAAATCTGGTTTTTTAGAAGGAATAACAGAATAATCAGGATTCTCATTAGGAATTTCATGGGGCGTTCTACTTTCAATTGGACTAATTAAATCTTTCTTTCCTATTTTTCTTAAATCTTTATCCTTAATTGCCATAATATTTATTATGATTTATTATTTATAAACTTTTCTATTAGTGTGACTTTAGAGTGATGAATAATCGACGAAAGGTATTTATAGTTCTTTTTATCTTCTAAAGATAATGGTTCAAACTGAAATATCTCTTAATAATAAACATTATTTGTTAGATGTTCTAGACACACAAGACGCCCTAAAAAAGTTAATCAGAAGTGGAGGGATTATTCAGAGTTATGAAGGAATAGAAATTCCTTTTTTTGCATTTGATGGGCCTGTATTTGAAAAAATTGCTGAAGATGGATATGTTCCAAATCCAAAAATTACAAAAGGACATCAAATTTTAGATGAAGCATTATATATTGGGAATCAAGTAAGAAAATTTATTTATCCTCAATTTGGGATTTCTATTCAAACACCCTCTTCTAAATCCTGGAAAGGAGTTTTAGCATTAAGTCAATTAGAAAAAATGCCTGGATATTTTTTAAGAGAGCCACTAACAGGGAAAGAAAGAATATCTATTGCAAGAAACTTAGTTTCAAAGGCATCAAGCTTAGAAGGTAACACTCTTATTAATCCCTGGCGCAGAACTCAAGAAACATATCAAAAATTAGCAACCTATAAAATGATTATTGAAGAATTTGGAGGGGAAGAAGGAATAGAATTATTAGAACAAGAAAGAAAGAAAGTTTACGAAGAACATGGAAGAAGATTAGACGCCCAATCTGACATGTTTAAATCTCCAGGAATAAGACAAGAACATACAGAAACAAGATATCCTGGTGGAACAGAGAGAATTCAGAGGTATAAATAACCCTATTATTGTAACTATAATAATCTTGCAAAAATTATTTTTTAGAAGTTATAATCCTTAACATCAGATATCAAAATCCAAATAATCTCTCATAATCTTTATGGTGCATCCAATCAAGAACAACTGCAATAATTTTTAATTCTCCCTGACCGAGTGAATAAATTAATCTCCACGAAGAAGGAAGATTATAAATCCAAAGATTATTAAGGCAATTATATTTTTCAGGAATTATATTTTTCAGGAATTAAACTTTTCTTTACATTCCGTCCACAAAAGGCATCATTTCGTAAATCTCGTATTGCTTTTTTCAAACCTTTCTTGATTGGATCTTCTTCTTTTAGTTCGTCATAGGCTGTTTGTAGTTCTGGATCTTGAAATACTACTTTCTCTGGTTTCATAATCTTACTTCTGGCATTTCTTTTATTTTCTTAGCAAACTCCGGGTTCCAAATATAAACAACATACCCCTTATTGTCATAGACAATCCTTAATGATTCTTCTAAATAAGCCATTATTATCTGAAAGGTTTGCCACATTACTTTTTTAGGTAAATTGTTGAATACTTCTGTTTTTTTATACTCTCCGCTATTCTCATCAATAAACTTCTCGACCATCATCACAGTTTGCAATGTTGGACTTCTTGCATTTGAATTTTTTCCTAACATTTCTATCTTATTTCTCATTTTCTTAATAATATCAATTGATACTATTATATAAAGGTTTGTATAATAGTCGGATTAAGGTAATATCCTTACAAAATTAAAAAGACAAAACAGGACTTTTTTCTCTAATATGAGGAATCAGAATATTTGTTT
>CAYOTW010000019.1:11083-16207 GCA_964407005.1 Candidatus Woesearchaeota archaeon | reverse complement strand
TCGACAACTATCTTTATAAGATGGAGATGCAAATTGTGAGGAGGGCAATTCGCTTCGACAACTATCTTTGTAAGATGGAGATGCAAATTGTGAGGAGGGCAATTCGCTTTTGACAAATTAAAGGAAAATATATCGAATGCAAATTCTAGATATGATAAGAGAAGATTTTACTAACTTCGGCGAGCGAAGCGAGATACTGGGCGGGTCTTTCTTCCGAAGGAAGAAACTTGTAGTGGGCAATAAAAAATCTTCGATAAAAAAACCTCTAATCCGGTAGTTTCTAAAAAATAAAAAAATTCTGAGAATCCTCATTCTCACAAAGGAAAATAATCAAACCTATATTAAAAACCTCTATTTCTTAAAAATTCTCTTCTAAATTCTTATCTACGCCCAGGGCAGGAATCGAACCTGCGAACCCCGAAGGGTCTGGATTAGCAATCCAGTGCAATACCATTATGCGACCTGGGCATGAGAATTTTATGAATAATGCATTTAAAATAGTTTCTATAAACAACCACAAAATATAATCAAGAAACATATATCACTCACCCATATACATAAACAACCACAAAAACATTTATATAATTAAAAAACAGATAAGATTATGGAAAAAGACATCGGAAGAATAAAAAAGAACGAGCAAACAGACATTGTAGTTAGAATCGATGAATTCGGGGGAAAAGTAGGTCTAACAATCAGAGAATACACTACCTCAGACAGATATACTGGATTCACAAAAGCAGGAACAAGAATTCCTCTTGAAAGGATTGACGAATTCAAAACAATGATATCTTCAATCAACGCAGAAGACCTAAAAACAAAAGACCAAACATCCCTAAACCAAAATTCTGAAAACTCCAATTCTGAAAATCAAAACTCTGGAGTCAATCAAGACGGAACAATTTAAATACCTCTAATCATTAGATACCTTATGAAAGGGGTGTCAAATCTTTTTAATATTAAATCTATTGCCGTAGTAGGAGCATCAAGACACAAGGAAAAACCCGGCTATGCTGTTTTTGAAAATCTTTTGAAAAATAAAAATTTAAATGTTTACCCCGTCAATCCAAAAGCTAAACAAATTCTAAACAAAAAATCCTACAATTCACTAGAACAAATCCCTCACAAAATAGACTGCGTAATATTTGCCATAAAAGCAAAACTAATTCCCTTAATGTTAAGACAAGCAGGTAAAAGAAAAATAAAATCATCAGTAATAATCTCTGCAGGTTTTGCAGAATCAGGAAATCTAGATTTAGAAAAAAGAATAAAACACATAGCAGAAAAATACAATATCACTCTTCTGGGTCCAAATGTTTTAGGATACATCTACACTCCAAAAAATATAAACGCCTCATTCTTCAAATCCGAAAAATTGCAAAAAGGAGATACGGCATTTATATCTCAGTCAGGGGCAATAGGAGTAGGAATCTTAGACTCATTAGAAAAAAGAAACATCTCACTTTCATCATTTATATCAATAGGCAACTCAACATGCTTAGGATTTCCAAATTTCATAAACTACTTTTCAAAAGATAAATTCACAAAAAAAATAATTCTCTACATAGAAGGCCTAAAAAAATCACAAGGAATAGAATTCCTTAAACAAGCAAAAAAATCAAAAAAACCAATTATTGCAATTAAAGCAGGAAAAACCTCACAAGGTCAAAAAGCAGCCTCCACTCACACATCAGCATTAGCAACAGACTCCAAAGTCTATTCAGGAATATTCCAACAAGCAGGAATCATCGAAGCAGATTCAATAAAACAGGCATTCCAAATATCAAAAATTACCCACATAAGTGGAAAACCATTAATACTCACAAACGCAGGAGGACTTGGAGTTTTAACTTCAGATTATTGCGAACAAAACAAAATCACCCTTGCAAAAATTCCAGAAAAAGAAATAAATCAACTTTCAAAATTCCTTCCAAAAGATTGGAGTAAACAAAACCCCGTAGATATAATTGGAGATGCAACTCCAGAAAGATATGAAAAAACAATCTCATATTTAGAAAATAAAAAATTCTTTGATTACTTTATCGTCCTGCTAACTCCTCAAGAAATGACAAATCCAAAACAAGTTGCAAAAATTTTATGCAAATCAAAAAAACCAATTATTGCCTGTTTTATTGGAGATAAACAAACATCCAAGGCAAAACAAATCCTTCAAAAACATAATATCCCTGTATTTGAAGAACCAAAAGAATTATGTGAAGCAATTGGAAAGATATAATATAAAACATATTTCTTTAAAAATTCTAAAAAATAAATAAATTAATGAGTCACTCACAAGTCCCCGCAACAACAGACTACTACCTAGAATATGACATCTTACAAGAAACATATACACTAATAAGTGAAGGAGTTTTAATAAAATGGGGACAAACAAAAAAAGGGAAAAAAATTCTAAAAATTTCAGACCTTGAAAAAAAACTAAATGATCTTGAAGAACAATTTGTCTATAAGGGAGAGGAATTCAGAGAAAAAGCCAAAATTGGAGTCCTCTACTTTCCAGTTCCTCTTTCAAAAAAATTTGCAGTAGATTTTAGAGAGGCTGTAAAACAAAGAAATGAAAAAAGAATAAAGGATATTAGCTTAGCAATAATTGAAAACTATGAAGATGAAGAAGAACAAATATTGCAGGAATATGAAGAGAGTTTTGAAGAACATTATGATCCTGACGAAGATGAAGACGAGTATTTTTAAAATCTAGCATCCACGACCACAGCTTCTTTTTCATTTAAAATAACAGGATTAAAATCAGCCTCATCTAAATCTAAAAATTGAATCTTATAAATCAATTCAATTAAATCATTTAATGCAAATTTTTTCCTAGAATTAAAAATATCAAAACCTTCTAAAGAAGAAAGCATCTTTTTAATCTCAGCCCTACCAATCTTTTCTTCCACGCTCCTAAAAACAACATCTTTCTTAATTTCCGCAAAAATACCTCCGAATCCAACCATCAGAACCCTACCAAAAACCTCATCTTTTTTCAACCCAACAATAATTTCCAAACCATCAAAACAAGATTGAATCATAATTCTCTTATCAGGAAAATTTTTATGCAATTCCAACAAATTCTTTCTAGCCTCCTCTAAATTATCACATCTCCGCACAGCCCCGATATCAGTCTTATGTTCAAATGTATCAACCTTCATGAAATAAGGAAAGTCTAACCTTGTCAAATCCTTTTTCTTCTTTAAAACAATAAACTTAGCAACACAAAGCCTCTTTTTCTTCAAATACTGAAAACTATCTATCAACCCCTTCATAAAAAAATAAACAAAACAATATTTATAATACTATCCCTTTAAAGAATCCTCAACAAGCTTCAAAGCCTCTTTTTGATTGTCCCATGTCAACATCTTCATTGCCTGTTTATAAGAAACCCACTTAAAATTTGTATGTTCACGAACATCATACTTTATCGCCCTTGCAAACCTTGGAAACTCAACTGAAAATAATTCATAGGTCTGCCCAATAACTCCTGGCCTATCCTTCAACTCTTTTTCATACAAATACTCTCCCTTGCAATCATATTTTTTAATGTCCTCCACATCCACATCAAAATCAGTCTCTTCTTTAATCTCCCTCTTAGCAGCCTCTAAAGCTTTTTCTCCTTTCTCAATACCACCCTTAGGAAACTCCCACCCTTCCCAATGCAACTTCCTTTTCAACAAAAGATATTTCCTATTCTTAAAAAAAATACCTTTTCTATGAACAACAACAAAAACACCTTTCCTCAATCTCTTTCTTTTTTCCATAATAAAAACACAAAGCCGATATATTTAAATATAACGTTACAAATTTAACTAAGAGGTGAAAATGTTTAGATTAAATATTCTAATTGGTGGAAAAGCTGGACAAGGAATTAACAAAGTTTCTGAAATCGTCTCTCAAACCCTAATAAATCACGGCTACTTTACATTCAATTATCGAGACTATCCCTCTCTTGTAAGAGGAGGCCACAACTTCAATATTTTATCTATCTCAGATAAAAAAATACAAAGTCATGAATCAAAAATAAATTGTTTAATAGCTTTAGACGAAAAAACACTAAAAAAACATAAAGCAAAAGAAATAATCTCTTATGAAAAATTTAAAGACAAAAAACTAGGGAAAAATCTAAATATCGCATTAGCAGGTTCCTTAATAAAATTCTTAGGAATACCAAAAAAAGAATTATTAAGAGAAATTAAAAAAGAATTTAATTCTAAAGAAGCAATACAAGCTGCAGAAGAAGGTTTTAATGAACAAGAACAAAAATTTGAATTAAAAAAATTAAAAAATAAATTAAAAATTATGTGTGGCTCAGCTGCTGTGGCTCAAGGCGCAATTAACTCAGAATTAGATTTATATATTGCCTATCCAATGACTCCTGCTACAGGAGTATTACATAACCTTGCAGCCTCAAAAATAAAAACCTTCCAATCTGAAAATGAAATTGGTGCAGTTAATCAAGCCATCGGAGCCTCATTTGCAGGAAAAAAATCAATGGTAGGGACATCAGGAGGAGGTTTTGATCTAATGTCAGAAACACTATCCCTACAAGGAATGTCAGAAATCCCATTAACAGTTTACCTATGTTCTCGACCTGGACCTGGAACAGGAGTTCCAACTTACACAGAACAAGCAGACCTTGATATCGCACTAAAAGCAGGACACGGAGAATTTCCTCGTATTGTAATTGCTCCAGGAGATGTAGAAGAAACAATTGAAAAAACAAATCAAGCACTATACCTCGCAGAAAAATTCAAAACACTCTCAATAATCTTATCAGACAAACACCTAGCAGAATCAGAATTCACTATTTCTGAGAAAATTAAAACTCCTAAAAAAATAAATATCACAAGAGATTTACCCGGAGAAAAAATTGTTAAAGCAACATCTTATGAGCATGATAAATTTGGAAATACAATTGAAGATCCAGAAACAACAATAAAAGGACATAAAAGAAGGCTTGAAAATCATGAAAAAATTAAAAAATTTATTGAAACACTCGAGCCAATAAAAATCCACGGAAAGAAAAATTCCAAAAATTTAGTTATTGCATGGGGTTCAACAAAAGGCGCAACACTAGACGCTATAAACGAGATAAATCAAGAAAAACAAAAATCT
>CAYOTW010000019.1:0-10983 GCA_964407005.1 Candidatus Woesearchaeota archaeon | reverse complement strand
GCACAAAAGAAGAAATAACCTGGTGTCCGGGTTGTCCAAACTTCATGATATTAGCTTCTGTAAAAAAAGCACTTGAAGAATTAGAAAAAGAATCAAAAAAATATTCTCAAGAAAAGTTTTCAATGGCAACAGACATTGGATGCCATGCAAAAATATTTGACTATCTAAACATCTCTGGGATATATGGACTACACGGAAGAGCAATTGCAAATGGAATTGGAATGGCCTTAGGAAACCCAAAACTAAATGTCCTCGCCTTTGCAGGGGACGGAGCAGCATACTCAGAAGGCATCTCCCATTTAATCCATGCATTCAGATTTAATGCAAACATGACTCTCCTAGTCCACGACAACCAATCCTTCTCACTAACAAAAGGACAACCAACTCCAACATCTCAACAAGGATACATCTCAAAAGCAAAACCAACAGGGGTAAAACATAAACCACTCAACCCGATCAAACTAGCACTTGCATCAAACGCAACATTCATCGCAAGATGTAATGCAAAAGATATTGAACACACAAAAGAAATTTTAAAACAAGCAATAAAACACAAAGGCTTCTCATATATAGAAATAATCCAAGACTGCCTAATATTCAACCTACAAGCAAACGAAAAACAAAAAATAATGTATAAAATCTCTCCCTGCCATAACAAACAACGAGCAGAAAAACTTGCATCAGAATATGATTACAATACAAAAACAGGAAAAATCCCTCTCGGCATCATCTATCAAACACAAGAACCAACATTAGACGAAAAAGTAGAATGAAAAAACAAACAAAGTTAAAAAAAATAAAAGCAAAGAGTTACAAATTTCTAACATCACTAACATTCATCATCCTAGCCATAGGAACAGCTTTTTATCACTTCTACGAAGGCTGGACACTTCTAGACTCTCTTTATTTCTCAGTAATCACACTAACAACAATCGGCTACGGAGATTTAACTCCCACAATGCCATTAAGTAAATTCTTTACAATGTTTTATGTCATCATCGGAATTGGGATTATATTTGGATTTATCAAAACAATCTCAAGAAAAAATTTAACTGATTAAAATGTGGCAAGACATAACTATAACCTTTGCAAATATCATTTTCATAGCAGCAATGCTCCCTCAAATCTACTATTCATATAAAACAAAAAAAGGAGTAACATCCCTCTTCTTCTCCCTATTAAATATCCTAGCAATGATTTCCCTAATAGTTGTATACACCTCCCTAAATTATTATTCGTCTGTCGCAACTAACTCAATCATAATCTCACTCTGGTTTGTATTAGTCATTCAAAGAATAAAATATGGAAAAGTTAAAAAATAGTTATGTAATATATTTCTTACATTTCCGAAAAGTTTAAAAACATATGTAATATATTTCTTACATGGAAAAAAATAAAAAATTAAGAAAAGACTGGCAACTAGGGTTTTTTGGATTTTTTGCATTCTTTGCAATTCCAGGCATACTGCGGGGAGAATATATCTGGGCATCCTGGCTAGTCTGGTTAATCTGGTTCATCTTTTTTATCCCAATCAAAAAATGATCGGAAAATCAGAATGGTTTGAAAGAAGAAAATATGGAGGCTGGGGAATCCACCCAAAAAATTGGAAAGGCTGGACCTACATCCTAGCATTTATAATTCCCCTAATAATCTTCCAGTCACTCCCATTCTGGGATACAAAAACAAGATTAATTATAACAGGAATCTGGGCCATATTCTTAATTGCAGATACAATAGACATAATGATAAAAATGAAAAAAGACGAAAGAGAAAAAGTCCACGAAGCATTAGCAGAACGAAACGCAATGTGGGCAATCACAATAATCCTAACAATAGGATTAGCATATCAAATTGCAATTTCAGCATTTAAACAACAAATCTTAGTAGACTGGTGGATTATCGCCGCCCTAACAATCGGACTAATAATCAAATCTGCCTCAAACTTATATTTAGATAAAAAAGACTAAGATGAAAACAGAAATATCAAAACTAAGAAAAAAACTAAAAATTACACAACAAGAACTCGCAGACAAAGTAGAAGTAACAAGACAAACAATCAATGCATTAGAACAAGGAAGATACAATCCTTCCCTGGAACTTGCGTTCAAGATAACAAAAGCACTCAAACAAAATAAAATTGAAAAAGTATTCAAGCTAAAATGAAAAAACAAATCAACAAAAAACAAGCAATACCTAGATTTATATTAGCATTTATAATACTAACTACAGGAATAATTCTAAACTATCTTGAAATAGGAAATGAATTTTTAGGATTCCAAAGTGTAGGAAACTGGCTCATCTTTGTCGGATTTATTATGTTTGTAATTATAACTCTAAACATCATAAGTAATAAAAAAAGAATAATTGACGAGAGAATGGAATCAATTGCATACAAAGCATCTAGAATAACATTCATATCCATAATCCTCAGCGCATTCACAATAATGGTAATTGATGCTATCAAACCAATAACAATACCCTACTCATTATTTATGTCGCATTCCATTGCATGGATTGTCCTAATCTACTTCATATCCTACAAAATTCTAGAAAGATATTTTTAATTCCTAATTCAAATCCCAAAAACCCTCTCAGAGTTATCTAAAATTTTCTTCCTAACATCTGCCTCTTCCAAACCCTTAATCTTCGCAATCTCCCCAACAGTAATTTTAACATTAATAGGTTCATTCCTCTCTCCACTAACAGGAGACAAATAAGGAGAATCTGTCTCAGTCAGCAACCTATCTAAAGGCACTAAATCAACCAACATCTGAAAATGTTGCAACCTTGTGATAACAGGAGGAACAGAAAAATAAAAGCCCAAATCAATGGCACGTTTAATCAACTTCTTATTCCCCTGAAAACAATGAAGGACAACTCCTGCCAATTCAAATCCCTCCAAGATATCAATACAATCTTTCTCAGCCTTTCTAGTATGGACAACAACAGGCTTTTCAACCTCCTTAGCAACTTTCAAAATTTTTTTAAAATTTTCTTTTTGCTTATCCTTCAAAAAATTAGAATTCCTAATTTCATCCCAATTATAATCCAAACCAATCTCACCAACAGCAACAAACTTCTCTTCATTCTTTTTCAAATATTCTAATTCTTCCTCAACAGAAAAACCATCAATATCTCTTGGAAAACTCTTTTCTTCAAAAACCTCTGCCTCTTTAATTTCCTTTTCCAAAGCATCCAAGGGATAAAGTCCAAAACTAACTTTCACAACATCAGGATAATTACTAGCAATATCCAAGGCAATTCTATTTGTAACCGAATTAACTCCTGAACAAATAACTTTAACATCTTCCTCCCTACATCTATCAATAACCCCATCTAAATCATCTTTAAATCTAGAATGATCCAAGTGCGCATGAATATCTACATATTTCATAAACAAAGATAATAAAAATCATTTAATAAATTTTCTCAAACCCAATATTCCATAATCTTAAAAACTTTGAATACTAAATAAAAATATGCAATCAAAAATAATCCTGTCAGTCATATTCATCCTGTCAGCAATCCCCCTAGGATTACTAGCAAAATCACTTACAAAACACGAAACACAAATCTACAAAAAACAACAATACTTTCCATTTTTTCTCTGGACAATCGCAATCCTCGCAGCCGCATTTTACACAATAAACACTCCAGTCGCACTAACATTAACCTTCATGTTTCTACTAATATTCACCTGGAATCATTCAACTTCTAAAAAATAATCTGAAATACTCCTCAAGGAATTTTTACAAAAATCAGGCATATCCCTCATAAAAAAATTAACATAATCTGAAAACAAGCCCCTAGAATCTTCAACAGATAAAGTTAAAATCCTTTCCTCACCATTAACATCAAGATTAATCCCATCATCTTCAAGAGACCCTAAATAATATCTCTGACCACCTCCAGAAGAAAAATTCCCAATCCCTGCAACATTCATCTCAAGATTAAGTTTACCACAACATCCAAAAGGAATAGCCCTAAAAAAGTCTAAAGAACTAGATACAAACTCCCTAACAGAATGTTCTAGTTTTCCTCTCTTCCCAATGAACAACTCTGAAAAATCCTTAAACAAATTCTGTTGTTTAATTTGTCTATTAAAACAAGCCAAGGCAATAGGAATCCCATAAATCGTCGAATCCCTATATCCAAAATTCCAATACTCTTCACCAACATTTAAAACCAAATCATAATGATTTAAATCTAATTCAAAATTCATAAAAATAATAACAAAGCAACATTTAAAAGAAATTGTATTCTTTAACCAATATGTTCAACTTAATATCCCTAGGCATGACAAAAGAATCAATCTCGGCTGAGGCCCTGCAAGCACTAAAAAAATCAGACAAAATTTATCTTGAAACATATACTGTAGATTTTCCCTACTCAATTCAAGAACTAGAAAACACAATAAATAATTTAAATTCAAAATCACAAAAAATCATTCCACTAAAAAGAGAAAATGTAGAATCAGAAGAAATTCTAAAAAATGCAAAACAAGAAAACATTTCACTCTTAATATACGGAGACTGCCTATCTGCAACAACTCACACTCAACTGATTTTGGCATGCAAAAATCAAAATATAAAATATAAAATATTCCACAATGCTTCAATTCTAACAACAATCTCAAACACCGGACTATCATTATACAAATTCGGCAAAACAACATCCATGCCTTCATGGGCAAAAAACTACAAGCCAACCTCATTCATAAAATACATAAAAGACAATCAAAAAATAAAAGCCCACTCCCTAATATTAACAGACATTGGACTAGAATTAAAAAGCTCAATAGAACAACTAAAGGAATCAACAAAAAAAGAAAACTACCAACTTCCAAAAAAAATTATAATAATATCAAATGTAGGAACACAAAATGAAAAAATCTTTTACAATACAATCTCAAATTTAAAAGAAAAAGAAATATCAAAACCATTCTGTATAATCATCCCCTCAGACCTCAGTGAACACGAAAAAGAATTTTTAGAAAAAATTCAAAAAACTTAAATACACCAAAACAATATAATAATATGAAAAAAGCTATGATCCAAAATTTAAGAAAGATAATCATAGCTAGAATTATTCTTTGAGTAGAACTCTCGAGTCTACCATAATTAAAATGAAACCAATATCTCAAATCAAATATGAATCTCGCGTCACAAAGCTAGTTAGAGCTTTTCAAAAAACCTATCAACATTCAAACAACCACAATCTAAATTCACAAACAAATCTCACAGCTCTTGAATCAGCACTAAACTTTTACTCCCAACTAAGCCCTATAGAAAAATCAAACATAAGATCTTACACCCTTCAAAATGGAGAAATAACATTTACAAAACTTGTTCAAATCACTTCAAGATTCAATCCAGATTCAATTTCACAAAAAGTCGGCTTAATAAATCTCAAACAAAAATTAAAGCAAGAACTACAAAAAATTCCTGAATCAGAAGCACAAAAATATTTATTAATGCTAAACAACCAAGAATAATATGGAAGAAAAAAATACAATAGCAAAACAAGAAGAAGAAATCCTAGAATTTTGGGAAAAAGACAAAACATTTGAAAAATCACTTGAAAAAACAAAAGATAAAGAACCATATATATTCTACGACGGACCACCATTTGCAACAGGCCTCCCCCATTATGGCCATATTTTGGGTTCAATCACAAAAGACATATTTGGAAGATTCTGGACAATGAATAACAGATATGTAAGAAGAGTTTGGGGATGGGACTGTCACGGACTACCTATTGAAAATATCGCAGAAAAAGATTTAGAAATAAACTCAAAGGATGAAATTGAAAAAATAGGAATTGAAAAATTCAATAAACATTGTAAAAACAAAGTCTTGCAATTTGCCGATGCATGGAAATCAGTCATAAAAAGAATAGGAAGGTGGGTAGATATGGATGACCCCTATAAAACCATGGACAATTCCTACATAGAATCTGTCTGGTGGGCATTTAAACAATTATACGATAAAGGTTACATCTACGAGGGAGAAAAAATTCTAATGTACTGCCCAAGATGTTCCACCCCTCTAGCAAAGGCCGAAATTGCAATGGACAACTCATACAAAGACATCCAGGAAAATTCAATTGTTGTAAAATTCAAACTAAAAGACGAAGATACCTATGCTTTAGCATGGACAACCACTCCCTGGACGCTCCCATCAAATCTCGCCCTAACTGTAAATCCTAAACTAGAATATTCATATGTAAAAGACAAATCAGACTCAACAATATATTTACTAGGAAAGGACGTAATTGAAAACTTCTTTAAATCAGAAGAAGAGTATGAAATAATAAAAACACTAAAAGGAAAAGAACTAGAAGGCAAAAAATACGAACCACTATTTCCTTATTTTAAAGACACAAAAAACGCATTCCAATTTTTATTAGCAGACTTTGTAACTTCTGAAGAAGGAACCGGCATAGTCCATACAGCCCCTGCATTTGGCGAAGATGACTATGAAGTTTGTAAAAAATATAGCATACCTCTTGTTCAACCTGTAGACGAAAAAGGGAACTTTACATCAGAAGTAAAAGATTTTGCAGGAAAATATATCCATGACACAAACAAAGAAATAACTAGATTCTTAAAAAATCAAGGAAAAATAGTTTTAATAAAACAAATCAAACACGAATACCCTTTTTGTTACAGATGTGACACAAAACTAATGTATCGTGCAATCCCTGCATGGTTTGTAAACATTCAAAAAATAAAACCCCGTCTACAAGAAATAAGTCAAGACATAAACTGGTATCCAGACTTTCTAAAAAAAGGCAGAGTAAAATATACTATTGAAACAGCTCCAGACTGGAACATCTCCAGGAATAGATACTGGGCAACTGCAATGCCAATCTGGAAATCTAAAGACGGAGAAATCATAGTTATAGGCTCAATAGAAGAACTAAAAAAATACACAAAAAACACTCCAAAAGATCTAGATTTACACAAAGACAAACTAGATAAAATCATCTTGGAAAAAGATGGAAAACAATTCAAACGAATCCCTGAAGTTTTAGACTGCTGGTTTGAATCTGGTTCCATGACTTTTGCACAATTCCACTATCCATTTGAAAACAAAGAATTTTTTGAAAAATCAATACCTGCCCAATTTGTAGCAGAGTATATCGCACAAATAAGAGCCTGGTTTTACTATATGATGGTCTTATCTACCATCATCTTCGACAAAAAGCCATTTGAAAATGTTGTAACAACAGGAACAATCCTGGCAAAAGATGGAAGTAAAATGTCAAAATCAAAAAATAACTTTACAGATCCAATGCTACTAATAAACAAATATGGGGTAGACGCACTAAGATTCTATCTAATGTCTTCGTCAGTAATGAATGCAGACAATTTAAAATTTGTAGACAAAGGCGTAGACGAAGCATACAAAAAAGTAATACTAATAAGCTATAACACCTTAAAATTTTACAAAGATTACAAAACAGACTATAAAGAACCAGAATCAAAAGAACTAACAGACTTATGGATAAAATCAAGACTCATAGAATTCTCAAAAAACATAAACCAATTTTTAAAAGACTACAATACAACAAAAGCATGTAACGAAATAAGGAATTTTATCGAAGATTTATCTACCTGGTATATCCGATTAAATAGAGAGAGATTTAACGAAAACAATAAAGATGCAAAACAAACCCTGAGATATGTTCTAGAAAACTATGCAAAACTAATTGCCCCGATCCTACCATTTACAGCAGAAAAAATATTTTCAGAGTTTTACAAAACATCTGTTCATTTAGAGAATTATCCTGAAATAAAAGAAAAAACAACAAACAACAAACTTTTAGAAGAAATGAAAAACATTAGAGAAATAGTCTCGCAAGGATTAAGGCAAAGAGACAGAGAAGGCATAGGATTAAAATGGCCATTAAGCAAAGCAACAATTTTTGTAAATAAAAAAGAAAACTATGAAAAATACAAAAAGATAATTCTAAGCCAATTAAATGTAAAAAAAGTAGAGTTCCAATCTCCCACAAAAGAAGAAACAGAAGTCAGAGTTGAAATCGAAAAGTCATTAACACCTGAATTAGAATCAGAAGGATTTACAAATGAAATTGCAAGAAAAATCCAATCACAAAGGAAAAAGGCAGGCCTTGAAAAACAAGATAAAATAGAAATTACAATCTCTGGAGAAATATTAGAAAAAATAAAAAACAATCTAGAATTTTTAAAACAAAGAATAAATGCAGAAAAAATTCACTTAAAAGATTTTGATTTTGATTATACCAGCGAAGACAAAATAAAAAATATTTCTTTTAAATTCTCTTTTAAAAAAATTTGAAGGAGTTACTCCTTTTAACTAACACAAAAAAAGAAAGCTTTAAATACTAGGCCTCCTTCAGAAATACATGATTGTCAAAGAGGAATTTTTGAGTAGGCTAAGAAAAATTTTCGATCTTAACCTTTATGAAGTAAAGGTATGGACCGCACTTCTATCCAGGGGAACGTCAACTGCAGGAGAACTATCTTCTATTTCAGATGTACCAAGATCAAGAACATATGATATCCTAGAAAGCCTTGAAAAAAAAGGATTTATTGTAATGAAGATTGGAAAGCCAATTAAATTTGTTGCCCTAAAACCAGAAGAAGTAATTGAACGTGTTAAAAAGAATCTGATGGTTGAAGCAAAAAATAAATCTCAAAGACTTGAAAAATTAAAAAAAGAAGAAGTTTTAGAAGAACTTAGCTCATTATTCAGCGAAGGAATAAAATATGTAGAACCAGCAGATTTATCAGGAAGCTTAAAAGGAAGACAAAATATTTACAATCACTTAGATATGTTGGTAAGAGAAGCACAATCAACAATCACGCTAGTAACTACAGCAGATGGTTTAAATAGGAAATTAGAAGTTTTAATGCCCTCTCTTGAAAAAGCTAAAAAAAGAGGAGTTAAAATCAGAATTGCGGCCCCAATAAATGAACATAATAAAAAAGTTGCAAAAGATTTTGCAAAAATCGCAGAAGTAAAATCAGTTGATAGATTACAAGCAAGATTTATGGTTGTAGATTCTGAACAATTAATGTTTATGTTACTAAACGACGACACAGTACATCCTACCTATGATGTAGGAGTTTGGATAAACACAGAATTCTTTGCTCAAGCATTAGAACAACTATTTGAAATCGCCTGGAAATCCTTTAAAGCTGTGAAGTAGACATAATAATATAACAATTCTTAAATACTCCAGAATCCTAACTAATCTATGGAAAAATTATGTTTCCCGTCACCAAATTCAGAACAATTTGAATGGCAGGAATTCCATTCAGACATTTCTAAAAAAAATCCCAAGACTTTAGATTTACTTATTCGTACAATTGAATCTGCAATCTTTTTAGAGCAAGGAAGAAAACAAGACGCCAGCAAGGAAGATCCAATATACTACTCGCCCAATATCAATAAAGATTCCCTTTTCATGAAATTTTATGAATTTATCAAATCACAATATCAACAAGAAAATATTGAAGATCAAGAAGATATTAAAAAACATCAATGGAACACTTCATCTAATCTTTTAAGAGGATTAAAATATTTAAAACAAAACACATTATTTTTATTAAAACCCCTGGAAAGAAAGAAACTCTCTGAATTTGTAAATTCCCTTAAATATTCTCCAATTGAAACTAACTTTTACTAAATCTTAAGATTAGAAGGACAAATAGAAATTCAATCCAAAAATAAAATCTTATTCTAAAAAATCGCCTAATCCTTTTAAACCTGATTTAAGAATTTGAAATCCTAACTAAAATTTTCCCTAAGCATCTTCAGAACCCATTTTAGGAGAATCCAAAACCTTTTTTATCCCTGCTCCTAAAACAACACCTGCCAATCCTGTAAAAAGCATATCACTCCCAGAAAGATCATAATCATAAAAAGTCCTTGTTAAAACCTCTCCAAAATACATAGCCAAACCAGCACTAGCAATCATCATATTTGTATAACTCAAACCCATAACCAAATCAATAAAAAAGACTTTTTAAAAATTTATATATTACAATCCTCACAAAACTTTCGACCCTTAACACAAACATCCTTACAATATTGAACAATCAAAGCATGAAACTCCTTAAACAACTTCACTTTCTTTTCTTCATCTAATTTAAAAAAAGCAGAGTGAAAAAAATCCTGCCACTCACCATAACTATGTCCCTTAAAATTCTTCCCTTCCCCCTCCAACAAACATCCAATAAACCTTTTAGTATAAGTATCAACAACAAAATAAGGCAAGTCATAAGCATACAACAAAATAGAATCAGCAGTCTCCTCACCAACTCCATTCAACTCTAACAAATCCTCTCTCGTCGGAACAGAATTAGAAAAATTCAAATAAAACCTCGCAAGCCTCTTCAACCTCTCCGCCTTTTGATTATAATATCCAGCAGACCTAATCAAATCCTTTAAAACATCAACGTCAACCTCTAAAATCTTCTTAGCACTTATCAACCCCCGTTCATATAAATTATCAACAACTTTTTCAACATTTTTCCAAGAAGTATTCTGAGTCAAAATACACCCAATAATAATCTCAAATCTCCTATCCCCCTCACCTAATGAAGAATGAACTGGCCACCACCTCTGTTCGCCATACTTTTCAAACAAAAAATCATAAATTTCCATCAAATCCATAACATACTAAAAAAGAAAGAATTTAAATATTTAATCAACTTAAAGAATATATCACTCACAAAGAGGTGAGAAAATGGCAACAAAAAAGAAACCTAAAAAACAAAAAAAGAAATAAATTCTTTTAACAAACCCCAATTATTTTTACATTACTTTTTGAAATAATCTCTCCTCAATAAAAACCCTCATTACTTTTGGGAAATATTTTGAAATGTTTGTTTCAAAATGCTCAAGAAATTTTCAATTTCTTGTTGTCTAAGAAACCCTTTTTGTAAAGGCTAACTTACTTTTGGGAACTCTAAGAAACCCTTTTTGTAAA
>CAYOTW010000018.1:10662-16334 GCA_964407005.1 Candidatus Woesearchaeota archaeon | reverse complement strand
GTGGAAGATCTGGAGGACGTGGTAGTTCTAGAGGAAGATCTGGTGGCTCTCGAGGAAGGTCTGAAGGATCTAGAGGAAGGTCTGATAGTCGTGGTGGAAGATCTAGTGGGTCGAGAAGTAGAAGTGGTTCAAGAGATGGTGGGAGAAGTTTTAGTCGGTCTAAAAAGAAAAGTTTTAGTCGTTAGTTCTTAATTAAAAATATATATTAAAGAATATAAATTTATTAAAAGTGCTTAGATTGCTAATTTTTATGAAAAGGAATTCGAGTTTTTTAGAATGGATTTTTATTCATTGTTTTGATTTTCCAGAATATGTTATCAAGGATTTGAGGGGCAAATCAGAACCATTAAAAGAAATTTATGAAAATCATGAGAAGAAATATGAGGCAATGTTAAAGAAGGCGAGAAAATATTTGGGGGATTTTCCAAAGGCATTAGAGGAAAAAATTTTCGAATCAAAAGCTCCTTGTAATATTCTGAGATATCATGTTGCTTGTACGCGGGTAAAGGTGGAAGGATCTTGATTTTATTAGTTAATTATTAAAAGGGTTTTTAATTAGATATGTTATGGAAACAGAATGGAATTTTGAATTGTTGGAAAAGAAGGATTTTAGTCTTCAAGAAATTGAAAATAATATTGATAATTTTGTTAAAAAATGGAAAGGGATTAATTTTGAAGAGGCGGAACCTAAGGAAATAAAGTCTGCTTTAGATGAATTTGAAAAAATTTTAAGAGAGCATGGCACATCGGGAAATAAAGGGTATCTTATTTATCTAAAAATATACCAAAATCAGAATGATCCTGAAATTAAAAAAGAGTTTAATAAAATTGAAGAATTTTCAAATCGAATGAGTAATAAATTAGAGTTCTTTAAATTAAATCTTTCAAAAATTTCGAGGGAAAAGCAAAAAGAATTTTTAGAAAGTGATCTGTTGAGTGATTATAAGCATTTTCTTGAGAAAGTATTTAAGCGAGGAGAATATTATTTAACCGATCTAGAGGAGAATATTTTGACCCTTAAATCACCTGTTGCATATGAAAATTGGGTTAAAATGTTATCAGGATTTTTATCAGAAGAAGATGGAGAGATTATCATTGATAATAAAAAGTCAAAAAAGAATTTTTCTGAAATTCTAGAGCTAATGAGTCATAAGAATAAAAATACAAGAGATTCTGCTGCCCAAGAGTTTAATAAAATCCTTGAGAAGCATGCTAAATTAGCAGAAATTGAAATTAATTCTGTTCTTCAAGATAAAAAAATAAATAATGATTTGAGAGGGTTTGAGAGAGCTGATAAATCAAGACATTTAGAAGATGATATAGAAACAGAGATGGTTGACGAATTAATTTATGCAGTTAAAAAAAGGGCAGAGATTTCTAAAAAATATTATGAACTAAAGGCAAAACTTTTGGGCGTTAAAAAACTAGGATATCATGAGAGAAACGTCCCCTATGGGAAAATTGAACTAGGAAAAAATTATGAACAAGCAGTTAAATTTATATTAGATATTTTTAAGGAAATTGATAAAGAATTTTATGATATTGCTTTAAGAATTTTAGAAGAGGGGAGAATTGACGCGTTTCCTAAAAAAAGTAAGGCTTCAGGAGCTTATTGTTTTCATAGTTTAGTTTCTCAACCAACTTATGTCTTATTAAACCATCAAGAAAATTTGAGGAGTTTGACCACTCTTGCTCATGAATTAGGTCATGCTGTTAATAATGAGTTGATGAAAAAGCAAAATGCTCTTAATTTTGGTTCTCCAAAATCTACTGCTGAAGTTGCAAGCACATTTTTTGAGGACTTTGTTTTAGAGAGAATTATACAAGATTCAGATGAGGAAACAAAGCTCGCTATTTTAATGCAAAAGTTGAACCAGGATGTTGCCTCTATTAATCGTCAAATTTCTTGTTATACTTTTGAACAAGAATTACATAAAGAATTTAGAAAACAAGGATATCTATCTAAAGAACAAATTGGGGAGATTTTTAGTAAGCATATGCAAGATTATATGGGAGATTTTGTAGAACATCCAGAAGAAAGTAAAAACTGGTGGATTTATTGGAGCCATATTAGGACTTATTTTTATGTCTATTCTTATGCTTCTGGATTATTAATTTCTAAAGCTCTTCAGAATAAATTTAAACAAGATAAAAATTTTATTTTAAAAATTAAGGAAATTCTTTCTGCTGGAACCTCTAAATCTCCAAGAGAGATTTTTGAAAAAGTAGGGTTAAGATTAGATAGTGGACTTTGGAATGATGGGCTTGAAAAAATGGAAAAAACATTAAAACAGGCAGAAGAGCTGGCCAAGAGATTAGGAAAAATTAAAAACTAGATTTATCTAATGTTATTATGAATAGAAAAAAGAGTAAAAAATGTCCGGCATGCAATAGTTCTAAATATAATGTTGTAGAAGATGGTTCATTTAGATGTTCTCGTTGTGGTTTTGTGAATAAGCCTGAAGAAACTAGAAAAAGTTAGTTCTTAATTAAAAATTTATCAAAGTCTTTTTCTGCTTGTTCTCTTTTTTTCTGATGTTCTTGTAAGAAATTGTTAATTTTATCTATTAGAATTTTTTTCAATTCTCCTGTTAGTAATTTTCCGGATTCATAGTCTTGTTTTATTTGTTCAAGTTTTTCGTCGTCTTCTTCAAAAAAGAATTTTAAATATTGGAAAGAAACATCTATGTCTGTATTCCCACCTTTTTCTTTATGTTCTTCTATTGTGGGTTGTCCTCCTGAAAAGGCATATTTATTGATTTTCTTTTTAACTTCTTTTGGGGAGTCTGATAAATATATGACTGCATCCTTTGAATGTGATGAAGACATTTTTCCTTGGCCTTGCAATGAGGGAATAAATTTTGCATGTAGTGCTCCTGGTTTAATAAATTTAAAATCCTTATGTGTTGCAATATCTCTACTTAGTCTTATGAATGGATCCTGATCTATTCCAACAGGAACTACTACATTATGAGGTCCTGCTTTAAACTGAGGGAATAAAATATGAGCAGCTTGCATTGCTGGATAAAATGTCCAGCCGATATTATTTTCAGGTTTTAAACCAAAGACTGCTTTTGCTGTGGAGTATGTAATTCTTTTTGAAATTCTTGCAGCGTATTTGTAAATATCTGTGTAGATAAAATCTTCAAAGATAAATGTTTTTTTAGGGTCAAATCCTAATGCAATCAAATCTAAAATATTATCTCGTGAAAATTTTAATGAAGATTCAAAATCTAATTTTTCTTTTACAAAGAATTTTTCATCGTCGGAAATTGGGATGTAAACCTCGCATCCAAAATTGTCTTGGAGAGATTTTGCAACTAAAAAAGGAACTAGGTGACCTAAATGCATTTTTTCTGAAGGACCTCTGCCTGTTAATACTGAAACTTTTTTCCCGTCTTGCTGGGCTTTTAACCATTTATCAAAATCTCTATGAGAAAAATAAACTCCTCTTCTTAATAAGGGGTGGCAGTGTTTAAGTTTTTCAGAAATAGATTCATCAATTGGCGTTGTTCCAAATTGTTTTACTGCTTTTTTGTAATCTATATCTCCCTCAACTTCCCAAGGCGTGATTTTTTGTTTTGTCATAAAACTAAATATATTGAGTTAATTTAAACTTTGCTATACAACATTGTTTTCTTCATAATATGTAAATGGGTCTTGTATTGTGATTTTATATGCTTCTGCATCTCCTACTCCGGCATATAGCTCTGCAGTATTATTTTTGTTTCTTATTATTCCTCCGGGATAAACTACGTTGTATAAATCAGGTCGTTTTGCTTCTCCTTCGGGGAGCTCTCCTCTTCTCACTAATAGCCTCATTGTTGAAGATTTTCTTGTTTCCGGATTAAAGCAAAAAGCAATAGGATAATAAAATCTTATTTTTTTGTCCTTAGAAAATCTTGCGATGTGTCCTAAAATTCCTAGTTTGTTATTTTTTAAAACCACTATTTCATTTACTCCTCCCCATTCGCCTTTTGCAAATTTTGCAGGAATTAATTCTGCTCTGCTTAATTTTCTAGGAGTAAGTTCTTTTAAAGAATCTAAGATTGTAAATCCTATTCTACCTAATCCTCCTTTTTTTCCTTGTGGTCTTGTGAAAACCCCGATTCTTTTATCGGGCAGTTCTATCAATCTTATTCCCTTCATGCCCCATGGACCTTCTGCAAACCTCCTTAAATTATGTATATCTTTTCCTTTGTAAAAAACAGTCCTATAGCTTAGGTGTTTTTTATTTGCTCGTTGTTTTACCTCTACTCCTCCTAAAATATGTAAATCCTTAACTTTGGTTAAAAATGGATCTTGAAGTGAAAATATTGGACAGGTTTTATCAGGTCTCCAGTAGTCTGATGAATTTTTTTTACGTTTGAAAAACATTACTTTTGCCCCCTCTTCAATACTTCTTGATTCTACTCTGCCGAGGATATATTTTTGATTCTTTAGTTTTATCGGAGCAGTGATATTATAAACATCTTGTTTTTCTACACTTGTAAATTTTATCTGTTTTGCCTTGATAAATTCTGAATTGTACGCTTTTAAAATTTGTCTTGTGCTTTTCATTTTTTCCTCTTTTAACTATATTTAATAGGCATTAAATAAATGTTTTGGTTTAGAAATCATTTTAAAGACTGTATTATTCTATTTTTTATGATATTGAATATTATTTTATTTATTATTGGATTTATCTTTTTAATTAAAGGCTCTGATGTCTTTGTGAGGTCTGCTTCTAAAATTGCGAAAAGCCTTGGTGTTTCTGAATTTATTATTGGTCTGACTTTGGTAGCTGTTGGCACCTCACTCCCTGAATTAGCAGCTAGTATTGTTGCGTCTATTGAAGGACAAGGAGAGATTATTCTCGGGCAGGTTATTGGTTCTAATATTGCTAATATTGGTTTGATTGTTGGGGTTGCCTCATTATTTGCTACATTAAAAGTTAATAAGCAAGTGTTGGACAGGGATGCTTATTTTATGTTGCTTGCTAAATTTTTAGGAATATTATTTATCACGAACTTAATTATTTCTAGTGTCGAAGGAGGAATTTTGTTAGCTTTTTATTTATCTTATATCTTATTTTTGATTCAAAGCAAAGAGGATAGTAAGGCTAGTTTTAAGGAGTTTTTTAGATTTTTAGTTAGTTTTAAATTTTTTAAGAGAATCAAAAAGAGTGATAAAAAAATGGACTGGAGTTTGGCAAAACAATCTGGCATACTTATTCTTAGTGGAATTTTTATTTTTGTTGGAGCAAAATTCTTAGTTGAGCAGGCTGTGTTCTTTGGAGATTTATTTAATGTTTCTAAGACAATAATTGGTCTGAGTGTTTTAGCCTTTGGGACCTCGTTGCCAGAGTTAGGTGTTGCTATTGCTGCTGCTCGGAAGGGAATGGGTGAGATGATTATTGGAAATATTATTGGTTCTAATATTGCAAATATATTTTTAGTTTTAGGTTTTTCTTCTATAATCAAGCCAATATCTATTTCTAAAATGACACTATATTATACTGCTCCGTTTATGTTGGGAATGGGGTTATTATTTGTTTATTTTATGAAGACGAAGAAAGGAGTAAGTAAAAAAGAAGGCATACTTCTCTTATTATTGTATGTGTTATTTATAATCTCCTTGATAATGTTTTAGTTTTTGTTTGGAATTTGTTCGGGCAGTATCGCTAGGTTTAA
>CAYOTW010000018.1:0-10562 GCA_964407005.1 Candidatus Woesearchaeota archaeon | reverse complement strand
AAATGAGTGTGATATTTTTATAATAAGCTCTTGTAGTCTAGTGGCCAAGGATACTTCTCACAATTTGCATCTCCATTATAAGAAGATAGTTGTCGAAGCGAATTGCCCTCCTCACAATTTGCATCTCCATCTTTGGAAGATAGTTGTCGAAGCGAATTGCTCGCCCCTCAAGCTTGTTCTGGCAGTATCGCTAGGTTTAAAAATGAGTGTGATATTTTTATAATAAGCTCTTGTAGTCTAGTGGCCAAGGATACTGCCCTCTCAAGCAGGAGGTTTTAGTCGATGAGATGATAAACCTTGCCTCTATAGGCAACTGCAACTCCAGAAAGTCATTAAAATCATAGATCTTTTTGATTCTGGTGGAGGACGGCAGAGACCCGGGTTCAAATCCCGGCAGGAGCATTAAACTAGTTCTTCAATTTCTTTTAGATCTTTTTTAGAAAGAGGAGTTTTCCATAATTCATTAACAAGCCAAAGTCCGCTTTTTCTAATTTTTGATTTTGGAGAAAAATTTCCAAGCCATTCTTCTGAAGGAGAGCAAGAGGAACAGGATGAAATTGTTGAGATGATTTTAGATTCTAGTTCTAGTCTTCTTTTTTTATCTTTGATGGGCAGAATTGCAAATGAAAAATTTCTTTGAATATACTCTGTAACCTGTTTTTCTATTTGTCTTTGTTTTTCAAAATTAACTGAGGAAGAATATTTTTCTTTTGCTTTTCTTGTAGTTAAATCTAGTTCCCAGTATTTTAAAAAAGGGTCTTTTGATTTATTTAAGATTGCTCTTCCAATATTTTTTCTAAATATGCTTCTGTCTTTATTCTCATTTAAGAAGTGTTGGCATAGTCTAAAAGGTAATTGGTCTTTTCCAGTATGGGTCCCGATTCTTACAATCCTTTTTTTATTATGGGCTTTTTCAAAATTTTCAAATAAAATATAAATGCCATTTTTAGGGATTTTAATTTTATCAAATGGAAATGTGAAATTTTCAGAATTATTAAATATCTGATGAAGCCTATTACAAATAATTTGATTAGATAACCATGAAAGTTGTTTTCCAATTCCTAGGGATTTCATTGGAACATTGTAACCTTTAATTTTAGGGATTAAAAATTTTCTATATCTTTCTCCTGCTAAAAAAATAAACTCGTCCTTAGTGAGGTCTGTTTTTTGTTCTAATTGCTGTAATACTTTTTCTGCCCAGTTTTTTATGTCTATATTTTTCATATTATTTAGTGTTGTATTGTAGGGTTCAATCAATTCATCTAATTCCAGAAGATGGTATTTTGCAGAGAGTATAAAAATTTTATTAGGATTGAGAGATTTTGCATATTCAAGATTTTTTTTAAACAAAGGGCTTATGTAAAGTTTTTTTGCTTTTGCAGGCTTGTTTTGTTTTTTGCTTACACAAGATATTAAAATAATTTTTGACATAATATTAAATTGTTGGGAGATTAATAAAATTATCTAAAGGGCAACATTTATAAATCAATTAAATTGTGTATTAATACCAATGACTAGCAAAGCTAGGAGGATAACTTCTAGTAATGGTAACTAAACTTTAAAATAAAAATGGCAGACGTATATGAAATTGTTGAAACAGCAAATAAGACTGGAAAGGTAGATAGAGGAATAAACGAAGTTACGAAAGCTGCAGAAAGAGCGACGGCAAAACTTATTGTGGTTGCTTCTGATGTAGATCCTAAAGAATTAATCCAACACCTTCCGATTATTTGTAAAGAAAAAGGTATCAAGTATGTTGAGGCTGATTCAAAACAGAGATTGGGTGTTTCTGTAGGGATTAGTGTCCCTTGTTCAGCTATTGCAGTTATAGAGACTGGCGAAGCAAAACTTGATTCTTTAAAGTAAAATGGCAAAACAAACAAGAGATAAGAAAGCAAAGAATAGTTCTTCAAAAGAAGAAGGAGAGCCGGAAGCAGTACCAGCAGTTGTAGAAGGTCTTTTGGGTAGAACAGGAACAAGAGGAGAGATTACCCAGGTTAAAGCAAGAATTTTACAAGGCAAGAATAAAGGGAAATCTATGAGAAGAAATGTTAGAGGACCTATAAAGAAAAGAGATATTTTAATGTTAAGAGAGACTGAAATAGAGGCTAGAAGATTACAAAGAAATGTTTCAAAGGGGGCTTTTAGTTAAAATGCCTAAGTGTTCATTTTGTAAGGAAGATTATGAATTTCCAAAAGGAGTTACTGTTGTTTTAAAAGATGGGACTCCAAAGACTTATTGTTCTTCTAAGTGTAGGAAAAATGCAGAAATGGGAAGAGATAATCGAAAGGTTAAGTGGGTTAGAAAGAATAAAAAAGAATGAATTTTCTTGATATAGGTTTTTAGATTTAAATAAGGATGTTTTGACTAATGATGTATTATATCATATGTCCAGAGGTTATAATCTCAATATGTATATGAGTGCTTCTGTTCAAGGTACAAGAAAGTTTGTTCAGAAGTTAGATGATTTTTTAGAAGATTAAGCTGTTGAGATTTCTAGTGCAGTCTTTAAATATGTTTATCGTCGGTAAATCCATAGAAAACTTTATAAACTAAGATAGGTATTTTTAGATATTACAGGGATTCTGTAGAAAAGAGGATTACAAAAATGCCAGAAGATAAACAAAGCAAGTATTCTGCAAAAGACATTACAGTACTGGAAGGTTTAGAGGCTGTTAGAAAGAGGCCGGGAATGTACATTGGTTCTACAGATAAGTATGGTTTACACCATATGGTTTGGGAAGTTATGGATAATGCTGTTGATGAACATATGGCTGGAGAGTGCGATACTATTAAGGTTACTATTGAGAAAGATAATTCTGTGATAATTGAAGATGATGGGAGGGGTATGCCTGTTGATTTGCATCCGGTTTATAAAAGGCCAGCAATGGAAGTTATAGTAACAAGGCTTCATGCAGGTGGAAAGTTTGACAATAAAGCTTATGCTGTTTCAGGAGGTTTGCATGGAGTAGGTATTTCTGTTGTCGCGGCTTTAGCTAAAAAAATGTCTATTGAAGTTAAAAAAGATGGAGAGATTTATCATCAGAGTTATAAGATTGGTGTTCCTGAAAAGGATGTAGAAGTGGTTGGAAAAACAAACAAGGGAGAATCAGGAACCAAGGTAAAATTTATCCCAGATGATTCTATTTTCACAACAAGTGAATTTGATCATAAAACTCTTGCAACAAGATTTAGAGAGGTTGCTTTTTTGAATGCAGGTTTGAAAATTATTTTTAATGATTTAAGAAATGGGAAAAAAGAAACCTTCCATTATGAAGGAGGGGTTGTTGAGTTTGTTAAGTGGTTAAATAAAACAAGGAAACCAGTGCATCAAAAACCAATTTATTTTAAGAGAGAAGAAGATGGAGTTGTTGCAGAGGTTGCGATTCAGTATACAGACTCATATAATGAAAATATTCAGGGTTTTGTGAATACAATTAATACTATAGAGGGTGGAACACATGTTATTGGGTTGAAATCTGCTTTAACAAGGGTTATTAATGATTACGGGACTAATAAAGGTTCATTAAAAAAAGGTGAGAAGTTAGGGGGTAATGATGTCCGAGAGGGAATTACGGCTGTTGTTGCCATTAAAATTCCAGAACCTCAATTTGAGGGACAGACAAAAACAAAGTTAGGAAATAGTGAAATAAAAGGGATTATTGAGTCTATGGCTACTCCTGCCTTAACTGACTTTTTAGAGGAAAATCCTGCTGTTGCTAAGGCAATTATTTCCAAAGCTATGTCTGCCTTGAGAGCAAGAGAAGCTGCGAAGAAAGCCAAAGATTTGATTAGAAGAAAAAATGCATTGACTATTGGAAGCGGTTTGCCAGGGAAGTTAGCAGATTGTTCTAGTAAGAAAAAAGAAAGAACAGAGGTTTACATTGTTGAAGGTGATTCTGCAGGAGGTACTGCAAAGAGTGGAAGAGATAGAGAAACGCAAGCCATCTTACCTTTAAGGGGTAAGGTTCTAAATGTTGAAAAAGCAAATCCCTCAAAAGCACTAGGTTCTGAAGAGATTTCAAATTTAATCACAGCGATTGGCACAGGTGTTGGAGAGAGTTTTGATATTTCAAAATTAAGATATAATAAGATTATTATTATGACTGATGCAGATGTCGACGGCCAACATATTAAAGCATTATTATTGACTTTATTTTATAGATATATGCCGGATTTAGTTGAGTCAGGTCATATTTTTGTTGCAGTTCCTCCTTTTTATTCAATTAAAAAAGGAACTAAAAAATATTGGGCTTATACAAAAAAGGAATTGGACGATAAGTTGGAAGAGTTAGGAGGAAAGACAGAGATTAGTAGATTTAAAGGTTTAGGTGAAATGGATGACCACCAATTATGGAATACGACTATGAATCCAAAAACAAGAAGGTTGAAACAAGTATCTATTGAAGACGGTGTTGAAGCTGATGAAACTTTTTCATTGTTAATGGGGGGAGTTGTGGGCCCTAGGAGAAAGTTTATTGAAGAAAATGCAGAAGATGCAGAGGTGGATTTATGAGAGAAGATTATTCAGATGATTGTATGTGGGAAGGTTTAAATGTTCTTAGAGGCATTCAAGATGGATTATTTGATCAAAGTTATAAGCAATTAAATTTGCCATTTGAGGTGGAAAAAGATGAGCAAAGATAGGGTTAAGGTTTCTGTTTGTCCTGTTTGTAGGTCTACAGATGTAGGTTATATTTTTACGCTTGGAAATCTTTTTGGAGTTATTCCTCGGATGAAATGTAAAAAATGTGACCATACTGCCTCGATATTTCCACTATATGTTTTGAATAAAAAACAGTTAAAGAAAAGTAAAAAGAAATCTAAAAAAGGGAAAAAGAAAGGAGGCAGAAAATGAGTGAAGACGAGAAGGTTGTAGAAAATGGAAATGTTAAGGAAATTGAAGATTTAGACGAGGCTGAGAAAGATGCAGAAGAGTTTGAAAAAAGAAGGGAAAAGATGAAAGAGCTTGTTGAAGCTAAGGAATTAATTGACACTGAGATTTCTACAGAGATGAGGAAGGCTTATTTGAATTATGCTATGTCTGTTATTGTTGCAAGGGCTTTGCCTGCTGCCGAAGATGGTTTAAAGCCGGTTCATAGAAGAATTTTATGGGCAATGAATGATTTAGGTCTTGCACATAATAAACAGACTAAAAAGTCTGGTAGGATTGTTGGAGATACCATGGGTAAATACCACCCTCATGGGAATTTAGCGATTTATGAGGCAATGGTTAGGATGGCTCAGCCTTGGTCTATGAGATATCCTTTGGTTATTGGGCAAGGTAATTTTGGTTCTATGGATGGAGATGGTGCAGCTGCAGACAGATATACTGAAGCAAAAATGCAAAAGATTTCTGAGGAGTTGTTAAAAGATATTGATAAAAAGACTGTTAAGATGATGAATAATTATGATAATACTTTAGAAGAACCTATTATTATGCCGGGAAGACTGCCAAATCTATTTTTAAATGGTGGTTCTGGAATTGCTGTTGGGATGGCTACAAATATTCCTCCACATAACCTAAATAATGTTTGTAATGCTATTTTAAAATATATTGAAAATCCGGAGTGCAATGATTCTGAATTAATCAAGGCGATTAAAGCTCCTGACTTCCCTACAGGCGGTTTGGTAGGTGGAGAGATTAATAGATTGTATACAAAGGGTAAGGGCAAGTTAACGATTGATGGAAAGACTGTTGTTGAAGAATCAAAGAAAAAGAATGGGAAGACAAAACTTATTATTACTGAGGTTCCTTATCAGGTAAATAAAGCTAGTTTGGTTGAACAAATTGCATTTCTTGTAAGGGATAAAAAATTACCTTCAATTTCAGATATTCGGGATGAGTCTACGCAGGGAAAAGTGAGAGTAGTGATTGAATTAAGAAAAGGTTCTGATCCAAAGTTTACATTAAACAGGTTATATAAATTTACGAATATGAGAATTAGTTTTAATGCTAATATTCTCGCTCTTGTAGATAGTGTTCCTAAGAGATTGACATTAAGAGAGTATATCAAAGTTTATATTTCTCATCGTCAAAAAGTGATTAGAAAGACAAAGGAATTTGATTTGCAAAAAGCTGAAAAGAGATTGCACATTGTTGAAGGTTTATTAGTTGCTCAATCTAATATTGATGAGGTTGTTAAACTTATTCGTGCTGCGAAGTCTAAGGCAGATGCTGCTAAGGAGTTAAAAGTAAAGTATGAATTAAGTGATGAGCAAGTAGATGCAATTTTAGAGATGAGGTTGCATCAAATTACTTCCTTAGAGTTTGATAAATTAAAAAACGAAGAAAAAGATTTAAATGAGTTGATTAAGAAATTAAGGAAGATTTTGGGAGATGAAAAAGAAATTTTAGAATTAATTAAGGAAGACTTGGATGATTTGAAAGAGAAGTATGGAGATAATAGGAAGACGAAATATGTGGGAGAGATTGAGTCTTTTGAGGAAGAAGATTTGGTGGTTAAGAAAAATGTAATGGTAACAATTACTGATAAAGGTTATATTAAGAGGTTGGATTTGGACGAGTATAAGGCTCAAAAGAGAGGTGGAAAAGGAGTGATTGGGAGCAGTTTATCTGAAGGCGATTTTGTTAGGGAGATTTTATCTTGTTCCACTCATGATTATCTGTTGTTCTTTACTGACAAGGGCCGAGTGCATTGGTTGAAAACTTATGAAATCCCTTCGTCTGCTAAAAGTACTAAAGGAAAGGCTATTGTTAATCTGCTTGAATTAAAAGATGAGGTTGTGACATCTGTTTTAGCAGTTAGTAAATTTGAAGACTACCTGATGATGGCTACTGAAAAAGGAGTTGTTAAAAAGATTGATATGAAACACTTTTCTAAACCCCGAAAAGGAGGGATTAAAGCTATTAAGTTGGCTGAATCAGGGGACAGGTTAATTGGTATAGGAAGATTAAAAGAAGGGCAGGAAGTTTTATTGGTAACTAAAGAAGGGCAGGCAATTCGTTTCAATTCAGACGAGGTTAGGGCTATGTCTCGTTCATCTTACGGTGTTAAAGGAATTAAGTTGGGTAAGAATGATGATGTTGTTTCTGTTGAGATTTTGCCTTTTGGAGAGGGTAAGAAAGAATATTCTATTATGACGATTACTAGAAAAGGTTATGGAAAAAGGACTAGTGTAGAAGATTATAGGTTGACAGGAAGAGCTGGAAAGGGAGTGATCAATATTAAGGTTTCTGATAAAACTGGAGAGGTTGTTACTTCTCAATCTGTTAAGAATGATGATAATATTATTGTAACGACTAAGAAAGGCATTGTAATTCGTTCCCCGATTAAGGATGTAAGAATTATGGGAAGGGCTACTCAAGGAGTGAGAGTGATTAGGTTGAAGGAAGGAGATGGTGTTAGTGATTTAATTTGTGTAAGAGAAGTTAAAGAATGAAAGCTTTGAGTTTGAAGCAGCCATGGGCTGAGTTGATTTTGCAAGGGAGGAAGAGTATTGAGTTGAGGAAGTGGAAGACTAATTTTCGTGGGGAGTTTTTTATTCATTCATCTAAAACCCCTGACAAGGAGGCTATGACAAGGTTTGGCTTTAGTGATTTGCCTTGTGGATTTATTGTTGGCAAGGCTGTTTTAGTTGATGTTAAGGATTATGATGTTGAAGATTTTGAGGAAGATAGTGAAAAACATTTGGCGTCTAGTGAGTGGGGCAGATATGGTTTTGTTTTAAATGGTGTTAAAAGAGTTAGTTTGAAAAAGGCAAAAGGATTTCTTGGGTTTTGGAACTATGAATAGGTTTTGTTAGGATTACATCTTCTTCATTAGAATCATAAAGTGGTGCTCTTGCTGTTTCTCTAAATCCTGCTTTTTGTAATAGTGAGAGGACGTCGGTTTGTGATGCTCTTGTGTCGACCATTACGGTGTCTATTGATTTTCTTCTTCTTGCTTCTACTTCTAGTTGTTTTAACATAAAAATTCCAAAGTATCTTTGCCTTACTCCTGGATGGACCCTAAGATTTTTGATTTCGAGAGTGCTTGCTATTTCTTTATGTGGTTGATAAAGTAGATTGCCTACAATCCTTTTATCTGAGAATGAGAGGATTGCTTGTTTGTATCCTGCGTTGATTTCTGGTTCGCTTCTTTGTATCCAGTCTTGATAATTTGGGTATTGTAGAGGGTGTTGGCTCATAAATTCTATTAGCTTTCTTATGTCTAAAGTTGAATCTATTCCCCTAAAGTTAAAATTAAAATACATATTATTTTTTTGTTTTTAATGTTAATAAGGATTGTTATTGTTTAAAATATATTTCTTGTTTTAAGATTTTTATTATAGTTTCGGATTTGAGGAATTTTCTTTTTCTGGGGGTTTTGGTTGAGGGACTTTATCTTTGATTGGTTGGCTTGTTGTTTGTTGGGGGATTTGATATTTTTCTGGTTTTGTTTCTTTTTTATCTGAAAGAGATTTTACCATTGAACTTGATAAAAATACATTTATTGTTACGTCGATTGCATAAGCTATTAATAGGTAGATTAGTGTGTCTACTGCTAGGCCTGCGAATTTAAAAGGAATTTCTTCTGCGTTTTGAAGGTTTAGAACAAAAAAATCCATGGGGTAGCCGATTGCAAATTTAATGTCAAGGTCTCCATTCATTAGTGCTCCAAGGGGGAAGTTTAGTGCTCCGATGATTATGACCACTACAAATATTGCTCCGATTATCCAACTTATTCTATTGGTAGGAGTTAGTTGAGGAGGGATAGAGTTTATAATTTCATCGAGAGTTAGTTTGTCTGCTGAACGGTATTTTGGTTTTATTGCCTCTTTTTCCATGTTTTATTTTAACAACTGAAGTATAAAAGGTTTTTTGTATTGAGGTATTTGTATTAATTTTAAAGAGGACACTCTAGGGAATAGGGGACGCTGTCTTGTTTTATTGGGTGCGCGCCCTTCTTTGCTTCTTTCTTTCTAAGAAAGAAGACGGGGTGGGAAGCGAGTTTTTATTTTCTAAAAATTATTTGTCCAATTATTAAAAATATAATTGAAGTGGGTAGTGTAATTGCAGAAGTATCAGGAGTTAATTGACCCATTATAAATAAAACCAAAAATGAAATAACTCCTGCAAGCATACTCAAAATAACAGCCTTGCTTTTTATTTTCCAGAAAAGAGAAGCGATTATTGTTGGAGACACACATAATATTAAACTAACTAATGAAAATAAAACCAGTAAAACATCTGAGACAAAAATCGCCACAAGCATAGAGATTAACGCTAACCCAACTAGTGAAATTCTAATAATCTTTTGCATTTCCTTGTCTGTTTTGCTCTTTCTTCTGTGAGAGAAGTCTTTTGCAATACTTGAAGCTAAAACAAATAATTCAGTGTCAATAGTAGACATAATTGCTGCAAGAATAACTACAACCGCCAAACCTAAAAGTGGTTGTGGTAAAAGTTGAAAGAAGCCATAATATAATGCTTCGTTTGAAGCAATATCTGGGAAATTGTTTTTTGCAGCTATCCCTACAATTGTTAAAGCAACTCCAAATATTACAAATAAAGCAGCTGTTAAATAAGACGCTTTTCTTGCTGTTTTATAATCTCTTGAAGAGAAAAGTCTTTGCCAGTAATCTGCTGCACCAAACATAGAAAATATTCCCATTGCAAGAAAAGTAATAATTGCAAATCCTCCAATAGAACTAATTTGCATTTGATCAGGGGTATAATTTCCAATATCAATTGTGAAAAGAAGAAAAACAAACACAATAAACATTAATATAAACTGAAGTAAATCAGTTTTTATGACTGCTTTGAATCCTCCTAAAAGCAAATAAATTAATGTCCCAAAACCCAATATTAAAACAGCGGTGGCATAATTTACTCCCAACAAAGGAGCAAATAAACTTCCTCCAGCGATAAATTGCCCAGTGAGCAATGCCAAAAAAGCTAAGAAAAGAATTATCGCTGAAACATACCCTGCCTTATTACCAAATTTTTCAAAAACATAATCCGAAATTGTTAAGAATTTTCCCTTATCAGCAACTCCTTTTATTTTCTTTGCGGCTAAACCAATACAAACAATTCCTAATGCTAAACCAACCCAAAACCAAATCGCAGCAATTCCTAAATCAAAGGCTAATGCTGCTTGACCAACAATAACTAAGCCCCCTAAAACTGCTAACATTGAGGCTGCTGTTTGAAATAATCCAACTTTTCTTCCAGCAATTAAATAATCTTCTGCAGATTCTCGCTTTTTAACCCACCAACCGATAGCAAAAACTATTACAAAATAAATTAAGATTAAAGTTATATCACCGCTTGTTAAATTCATATTAAATTATTAAGAATAAACGTATTTATTAAGTTTTCTAAAAAACTCGCTTTTGGGGAATATAATTTTGAAAATCTTTGATTTTCAACTATATGCTTTTCTGGAAGAAAAACCGAGCACACATCTCCAAATTAGGATGGGTGGGTGGTCGGGGGTATTGAAGTGCCATCTTTAACTATCTTTAATTCTCAAGGTTTATTGCCTTCGAACAATTAGACATAACATGTGTTAAGGAATTCTCACGAAGTGAGAACGAGGAATAGCTGCAAGCGGTT
>CAYOTW010000017.1:15021-16388 GCA_964407005.1 Candidatus Woesearchaeota archaeon | reverse complement strand
TTAGAAAAAGAGATTACAAATGAGTTAAAGGGAGAGGATTCTATGAATGGGGTTCTTAGTGAAAATTTTGATTCTCATGATGTTTTAGATAAAATGAAGTCTTATTGGGAAAAGAAAAAAGAAATTTCTAGTTTGGATATTTGTCTTCATAAACTTCATGATAAAATTTTGAAGAGAACATCAAGGTTGAAATCTATGGAAAAAGAATGGCAGGATGTTTATTTTGATTTGATTGAAAAAGAGGAAAAAATAAAGGAAGAAGAGATTTCTTTGAAAGAGTTATTAAGAGAGTTTACTGATTTGTGTAAGCGAAAAAAAGAATTTGTTTCTGAAGAAGATAAAAACAAAAACAATAAAAGGGATGGAAAATTAGAGAATAAAGATGGTAAAGAAAAAGAAGGCAAAAAAATCAAAGACTAAAAAAATAAATAGAGGTTCTAATTTATTTTTAGTACTTGCAATTATTTGTTTGTTGGTTCTTGTGATTTTTATTGTAGCTAATTCTGAGTTTAGTTTGGAGGAACCAGGTATTAAAAGAATAAATATGACTGACGAGTGTGGGGTTATTGCAGGTCGGATGATCCACCAGATAAGGGATAGTGAGGATTGTAAATTAAGGTGTAAAAATGCTTGCGGTGTCGAGGACTTGGAATTTGAAGACCATCTTTTTTATGAATCAAATTCTTCTTGTCATCAGTGTAGTTGTTTTTGTAGGTGAAGATGGATCTTTCTGAAATTGATAGTGATTATAATGATTCTTATGTTAAGTTGCTTGATGAATTTAAAGAAAGTTTGAGGGGAGAGGGAGATAAGAAAAAGGCAACAAAGGACTTTAAGAAAAAGTTACATAAATTGATTGAAGATAGAAATAAGAAATGTAAGAAATATATTGAGAATAATAAGCAGAAGATTTTGGGGTTGGAAAGAAAACCATTAAAAAAAGAGAAGAAAACAGAGCCTTACAAATCATATAATTTTAGTTTTGAAAGAACCTTTTTTGAAAGATTGAATTTAAGGTTAAGTCTTTTTTATTTTAAGGTTAAGCTTTCTTTGACAAGTTTTTGGCGTCATATTTTACCGTTTAATTTAAGATTTATTTTGTTTAGATTGGTGTATTTGGTTGCAGGTTTTTTCTCAGATATATTTGGTGTTTTTAAGATGATTTATAGGCGCATTTTAAGATATACTTCAAAGAGATTTACTCGGACAAAGGCAATTATTATGAAATTTGTGAGGGTTGTTAAGAAAATTATTTTATGGATTATGGAGAAAAAGAAAGCATGGGATGAATATAGAAAAAAGAAAAAAGAAGAAAAACAAAAGAAAAAAGAAGCAGAGGAAAAGGCGAGAAAAGAAGCAGAAGACAA
>CAYOTW010000017.1:11180-14773 GCA_964407005.1 Candidatus Woesearchaeota archaeon | reverse complement strand
AAGACAAGAAGGAAGAAGACAAGAAGGAAGAAGACAAGAAGGAAGAAGACAAGAAGGAAGAAGACAAGAAAAGTGAAGACAAGAAGGAAGGTGTTGAAAGTGGAAAAATTGAAGAGAAAAATGAGAAAAAGAAGGTTGGGTGAAAGTTCTTGATTAAGGAGTGATTGATTAAATTTATTAAGTGTTTTTTCTTGATTTTTTAATGGGAAAGGGTTCTAAAAAAGAGGATAGTTTTAGTGGTTCTTTGAGTAGGTTTGCAAATAAAGAATATAAGAAATATTGTTTTGAAAAAAGGTTAATTTCTTTTTTTCTTTTTTTTAGTGTTCTTTCTTCAAGTGTTTTGATTTTTTTTGTTATGACTGATTTACCTTTTACAGGGTTTGCAAGTTATGTTGAATCTGAGGCCGGCACTATTTCTAGGCTTGAGTTGGATGTTGAGGCGTCTACACTTTATTGGGCTGGTTTGTATGGGTTGGTTTTTAGGGTGCCGGGATTTTTAACACAAATTAGTGGAGAGTATGATTTTGGAGAAGTGGTTAGGCAGGATTTATTTTTTAGTTGTATTGAATCAGCAGCAGAAGGAGGTAATGAGATTTATGCTTCTACTTCTAGTAATATTGATTGGAGTTCATTAAGGGCTGCAACTGCTGCAGATGTTGATGCAGAAACAGGTTGTTCTGGGAGAGATGATTGTGCAGTTAATACTTTTACTAATACAAGTGAAGTCTATGTAGGTGATACATTGATTAGTGATGTTCCTTCTTTTAGCACTTATAGAATGTATGAGGGTGAAAGGGAATTTTTTAATGTAGGTGTTTTGACAGACGGTTCTGACCTTGTTTATTTCACACATGTTGAAGATATTGATACCTTGTTTAATACTTCTACATCTACTGGAAGGGAAATTATTAATTTTCAAATGATGTTACCAACTCCGAGAGAGTCTTCAGAAAAATATTATTTTTTTAGTGATCCTAATGATGTTTGTCCTGACGAGGATTTGAATAAAGTCCTTGCAGCTTCTATTGATGGGTGGGTGATAGATGAAAATAGTAATCCTATTTCTGGTGCTTTAGTTAGCTTAGCAGGAGTTAGTTCTGTTTCAAGTGAAACAGGATTTTATAATCTCTCTTTGATTATTCAGCCAGGAACATATAATCTTTTTGCAAAAAAATCAGGTTATAAAAATTATTTTGATAATGTGAGTTTTAGCAATCTTAATTATAATCTTGAAAAAGATATTGTTTTAGAAGAGGTGAATATTGACGAGGGAAGTCAGCTTTTGGAGGTTAGTGTTTTTGGAAATGTTAAAAGTTCTTCTGGAAATGATTTGGAAGATGTGACTGTTTATTTGATGGATGCATCTACAAATACTAGTTCTTCTGGTTTTTATAATGTCTCTACAACATTGAGAGAAGGGGTTTATTCTGTTGTTTATGTGAAGGAAATGTATCAAGTTACTCAAGCTTTTTTTAATTTCACAGAGGAAAATTCTACTCAAGAAAAGGATGTGATTATGCGGCCGGTTAGTATTTATGAATATGAGACTGGTCCTTATACTGAGCAAAAAGAGGCTCAAGATGAGGGAGAGGCAGAAGAAGTAGAGGTTGTTGAGAAAGTGATTGCTAGTGGAGAGGATTTTTGGATAAGTACTAAGAAGATTGTTAAGGAAGTGATGAAGAATACTTTTGTTAAGGAGGAAGTGGGGATTTATAATTCTCGTCAGTCTAATATGAATCTTAATTTTGAAGTTTCTTCTAATTTGAGGGATTTTGTTAGTATAGATAAGGTTGCTGCGAGTATTTCACCTGATTCCTTTTCTAGTGTTTTTGTTAGTATTTATGGGACTCCTGAGCCTGGTTTTTATAATGGTTCTTTATTTATTACAGGGGATTTAGAACAGGAGATACCTGTTTTGGTTACTGTGATCGATAAGCAATACCCTATTGAGTTTTTGGTTTTAGAAGTTTTAACTTTTGATAGTGTTGTTCGGCCTGGAGCTGATTTAAAATACAAGATTGCACTAAAGAATTTGTTGAGGGATCAGGATTATGAGGTTTATGTAAAATCTCGGATAAAGGATATGGGTGATGGAACTATTTATTCAGAAGATTCTTTTGAAACAGAGATTAGTAATTCTAAGTCTTTTATTAAGGACATTAGCGTACCTCAGAATTTAAGTGATGGTAATTATATTTTAGAGGTTGAAGCAGATTATCTTAATTTTTATTCATTATCTTCGACTACTTTTAGTGTTGCTAAGCCAGTTTATCTTTATTCTTTTTTTGGAATTCCGGTTTGGTTAATGTTTGTTTTTGTTTCATTTTTTAGTTTTTTGGGGTTGAATTATTTTGTGTATAAACACTATAGGGATAGAAATAAGAGATATAGGATTGCGGTGGAGGTAGGGACCTTGCCGAAGGGGGATGAAGAGACGGCGGTTAAGATGGGGAAGATTGCAGAGACTAATAAGCCTGCGTTTTATGAGTTAGATAAGTTAACAACTCATGCTATTGTTTCTGGGGCTACTGGTATGGGTAAGTCGGTTTCTGCACAGGTTGTTATTGAGGAGGCCTTAAAGAAGAACATTGCAGTTATTGTTTTTGATCCAACTGCTCAGTGGAGTGGTATGTTAAGAAAATGTACTGACAAGAAAATGTTGAGTTTGTATTCTAAGTTTGGCATGAAACCAAACGAAGCTCAGGGATTTAAGGGAAATGTTAGAATGATTAAGGATTCTCGTCAAAAAATTGATATTAGTAAATATTATGCTCCAGGGCAGATTCAGATTTTTTCATTGAATAAACTTACTCCTGCGGAGATTGATATTTTTGTTTCTAATGTGATTAAGCAGGTTTTTAGAAGTGATCCTAAGGAGCATGCAGGTCTTAAGACCTTGTTGGTTTTTGATGAGGTTCATAGATTGTTGCCAAAGTTTGGTGGTTCTGGAAAGGGTTTTTTACAGATTGAAAGAAGTTGTAGGGAGTTTAGAAAGTGGGGTCTTGGGGTGATGTTGATTTCCCAGGTTATGAATGATTTTGTTGGAGAGATTAAAGCAAATATTAATACTGAATTTCAGGCACGTACTTTGGAGGAAAATGATTTGAATAGGATTAAGACAAAATACGGGGAAGAGTTTTTGAAATCTCTTGTTAAAGCGGAGATTGGAGTCATAATGTTTCAGAATGCAGACTATAATAGGGGTCGGCCGTATTTTGTTCATTTTAGACCTTTGTTGCATAGTACTCGGAGATTGAGCGACGAGGAGTTGGAAAAATATAATAAATATAATGATCAGGTTGATGATATTGAGTTTCAGATTGAGAAGTTAGAAGAAGAGAAGGTTGATGTTTTTGATTTAAAGATGGAGTTGAAATTGGTTAAGGATAAAATTATGAGTGGTAGTTTTTCTGTTGTTGAGATTTATTTGGAAGGTCTTTCTCCTAGGTTGAAAAAGGAATGGGAGAAGTTAGGTAAGAAACCTCCTGAGAGAAAGATTGAGTTGGTTAGTGAGGAGGAAATGGCTGAAGAGGAAGCTAAGACAAAACAAGAAAAGAAAAAAGAAGAGAAGAAGGAAGAAGACAAAGAAGAAG
>CAYOTW010000017.1:0-11080 GCA_964407005.1 Candidatus Woesearchaeota archaeon | reverse complement strand
GCAAGAAGGAAGACAAAGAAGAAGGCAAGAAGGAAGACAAAGAAGAAGGCAAGAAGGAAGACAAAGAAGAAGGCAAGAATGAAGACAATAAAAAAGATTCAGAAGTAAAAAAAGAGGGTGAAAATGGGGAAGAAAAAGAGTAGTGTGATTTGGGCATTTGTGTTTTTGGTTTTGTTTAGTTTTGTTAGTGCTGCAAGTGATTTTGGAGAAAATATTTTAGAAGAAGACTATAGGGTTTCTAGAGAGATTATAAATCGGAGCATTTCTCCGGGAGATTTGTTTAGGGATTTTGTAGAAATTGAAAATTTGGGGGGTTCTTTGATGGAGGTAAGTTTTAGTTTTTCAGGAGATATTGCTGAGATTGTGGAGTTGGAGAATTCTAGTTTGCAGATTGATTCAGGAGATTCTGAAAAAGTTTATTTTATGATTACAGGAGAGGAGGGAGAATATAGTGGGAGTTTGAGATTGACAGGGGGTATAAATAAAGACATTCCTGTTGAAGTTTTTGTGGGGGAGGTAAATAAGACCCAACCTTATCTTTTAGATGTAAAGGCTGTTCAGGATTTTTATGATATTGAAAAAAACATTTCTTTTCAATTAATTGTTACAAGGTTAGATACTGATAAATTGAACAATGTTAGTTTTAATTATTCTATTTTAGATAATGAAAGTGTTGTTTTTTTAGATGAATTTGTTATTGATTTGAATAATTCTGTTAGTTTTATTCAGAGTTATGATGTTCCTGAAGGTTTGGGGGTGGGAGAGTATATTTTACAAGTTAATTCAAAGCAAGGAGATTTTGAAGTAGGGGACCAAGTTTATTTTGTTTTAGGATATTCTTTTTTGAATATTCCTTTGTTTGGTTTTTTACGGGTCTGGGTTTTGATTTTGATTATTTCAATTATTGGTACAGGGATTTTGAGTTTTTATTTAATTAAAAGACATATTGAATCTAAGAAGAAGTATCAGATGAAGCTTGATTTGAAAACTTTGCCTCAGAAAAGTAAGGAAAATTTGTTTGTTGGGAAGATTGCAGAAACAAATCATTATGCTTATTTTGACCCTAATAAATTTACAACTCATGCTATTGTTGCTGGTGCGACAGGTGGGGGGAAGTCTATTACTGCACAGGTTATGATTGAAGAATGTTTAAAGAAAAATATTGCAGTTATTGTTTTTGATCCAACTGCCCAGTGGAGTGGTATGTTAAGAAAATGTACTGATAAAAAGATGACTGGACTTTATTCTAAGTTTGGTATGAAACCAAACGAGGCTCAGGCATTTAAGGGAAATGTTAGAATGATTAAAGATTCAAGGCAAGTTATTGATATTAATAAGTTTATTAATCCTGGGCAGATTCAGATTTTTTCTTTGAATAAGTTGGACCCTAGTGAGATGGATATTTTTGTTGCTAGTATTATTAGACAAATTTTTAAATCAGATCCAAAAGAATATCCTGCATTGAAGGTGTTGTTGGTTTTTGATGAGGTTCATAGATTGTTGCCAAAGTTTGGTGGTTCTGGAGAAGGTTTTTTGCAGATTGAGAGAGGTTGTAGGGAGTTTAGAAAATGGGGCCTTGGAATAATGTTGGTTAGCCAGGTTTTAGCTGATTTTGTTGGGGAGATTAAAGCTAATATTTCTACAGAGGTTCAGATGAGGACGAGAGATGAGGGGGATTTGAAGAGGATTGAAAATAAGAACGGAGAGGAGTTTTTGCAATCTCTTGTTAAAGCTTCTGCTGGTTTTGGGATGTTTTCTAATCCGGCCTATAATCATGCTCAGCCTTATTTTATTCAGTTTAGACCTATTTTACACAATACTAAAAGGTTGACTGATGAAGAATTAGAACAGTATAATAAATATAATGATCAGGTTGATGATATTGAGTTTCAGATTGAGAAGTTAGAAGAAGAGAAGGTTGATGTTTTTGATTTAAAGATGGAGTTGAAATTGGTTAAGGATAAAATTATGAGTGGTAGTTTTTCTGTTGTTGAGATTTATTTGGAAGGTCTTTCTCCTAGGTTGAAAAAGGAATGGGAGAAGTTAGGTAAGAAACCTCCTGAGAGAAAGATTGAGTTGGTTAGTGAGGAGGAAATTAAGAAGTCTATTGAGGAGGCTAAAAAGAAGCATGATGAAGAGAAAGAGAAAGAAGGTGCAGCTGCAGAAGGAGAGAAAAAGCAGGAGCAGAAGTTGGAGGAGAAGATTGTTGCGAGTTTGACTTTTGATAATGGTGCGATGATTAGTAGTTTGAAGGAGTTGAAAGAGTATTTGCCTTCAATGGATAATTCTATTTTTAAGGTTCATGTAAATGATGAAAAGAATGATATTCAGAAATGGGTTGCTGAACAATTTGGAGAGGAACTAGGTAGTAAGTTAAAAGGGAAGAAGACAAAAGATGAAATTCAACAGATAGTTGAAGAAATTTGTAAAGGGGATTCTGAAGAAGACAAAGAAGAGAAGAAGGAAGATAAGGAAAATGCAGATGGGGGCGATGAGGAGAAAAGTGAAGAGAAGAAGGAAGAAGGAGAAGAAGACAAAGAAGATTAGAAAAAGTATTAAATGGATTTTTCTTTAATATTTTATGAAAAAGAAAAAAGAGTTGATTTCTTTGAAAGGTTCTGAAAGATTTTGGTTGGCCAATGGGAAGATATTGAAAAATTTGGTGGATTTGGAGGTTGCACTTAGGGGGATGGATGAAGATGTTTTTAAGAAACATGTAAGTTTTTTTCAAAATGATTTTAGGAAGTGGATTAAAGAAGCCTTAGGAGATAAAAAGTTAGCAAGGTCTTTGAGGTTTGTTAAAAATAGGGAGAAGATGAGGCAGGCTATTGAATGGAGTTTGAGAGATTATGATTGTTCTGATTTGGAACTGAGGTTTATGAAAGAAGATTTTATTAAAGAAAATAAGCCTGGTTTGAAAAAGGTTAAGAAGTTGTTGGAGAAGAAAGATAAAAAGAAATTAAAGAAGATTAAGGATAAAAACGAGAAAGCAGAAGCTTTAAAATATCTTTTGTTTTCTAAATTAGATATTATGCATCACAATATAAAAAAAGAGGCTGATGCAAAAGAGGGAGAGGTGATGAAATTTGTAAGATGGGAGTTAGAAAGATTGGAAAAGAAACTTAGTTTTATTAAAATGGGATATGAGGAAAATTTTTATCATGTTTTTGATAGGTTAAATAGGTTAAAAGGAGAGATGAAGAATGTTTAATTTTTTAAAGAAAAAGAAAAAAGATTCTGAAGAATCTGAAGAAGGAGAAGAGACAGAAGAAGGAGAAGAGACAGAAGAAGGAGCTGAAGAAGGCGAAGAAAAGCCAGAGGAGAAAAAAGAAGCAGGGGGCGATTCTGGAGAGACTGCGAGTGTTGGCCAGTTATCTGTCCAGTTAGAAAAATTAAGTGCGAGTGTTGAATCTTTTGGAGAGGTGAGGAAGTCTTTTACAGAAAGGTTTAATCATATTAGTGAGCAGATTGGGGAGTTGAGGGCTATGATTCAAGATAGGGATAAGTCTATTCAGGAAGTTGAATTAAAGGCAGTTAAGGCTCATGATTTAGTAGAAGCTGTTCAGCCTGAAAAAATGATGACTCAGATTCAGAAAGCAGATGCAAAGATTGAGGCATTGAAGTCTAATTTAGAAGGTAATGAGTCTATTATGACGAGGATGATGGACGAGTTAAAAGAGGTTAGGAGGAAGGTTGAGTTTTTTAGGGGTGTAGAGGAAATTGTAAAGATGTCAGAGGAGGCTAAGAAAGATTTAACAGAGATAAAGAAGGTTGAGTCAAGGATTTCTTTAAATACAGATAAGGTTGATACAATTTATTCTGAGATGAAAAAAAAGTTTCAGGCATTAGATTTAGTCGATTCTAGTTTACAAGAGAACAAGGCAAAGGCTGAACAGAATCAGCATGATGTGCAGTTTATTAAGGATAAGATGATTGATTTGGCGTCTAAAGAGGATTTAGAAAAGTTGGTAAATAAGGTGCAGAAATATATTGATGCTTTAAAGGATTTAGAGAAGAAAAGTTCGATGGGCAAAGATATTGATAGATTAAAAACAATTCTTGATGGATTGAAGTAAATCTTATAAAGAGGTTTTTGTTTTGTTTTGGATGAAAAGAGTATTTGTTTTGTTATTGTTTTTGATGTTAGTTGGGAGTGTTGATGCTACGGTTATTTCTATTGAAGATTCAATTAATTCAAAACATAGTTTGGGAGAGGTTGTTAAGTTAGAATTTTCAATATCTTCTGAAGCCGAGGGTTTTGTTGAGAGTTATTTAAAATGTGATTCTAATGTTTTGGTGGATAAGAGGTATGAAGAGTTTGATAATTATACACGGGATTTTGAAATTGATGTTCCTCTTTTAGATTCAGGGGATTGTAGGTTTTTGGTAGAGTTTGATTCTGAAGAGGCTGAGAGTGATTTGTTTGAAGTAGGGGATGAGATTGAGATAAACTATGAACTAAATAATATTTATTTTAAACCTGGAGAGGAGTTGGTTGTTGAAGGCAATGCTACAAAATTTAATGGGGATATTTATGAAGGGGTTGTTGATTTTAGTGTGGGGGACGTGATAGAGAAAAAGCAGGAGACAGATGAAGGAGAGTTTATTTTTAGGTATAGGTTTAGGGAAGATGTTTTTCCTGGAGAGTATAATTTGATTTTGTCTGCTTCAGAGGTTATTAAGGGAGATATTAAAAATTTTGGTAAGGAGGTAAAGGAAGTTTATCTTGATGCGATTCCTTATTATCTAGAGATTGATTCTGTTGATGAGATTAAACCGCCTGCTAATTTGAGTTTTCGCGCTAGTTTATTGGACCAGGGTAAGAGGGAGATTGAGAACGAGTCTGTTGTTGTTAGGATGTATGCTCCTTCGGGTAGAAAGATTTATGAGGAGTCTATTAAAAGTGGTTCTAGGGTTAAGTATGAGTTAAATAAGAATTTTAGTACAGGGAAGATTTCTATTAGGTCTTATTTTGGGAGTATTTCTAATTCAAAAGCTGTTTATGTTTTAGAGACGAGGGAGTTGGATGTTTTTTTTGAGGAAGGTTCTTTAGTTTTTATGAATAAGGGAAATGCGCCTTATGAAGGGATTGCTAATTTTACTTTAGAACGGGATGGTGTTGAGGACAGGATTTTTTTAAACCTTAGTCTGGACGTGGGGCAGAGTTATGTTTATGAATTTCAGAAAGCCGGGATGTATAATGTTTCTGTTTTTGGAAAGGATTTTTTAAACGAGAATGTGAGTGTTGGTTCTTCTATAACTGGGGCGTTTATTGGTGCAGATGTTAATTGGCAAAAGGTTATTGTGAGTGTTTTATTTATTTTGATTTTAGGGAGTTCAGGTGTTTTTGTTTTTATTAAGAGAAAGCGGTTGTTTGCAAGGAAAGAAGGGAGGGGGGTTGTTTATGAAAGTTCTTTGACTCCGGTGAAGGTCAAGAAGAGTATGAAAAAGAATCTTTTTTTGATTTTTGTTGTAGGGGAGAGGCTAGAAAGGCATAAGAATTTTTTATCTACAAGGGGTTTGAATTTAAGAAAGATAAATTCTCAGGAAGGGTATGTTGTTACATTTAAGGAAGATACAGAGAAGACTCACAGGGGTTTGATTAATCTTGCAAAACAGGTTATGGAGTTAGAGGGAGTTAAGACTATAGTATTGAATTCTTCTCATGTTGAAAAGGACGTTTCAAAGGTTAAGGAATTTGTTTTGTTTAATAGGGATATTGCTTCAAGAGTTGATGGAGTTTTTGTTTTTGGGGATTTTTTAAAATATATTGATAGAGGAAAGAAAGACTTTTTGATTGATGGCCAAAGAATACAGGGAGCGATTATTTAGTATTTTGTTAATTAATAAATTAATAAATTAGTTATTTTAATTAACTAATAAAATAATAAAGTATTTAAATAGGTCTTTATTATTCTTTTTATGGACTATAGTCTTTTGATAGGTGAAAAAGGGTGGACACTATTGGAAATTTTAGCAGAAGAATCTTGTTCTCCAAACGAATTGGCAAGGAGAATGGCTGTTACTCCGAGTTATGTTAGTCAGCAATTAAAGATGTTAGAGATTGCAGGACTTGTGGAGAGTAAGAAGACTGGTTTGACAGACAAGGGAAAGCCTAGAAAAAGGTATTTTGTGAAGAAGGGTTTTGTGGATATTAAATTTTTAGATAAAAATGGATTTTTTAAAAAGAGCTTTGATTTAGATGAGTATTCTAAGGCAGTTTTAAGAATTTTGAGTTTGAATAATAAATATCATTTTTCTTTGCAGAGATTTTTTTGGAATATTAATTTTTTTGATGATTTTTCTGCATTATTTTTTGATGAGTCTAAGGATAAATTAATCTTTGTTTCTGATAAGAAGATTTTGCAAAAGGCTAAAAAGATTTTAAAGGAGAATTCATTAGAGTTTGAAGTTGATGTTGTTTCTTTATTTAATGAAGGGGCAAAACTTATTTATTGTGATGAAAATTTTCAAAGAGGTAAAAATGAAAAAGATTAGTTTGATTTTCGTATTTGTATTTTTAGGCTTGATTAGTTTTGCAAGTGCGGCTAATATTGGGGTTAGTCCTGCAAGTCTTGATTTTAATAATGTTTTGAGAGGAGGTTATGCAGAGGATCATATTTTTGTTTCTGCGAGTGTTAAAGGAGGTATTGATGTTGATGTTGAACCTATTGGCGAAATAAAAGATTGGATTAATGTATCTGAGTCTTTTTTTAAGGTTGAAGAAGGCGTTCCTTATGATTTAGGAATTTATATCTTGCCTCCTGCAGATACTCCAAATGGGAATTATAGTGGTTTTTTAAGAGTTAAGACAGGAATTTTTCAGCAGGGTAAGGAAAATCATCTTACTGGGCAGGTTTTGTCTTCTATTGACTTGAAGATTGATGTTGAGATTATTGATGAGGAGATTATTAATTGTGGGATTCTTAATGCAAATATCGAGGCAATTGAAGAAGGATATGCTTCTTTTTTGAATATGAATTTAAGGAATAAAGGAAATATTTGGATTTCTCCAGATGTTCTTGTTGATGTTTGGGATCGGGATCAAACTGAGATTGTTTATTCAGATACTTATAGGTTTGACAGGATTTTGCCAACCCACGAAGGGAGCTCTCTTTTTGAGATTGATTCAAGAGGATTTGAAGTTGGGCAGTATTTTGTTGAAATTTCAGTTCCTAAATGTTTGAGTGAGAAGTTTATTAGTTTTGATGTTTTAGAAGAAGGCTCGTTGAGGGCAAACGGGATTTTTACAAGCTTATTAAGTAGGGGAGAGGGAATGGTTGGAGAGGTTGTTCCTTTGGAGGCGAGTTTTAAGAATGTGGGTGAGAAGAGTGTTAGTGCAAGGTTTGTGGGAGATATTTTATTTGAAAATAAGATTATTGAAACAATAGAAACAGAGAAGATAGAGGTGCCTGTTGGAGCAGTTGATAGGTTTAGTTTAAGATTTGTTCCTGAAAAGCAAGGAAAATATCTTGTGAAGGGGCAGGTTTATTATGATGGGAAGAGGACTTTTGAAAAAGAGAATGTTATTAATGTTTATGGCTCTCCTACTTCTATTTGGTTTTATGTAGTTGTAAGTTTTTTTATGATAGGGATTGTGTTTTTGTTTTATATGTTAGTTAAAGAAAAAAAGATTTATAGGAGGAGGCTAAGAAGATTATGAAGTTTAAGATTTTGTTTTTATTTATTTTAATGATTGGTTTAGTTAGTGCTTCTTCTTCTGTTGATTTAAACTATGCTGATGAGGATAGGTATGAATACAAGGAAGTAGGTTATTCTACTGTTGTTGTTAATTTGCAAACTTTTGAGGAGTCTGTTTGTAAGTATTCTGTTGTAGAAGATGTTAATTGGACTAATGCTGGGAACTTTTTTTATGTGACTGGGGGCATTAAGAATCATAAAAATACTTTTGTTGATTTGTCTGAAGGGCCTCATAAATTTTTTATAAATTGTAGGAATGTTTCAGGACCTTATGGAGATAATGTTTTAAAATTGGTTTTAGATGTTAATTCCTATATTAGTGCAGATATTGATTTGTCTAAATTAGATCCAGTGAGTGCAGGTAAATTAGATATTGATTTGAAAACTTCAAAAATAGTTAGTGGAGTTCCTGTTTTGAGATATTCATTAGATTCTAAGAGTTACTCTAGTGTTCCTTTGACAGGCTCTAAAAAAGATTGGCAAGGGTATATTATTATTCCTAGTGATGCTGGGGAAGGTATATTGTCTTTTGAATTTGAGGCAAGAGATTTGGAAGGGAGATTAGGAAGTCTGATTGCTTCTGGAGGGGTCTATTATATAGATACTATTTCTCCTGAAAAGATTGAAAGTCTTGATGTGGATGACGAGGGAGATTATGTTGAAGTTAGTTGGAAGGAGATAGAGGGTGTTGAAGATTATAATATTTATAGGTCTGAAGATACTGATGTTGGAGAGGGAGATTATTATAACTCTGTTGATAGAAATTATTTTAGGGATTATGATATTGATGAAGGAGAGGTTTTTTATTATCGTGTTGCTGCGAGGGATGAGGCAGGAAATTTAGGAGAGTTATCGGAGATTTTTCATTATAGGGCTGAAACTTCTTCTGATAATAAAGGGGCTTCTAAATTAAGTGGTTTATTGATACCAAAGGTAGATGGTTTTTTAGAGGATATTAGTTATTTAAAACAGGAGGTTGTTTCGGTTAAACATAATTTTAATAATCTTGAAGGGGAAGAAGGAAATTTTTTTGATATTTTAAATATTGATTCTGAGTTGGGCTCTATTGAAAGAGAGTTGGGCTCTATTGAGGGAGATGCTAAAAGATTGAAGAATCAGGATTTGGAAGAGGAAGAATTGGACAATAAATTAGATAATCTGTATGCTCGTTTGAGGGTTCTTGAAAAGAATATGCCTTCTTCTTTGTCTGTTCTTGATTCTATTGAAAAAGATAATGCGATTGAAGATCGGGCAATTTTGGATGCATTGAAAGAAGAGAATAAATTTTTGTCTGAGGGAGAGTATGAGGATTATTTAGATATTACAAGGAGATTAATGGATGAGAATGAGTTGGATGTTGCGAGTGTTATTTCTAAGATAGAGGTGAGATATAATGATGGGACTAAGAAGATTTATTCTTTTTTAGAAAGACGGTATGACTCGGTTTTAGAAAAGGTAAAGAATGCTTATTTTGTTGAGATGTTTCCAGAATCTCTTTCTCAGGCGTTGGATAGTGTGAAGGTTGAGAATATTAATTATGATTTGAATGTGGATAAGAATGCTATTTATTTTAATACAGATACTAAAAAGGTTTCTTATTATTTTGAGGAGGATGTTTATGATAAACTAGGGGCTGTTGAACCTGCAATGATTTATATGCCTTCTTTTGAAGGAGGAGGTTTAGGGATTACAGGTTATGCTGTTTTTGATGTTGGTAGTGGGAGTAGTTTTGTTTTAATAGTAGTCGGAGGAGTATTTTTTATTTTACTTGGGATATTCTTATTTTTCAAATATAAGAGAAAAAGGCTACCAAAGGAGGCTGTTAATTTAATATTTAGTATTGAGACTAAGCTTTCTGAAGGTGATTTGAGGGGAGCGAAAAAAGATTATTTGAATTTGAAAAATTTATACTCTAGTTTTGATTCTAAAGAAAAGAAAAGAACTTATAAGGAGATTAAAAAATTACAAAGAGAGATTCTTATTTTGGAGTTTGAAAAAAATCTTGATAAATATAATCAGACTAAAGATAGGGAGATTATGAAGAAATTACAAAGGGTTTTTGATAGTTTTCCAGAGGATTTGCAAAAAAAGGTGAGGAAATCTTTTGAGGAAATTAAGGGGGATAAATGAATTATTTATTTTTATTAAATGGGATTTTTTGTTGCTTGTTCTTTTTATTTTTTCTAAAAAATTATTTTTCTTATTTTGGTAATTCTGTTAAGAGGAAAAAGGCTAATGTTTTTTTGGGTATTGCTTTTATTTATTTTATTTATTCTCTTTTATTTTTCTTATGGTTTTTTAAGATATTTACTTATTCATTAAGCGATTTTTTGATACTTTATGCTATTGGCCTTTTAGTGCAGACTATTTTATTCTTTAGGATATGTTATTTTTATTCAAGAAATTGGATATTTTATATATTTATTTTAGGCTATCTTGTATTTATTAGTTTATTTTTAGTGATGGGGATTAATTTTTTTCTAAAGTATTTTTTTATTCTTTCTTTTATTATTATGGGTTTTTTCTTTTTACAAGTCTTGTTTTTTGGAGATGCTTATAAGAGGATTGCAATAGTTGGAATTTTATATTCTTTTATTTCTGTTCTTTTTTATGTTTTGTTTTTATTGGATATTGGGAATATTTTGGCTTATTTTTTAGGGAGTGTTGTTATTTTGTTTATTTTTCTTTATTTTTTCTTCTTAGATATTGAACTGTATGGTGTGGCAAAGAAGAGTATAAAGGGAAATTATTTTAGTTTTTTGAGTAATTTGTTGTTTGTTATACTATTGATTAATTTTGTTTTTATTGGAACTATTGCTTTTCATGAGTTTGGTCATTATGCTATTTCGGGGATGTATGATTGTGAGTATAGGCAGATAGTTTTTCAAGGAGATTTTTTTAGAACCGAGTTATTTTGCTCTAATCTTGATGATGTGTTGCCTGCTGTTTTAGGAGGGGTTTTGTTACCTTATATTATTGCATTGTTGTTACTTGTTGTAGGAGGTAGATTTTTGAGAGAGATAGGTATTTTAATGATCGGATTTAATTCTATTTCTGTTTCTAGTGATTTTGGTAGGTTGGGTTTGAGTAGTAATTTAGTGTTTGTTAGTGTAGTTATTGGGGGCATTTTTATAGTGTGGGGAATCTTGTCTTTTATAAAGTCTAAAATTGATATTTCTCATAATTTAGAGGCATTTAGCGACGATAAATAAGATCTTTTTTTGTTACTACCCATTACCGAAACATTTATAAAGGATTTAGTTTTTATGTTTTCATAAAATGAGGTCAAATAGAGGTGATACAACAAAGAGGTTCTTAGGAATCTTGGCAGTATTCTTATTTAGCTTAGCTTTTACAAGCGCGCTACAACCATTTGGTG
>CAYOTW010000016.1:0-16910 GCA_964407005.1 Candidatus Woesearchaeota archaeon | reverse complement strand
ACCACCACTAACAAAAACCAAAGGCAAAACCCAATCAACAATCGCAAGCCAGAAATTTCCAGTTCCAGCTATAGAAATCTTATTAACATTATTCGGAGAAAACTTCTTTTTCTCTCCATCAACCTTCCACATATAACCATCCTCTGTATACTCTCCATTATAATTAACAAAACCACCACAATCTCCCAAACTAGTACAAACCCCATTAGCATCCAAAGCCCAGCCCTCTTCCAAACACTCACAATTCTCAACACATTCTTCTCCACCTAACAAACCTTTTTCAAACCTAACAACACACTTAGCATTTGCTTGACTACAAATTCCAGAAGAATCACTATCTTGCCAAAACTCAAATCCAGGAGGAAAATTAGGAACACAAATCCCCTCAGGCCTATTAGTTTTAGTCTCTTCAACCTCTTCTTCCCCAGAATCATCAGACCCAAAAATAGCATTTCCAGTCACCCCTGAAAACCTCTCCTCTTCATCCTGAGAAAACCTCTCCCCTGTATCAGGATTTGAAAACCTCTCCCCTTCTTCCCCAGAACCTAACATCATTCCTGTAACAGGATTCATCCACAAACAATCTCTCTTGTCAATATTCTCACAATCATCTTGTTCAGTTTGAGCAACACAATCCTGCCATCTATTTACACGACAAGCAGCAGTAGAAAAATCCCCTGCATCAGTATCAATATTCCCTTCAATACAAATCTCATTCCTAAACTCAGCACAAGGCTCATCAATAACCTGCCCGTCAACACAAGTTTTTTTATAATGTTTAGAACCAGCAGGATCAGCACCCTCTCCAACAGCAGCATCATAAACACACCAACTCTCCCCATTCTTCCTTTCATTACCCTCAGAATCAACACACTCTGTAGTCTGACAATAATAATCAGAATCAGCAGGCTTTCCAATATCTAAAAAAGCCTCAAACTCTGAACATCTAGTTCCCAACAAATAATCACAATTACCACACTCAACATCAGAACCATCATTAGCAGGACAAACATCTTCAGCAGAAGCAACCCTTCCATTGTTCCAACTCTTCAACTTTGCCTCATTAGAACCTCCAGAATAAACATTTTCTAAATTCCCACAAGAATCAACCCAATAAACATCTCCACCATCACAACTAGTAGAAACCTGCCGAGCACAAATTGTATTCAACTCCTCAGCAGAACACAAATAATTTTCATAAAATTTCTTTTCAGAAGACAATGTAACATTTGTCCCATTAACATTCTCAACTAAATCATTAACCCCGCAATCCTTTCGAGTCGTAAATTCACAAACCCTTTCAAAATCATTTTCATAAACACAAGCTCCTTCATCCTGGCTTTGAGCAGTAGCAATACAATCCATCTCATCATTAATATCTGTCCTATACTCATTTTCCAAACCAAACAAAGAAGACAACCTCTTACATCTCACTAAAGAAACAAAAGCAGCCTGATCCCCTAAAATACAACAACCCAGCTGACACTGAGGAACCTCTTCAATCTCTCTCTCGTCCCATGTCCCGCCTTCATCCTGACAAACTCTTTGAGGAGTATTCTCCATACAAATTCCTTCAGAAGAATCATAACAAGTCCCAAGCTTACAATATGAAGTAGTCTCACACGATGTAGGCGAAGTCTGAAAACCTGCATCACACTCTTGCATATCAGTATTAATACAATAATTCCCCTCCTTAGTTTTTTCACAACACACAGAAGGTTCAGACAAAACACTTCTAGAAGAAACTAAAGAAGAATTTAATATAAATGAAAACGCAAACACAGCTAAAACCATCATGCTTAACTCAAAACCTGCAATAAACTTCTTCATTTCTTTTTACCTCTTTTAATTTTTTCAACTAAATTCCCAATCGCTGTCCCAGCTAAATGATAAAATAAAACAAGACAAAAAAACATTAAAAATATTGCAAGACCTTCTGTTAAGTTTGAATGATTTGTCTGAATAAATTCAATAATTCCAATATAAATATAAAATCCTAATTTTAATGGAAAATAAATCAACTCTACTAAAAACTCATTCTGAATAATATTAATCCTAATTAAAACAGACAAAACTAGCAAAAAGGCTAAACCCAATAGTCCTCCATCAGCCATATAATCTTGTTTATTAACCATTTACCCCATACCCTGCAGGCCAAGCATAACTCCTGGATGCAAAATAAAATTTATCTTTGTTATCTTCAATCCTATAAATAGTTGTCCCATCTCCTTGCTTTAATTTGTATATTCTTAATGAGTCATAAAGCTTCATCAAAGTAGTCACATCAGAATCCCCATATTTAATTTCATACTGCAAAATAGAACTAGCAACCATTAAAATCTCATACATATTAGAATTCATTTTAATACTAAAAGATTCAAAATTCTGAGTCACATCTTTTGAAATAGAAGTTGGCGCTTTAACATTTGTCTTAACAAAACCAGGTTCAATCAAAATATCAAATTCTATATCTTCTGAAACAACCTCATATCCTCGAGACTGTAATTCTGAAACAGAATCTTCATAACATCTTTTTATTCCTTCTTCTGAAACCGTTTCTAATTGCTTCTCAACATGTTGCTTAATAAAAGGCTTTTGAACAACACAAGACTCATAATATAAATTAGTATAACACAAATAACCTATCTTCTCCCCTCCATACAAAATATAAGACTCTGGATTTACATAACCTCCTTGTTTTCCAATCTCTTCCAAATTCTTTTCAATAACGTCATTTACACAACTCTCAAAATTTAAACCTGCAGAGTCAGAAACAAAAAAATTAGGACTTATTAAAAAAAACCAGATTAAAACACCTACAACAATTAAAATTGCAATTACAACAAAAATCATAACCTGTCCTCTTTTATCCTTAATCATGCCTTTTTCAACCATCTGAACTTTATAAAATTAACCAGCCATGACAATAGCCGAACATCCTCCTGGCAAATTACCATATTTATCTTTACATCTAATATAATACTTATTTCCAGAAACAACACTAAAACTATGTTTTAAACCAGAACCTGCAGAATCTCCTTCATCAAATTTATAATTACAATCTTTTGTGGTGAAAACACACTCTGCATCTTCAGAAGTTATAACAGTCATCTTATTTCCATTCTGGTAAACCCTTGCTAATTGCGGAGTCCCTTTATCAACTAAAATCCTAAAACTAATATCCTCTCTAACCACATCCCCTGTTGTATCCTCACACTCTACAAAAATTCTCTTTCGACCTTGATTTAAATTAAACTTCTGTTCATGAACCTCACTATAAGTATTAAAAAACGGAATCATTCTATCACCTGTAAAAGAATAAGAACATTTAGTTAAATCTCCTCCAGCTCCCCCAGAAGTCTTAACATTTAAAACAACCTCTGTCGGAGTCTTTTCAACTTCTAAATCTTCACTAGGCTCAATCCAATCAATCCCTAATTCAGACTCGGGTTTTCTTAAAATATAAACAAAACTCTCTTGATTAACATTCCCACTTGCATTTAACCAAGGCTGATCCTTACATCTAATATAAAACTCATTTTGAGAACTATTTACAGGCAATACATCAGAACATAAATATCCTCCCTGTTCCATTTGAGTTAAAGATTTAACACATTCCATATCATTCTCCATATTTACATAATCTGTATCCTGAAAAGACCACCTACATTCAGAAGGCTCACTAACATAAATTTTAACTTCTTTTTCTGTCTCATTCAATGCAATCAAACCATCATTCCCTGGCTCAACAGCCTTTACAACAGGAGCAGTATTGTCTGGTCCCTGATTAACACACATTTCAATATTATAATATCCTGGCATCTCATTCCCTTTAGTATCTCTACACTTAACATACATATTCAAATCACCATTCCAATCTATCCCCTGACTCTGGCCATGAGAAGGATCTGGTAAAATAAAAGTAGTAGTATGATTATAGGTATACGCATTTATACCAAAGGTCTGAGACATATCTTCATAATCCTTTATTTCTAAATCAAACTTACATTGCGCAGGTTCATTAGTAGTAATACCAAAATAAAAATTCTCATAAGCATTTAAACAGCCTCCGTTCAATGAAGTTATCTTAAAACCATCTTCTGTTTTTTCATATTTATGATTTTCAGAAATTAATCCCAACCTTGGCTCTACCCTCGGAGGTTCAGAATCATCTGGCCTTGCATCAACACACATCTCCTCTGTTGTCCCCTTATTTAATAACTCACAAGAAGCACCTAAACTCTCACATCTATATTCAGAACACGGCTTTAAAGGATCTTCATTACATTTTTCACAACCATCTCCTCCAACAGGAGGTTGCCAAGGCTCACAAGTAAATTCAACCTCTACTGGTTCACAATCTGAACCAAAAAATAAAGAAGCAATCATCACTATTAGAGCTATAACTCCAATTACTAAACAAGTGGTAGCATCAAAACAAGCCCCTCCCATAATACCCTCCATAAAATATCCAGCCAACATAACTCCTGCAACCCCTCCACTAATTGTCGCAACCATAGACCATCCAGGAGAGGTCCCTGCAATTTTCGCTAACATCGAACCCGCAAACATCCCAATTCCTGCTGCAATCATTGCACCTGCAAATCCTCCAACATTTACAGGTCCTGCCATCCAAGAAGAAAGGCCTCCTCCAAATCCCAATATAGGAGCAATTGAGTACATCGCAAATCCAATTCCAGCAGCACCTAAACCAACCTTACCCATAGAACCTCCAAGACCTCCTCCACTATCTTCTTCAGCCTCAGGATCTTCTAAATCATACAAACCAGCAGCAACCAAATATTCTGTCAAATTTCCAACCTCTGCTTTTTGATCAGGATAATTCTTAGCAACAGACATCTTCACAAGATCTGAAATATAATTCTTTCCAAGCTTAGGAGAGTTAATCACATTATAATTTTCAGTATATTCTCCTTCAATATTAACATGCCCTCCACAATCTCCAAGAGAACGACAAAAATCATTCATCTCCTCTGAAAAAATAGCCTCCTCACACTCACAATTTGCAACACACTCACAACCACCCCAACTCTTTTCCTGATAAATTACAGTACAAGTCTGAGAAGCCATTGAACAAACCTCTGTAGCAGCGCTCTGTTGCGCCTCACTATTAATATCAAAACCTCCTGGATATTGAGGAACACAAACATCAAAACTAAAACTATCCGCAATCTTAATCTCTTTAATCATACAATCTAACGCCTCACTACAAGCCTCTAAATCATCATCATCAGAATTCAAAGAAGAACACTCTTTCCAATTATTTGGCCTACAATTTGCATTACTAAACTCCCTACTTCCATTAATAGTTGTATCTGCTTGAACACAAATCTGATTTCTATAATCTGCACACGGCTCAATCAAAATCTCCCCTTGTGAACAAACATACTTCCAATGCCTACTCCCAACAACGTCATCGCCCTCTCCAATCTTACCATCATAAACACACCAACTCTCTCCATTATCATAACTCTCTCCCTGATACAAACAACCTGTATCTTTACAATAAAAATCACCTGAAGAAACATCAAAACCATCTTCCAAAGCAGATGAACAAATCCCTCCTAAAAACCTATCGCAATTTCCACACTCTTTAGAATTAGCATTTCCATTTCCAGCACCACAACTCTTGTGTAATGGAACAACCTTCTGCCAATAAGAATTATCATTTCTCTTAGAATAATCATAAACATTCGCAGGATTCCCACAAGAATCAACAAAATAAACTCCATCTCTTCCATCAACACAGGTAGTCTTAGAAGTAATATTACATCCAGTATTCAACTCATCATTTGTACACAAATAATCTTCATAAAATTCACCTTGCTTTGAACTACATCCCTGCTGAGTTAAAAATTCACACCCGTCTCCAACAACACACGCCCCTTTTGATTGAGAAGAAGATAATAAAACACACTCTGCTTCCCCCATATTTCTGTAATCTTTTTCAACACCATAAATATTTGCAAGATAATCACACCTAGAATCTGTAACAAAAGAAGTAGAATCATCTAAAACACAACAACCCAAACTTGCTTCAGAAATATCACATAATGGTTTATCAACCCAACGGCCTTCACACAACATTTCAGGAACATTTTTATCATAAGTCCCAGCCTCATCATCAATACAACAACCCAGTCTACAAAATGAAGTAGCTTCACATTCAGAAGGCACAAGCCTAGCCCCTTCTAAACATTGATTATCTGAAACTACATTCTGACAAACAGCCCCTTCATTAGTTTTTTCACAACAAGAAAAACTTATTTCTTCAGCATCAACTAATGACGCATCCAAAATATACGAGAACGCAAAAACAGCTAAAATCATTATACTTAACTCAAAAATAGAAATTGTTCTTTTCATAGCCCCTCTGGGAATCCACACCCCCTTATAGCCAACCTCATCTCTTCCCCAGTTTTCCTATCCCTAATCCAATACAATTTACTATCATCATAATCAATTTTCTTTATCTCATAATTTGGATACAACAACATAAAACCATTATATTCAAAATTACAATATTGAGACTCTTGATTTACAATCTCTCTCGCAATAATTAAAATTTCATAACTAGAAGATAAAACCCTTGAAGAAAATAGATCAAACCTTTGAGTATCCTGTTTACTCATAACAATCTCTGAGCCCATAATTGCTTCAACAGCTCCTGGAGAAATATCAATCCTCAAATCCGCAGCATTAAAGTTTCCGTTAACCGAATAACCTTTAGCCTCTAAATCTTCTATTAAAGAATCAAAACAATTCGCAACATTTTCTAAAATATCTTTTCTAATCTCTCTTTCAACAATCAGCTTCAATTGAGGATAGTGGTTAATACAAGTCACATAATCATTTTGAGTATAACATAAATAATTATACCTCTCTCCATCATACATTTTAAATAACTCAGGATTAACCCTGCCTCCATTCTCATGCATTTTTTTAATAGAATCTTTCAAATGATTGGAAACACACGAATCAATAAACTGTTTAGGATTTTCAGCATTATCTCCTTGCATATCTCCTCCACTTCTCAATAAAAAATAAATTAAAATACCTACAACAATCAAAATCGCAATTACAACAAAAATCATAACCTGTCCTTTCTTCTTCATTTCAAAACCCATAGATTTACTCCTAACTTTTTAATTTTCTCAATATCTCCTTCAACTGCCAATTCTAAAAGATATTTTTCAGCAGTATTCCAACTCACTTCGAATTTTTTTGCAATTTCAGAACTAGTAACAATTCTTTCTTTCTTAATAACTTCTTTTATTTTTTTATGAATACTCATAAGATTATACCTTTTATTATACTTATGTTAAATAATATGATTTATACTATTAATAATCCTAACAAAACACATATTTAAATCTTTTGAAATTAAGAAAATTTAACAATAAATATGAAGAAGAGAGCCCCGAGAATCTTTAGCAAATATACATTGACCTATGCCCTTCTTAAAATCTAAAACTTCATAATGTCCTCTTAAAATATGAGGGATATTATTACAATCTAAATTATGAGTGTTAATATTTAAAAATGCAATAGCCCCTTCCTTACCCAGACCCAGCCTAACCTCTCCCTCACATTCAAGATTATATTTAAAATTTTTGATAAACTCTAGCCCCAAATCTTTTAATCTTTCATATGCCCCTTCTCCAAATTCTTTATCAAGCATATCTATTCTAACTCCTACATCCGGATAATAAATTACCCTTTGAACACTGATTTTTTGCCCATCAAACTCTTCAATCGCAGAACCAACCCTCTTCATTGAATTAATTTTCATATCAAGACTAGTCATTTTCAACTCTAGGAGCCAAAACAAAACCTATCCCCAACTTTTCTCCTGCAAAATCCAGTCTTAAAGGATAGTCATCAGAATACCTTATTCTCACATCATTTGCAACCTTAGAAGCCTTAACAAATTTAGACAAATACTCTAAAGAATACCTCGACTTTGCTAAACCAGAAATCTTCGCTTCATCGCCTGAAAATTCAGCACGAGCAGAGTTTAAACTCCCAAGACCCTCTATAATAAAAAAACCCTCTCCACAAACCAATGAACAAGAATCTGCAACAACCTTGCAATCTTCAATAGCCTGAGAAAATTCAGTGGAATTAATTTCTACATCACTCTTAAAACTCAAATCAGGTTCCCCTTTATCTTCAGCATCAACTTCAATCAAAGACATATTAAAAACTCTTTTAATCTTATCAAAAATAGAAATCTTTAACTTATTTTCTTCCTGCTCAAAAACCACACTACTAGAATTAGAAGCTCTTTTCAAAATTCTTTTCAAATCATCTAAATTAACCCCCCAAACCTCTCCTCCTGCCTCATATTGCGAAAAAGACTCTTTTGGAAACTTAAATATCACCATTGCAACATTAGCCGGATCAACCGCAATAATTGACATGCCGTCCTCTAATAACTTAATTCTTACTTCTGTAACAATTTCAGAAACAATTGAAATGGCATCACTCAACATTTTTGGATTCTCAATTTTTACTATCATAGATTAAAAAGAGGCTTTTGCTTTATAAGGATTGTTATAATAGAGTCATATTATCTGACACCCTTAATCTACCCCATTATGCAATCTAAGAATTATCCTTTGTTTTTCTATTTCTTCTCTTATCGCAATTATCCTTCTTCCAGAAAGTATGCCCTTTTTTATCAGATTAAACCCCATAAACATTATCCCCAATTAGCTCATTAACTATTAAATAAATATACTCTCGGCAATTTTCATCTCTCACCTAGTTTTAACATCTAACATCTTCTATAATCAATGAAAAATATTATTCAATCACTATAAAACTTTCACAATATTGGATTCACTAATCTCTCTCCTAAACCAAAACTAAGTTATTTAAACATTATTGCACTAAGACAGTTATGATAATTCAAACACCTGGTATAAATGGATTAGGAAAAACAAAAGGTTGTGAAAAAGCTCCTAGGGAAATTGCAAAAAAACTTAATCTAAAGACTAAAAAAATCAGACTAAACAATGAAAATATAGAAGATCAAGAAAAACAAATATATAATCAAGCAAAAAAATATTTAGATAAACACCCTGTCTTTTTAGGAGGCGACCATTCTATCAGTTATCCCCTCTCAAAAGCATTTTTTGATTCAAAAAAACAACCTGCATTACTAGTTTTTGACGCCCATCCTGATTTAATGAAACCAATGAAAAATCCAACACATGAAGAATGGCTAAGAGCAATATTTGAAAAAGGTTTAAAAAATATCATGGTAGTTGGAGTAAGAAGGAACTCTGAAAATGTGGATAGGAATGAAATAAAATTTGCAAAACAAAACTCAATAAAAATTATCTATTCAGACGAATTTGACTCAAAAATCAACGAAATAAAAACATTCTGCAATAATAAAAACATTTACCTATCTCTTGATTTAGATGTCTTTGATGAATCAATTGTAAAATCTACAGGATATCCTGAGAAGGACGGCTTAAGAGAAAAACAAGTTTTTTCAATATTAGAAAGTCTTAAAAATAAAATTTCACTTGTAGACATTGTAGAATATAATCCTGAAATTAAAGGGAATGAAGAGATTGTTCTCATTAAAAAAATTTTAAAATTATTCAAAAATGAAAAAAGTTAAAGACTTTAAGTGGAAGGAAGACATGAAAGTATCAGACTTAGTCGAATCCATGAATAATTTGGGATATCAAGCAATTGAACTTTCTGAAGCAGCTAAAGTAATACTAAAAATGAAAAGAGACGGCGCAAAAGTATTCCTAACATTTACTTCAAATATGGCCACTTCTGGTTTAAGGGGATTCTTTGCACAATTATGTTCATTAAAAATCCCAAATATTCTTGTAACTACCTCTGGAGCAATTGAAGAAGATATCATGAAATCTCTTGGAGAAGATTTTGAAATTTCCAATTTTTATGCAGACGACACTTCCCTCCACGAAAGAGGAGAAAACAGAGTAGGAAACATAATAATTAGAAATGAGAGCTATATGAAGTTTGAAGACAAGATGTCTGAAATGTTAAAATCAATTTATTCAAAACAGCCTAGAATTTCCGTTTCAAATCTTTTAAGAGAAATAGGCTTATTAATAGGAGATAAAAATTCATTTTTATATCAGGCAGCAAAAAATAATATCCCTATTTATTGTCCTGGAATTGCAGACTCCTCATTTGGATTTCATCTTTTTATGTTCCAACAAAAAAATCATGATTTTATTGTAGACACAATTTGGGATATGCAAAGAATTACAACTGACTTAAGCTTTGACGATAAAAAAGGGTTAATTTCATTAGGAGGGTCGATTAGCAAACATTATGCAATCTTTGCTGCTTTAATCTCCGGAGGTTTTGACTATGCTGTTTATCTTACAACATCCCATTCAACATCAGGCTCATTAAGCGGTGCAACAACAGAAGAAGCAAAATCTTGGGGAAAATTAAAAGATAGTGCAGAAGCTGCAACAGTAAACGGAGACGTTTGTATAACCTTCCCTCTCATTATGACCTCAGTTTTAGACAAAATGAAAAAACAAGGATTATTAAAATGAGTGAAGCAAAATTCATACTCCGTAAAAAAATTCTTTTACAGCAACTAAAAAAACTAAAAAAATTAGGCTTAGAAGTTTCTTATTCCTATAAGACCAACAACCAGGTGGGCGATGTTTTACAAAAAATTTCAGACATTGAATTTTCTGTTCACACTCACGAGGACTTAGATAAAATAAAACAAAAGAAAAAAACATGGTTTTTTCTTCAAGCAGAATCAAAAGACCAATTAAAAGATCTATTAAGCCAAGGCGTAAAAAATTTCGTAGTAGACAATGAAATCGATTTACAAAACTTATTACAAATAATAACCCAAGAAAAAAAGAAAATTAATCTTTCTATTAGGATGAAATTTCAGGAACATCGTGTAGGAACAGGGAAATATTTTGTTTATGGTCTTTCTGCAAAAAAAGTTAATAAGCTTATATTAGAATTAGACACTGAATTTATAGAAAATTTAGGAATTCACATACACAGAAAATCTCAGAATACTTCTGAATGGGAAATTAGGGAAGAGCTAGAAGATTCTTTAGATCCAAAAACATTAGAAAAAATAACTATATTAAATCTCGGAGGAGGCCTTCCAACAGAATATAAAAGTTATAAGCTTGGAAATTATAAGTATATTTTTGATAAAATAAAATCAGCAGTTGAATTTTTACAATCAAATAATATAAAAACATATATTGAACCAGGGAGGTTTTTAGCTGCACCTTGCGTAGATTTAGAAACTGAAATAATTCAGATTCAGGGAAAGAATATCATAATTAACACTTCAGTTTATTATTGCGCACTAGACACAATCCTGACCGGAACAAAACTTTTAGTTAAAGGAGAAGAACAAGGAACAGATTTTTATTTAATCAAGGGAAACTCTCCCACAAGAGACGATATTTTTAGATATAAGGTAAGCATTAAAAATCCAAAAGTTGGAGATAAAATAATTTTTCTTAACGCAGGCGCATATAACTATACTACTGATTTTTTTGGCTATAAAAAATTGAAAACAATAATCAAAGAGTAACCACAATTACTTTAAATCCTCCTTTTCTTAACATATTATGGAATCAAAAGAGACAGATAAAAAAAAGGTAGAGCTAATCTCTCAAGCATACTACTCTAGAAAAGAAATTCAAAACGCAATCTACGAGTTCTGCAAACATAGAGAGACTATTGCAAACTTTAATAATAAGTTTTTTGCAAAAAGACCAGACTGCCTAGACTATCCTTCAGATATCTTTAATTCCGTAAAAAAAGGCGCAACTTCATTCCATTGTTCTGAAGAACTATGGGAAAATCCATTGGATATTAAAACAGAAATGACGCCTAAGCAATATAATGAAATAAAAACAGGCTGGGATTTTTTAATTGATATAGACTCTCCTTTCTTAGATTATGGGAAAATTGCAGCAAGACTTTTAATAAAAGAATTAGAAAATCACGGAATAAAAAATATTGGTATTAAATTTTCTGGTTCAAAGGGATTTCACATTTTAGTTCCCTGGCAGGCATTTCCAGAAAGAGTAGGAGAAGAACTAACAAAAAATAAATTCCCAGAATGGCCGAGAATAATTGCAGATTATCTATTCAATAAGATTAGAGGTCCTATGAATGAAGAAATTTTAAAACAAACTGGGAGGGAAAAATTAAAAGAAAAAGGAGAGCTTATTTCTGAACACCTTTGCCCAAAATGTAATACTCCGACCATAAAAAAGAAAGTAGGTAAATATGTATGTGAAGATAAAATAAAATGCAAGGGCGAACTTGAAAGTATGAAGTCAAATAGAAAAGAGATGATTTGTCCTAATTGTTTTGGGAAAATGAAAAGGGTTTCAGAAAGAGAAATAGACTTTTGTGAAAAATGTAAGATAAATACTGCAAAAATAGAAGCAAGTAAAAGTAATTATGGCGGTGAAATCAGGAAGGAAGATATTCAATTTAAGGTAGAAGACACAATTAAGTCAACAGAGGACGCAGTAGATTTAGTATTAGTTTCTCCGCGACATCTTTTTAGGGCTCCTTATTCATTACACGAAAAAACAGCTCTTTCATCTGTTCCAATCAAGCCATCCGAGATAGAAGAGTTCAAACCTTCAGACGCAGACCCTCTTAAAATAAAGGAGACAAAATCATTTATGCCCTCTTCCCTGCCTAATGAGGCAAGCGAATTACTTATGCAAGCCCTTGATTGGGGAAGAGAAAATGCCCCAAAAGAAAATAAGAAAAAATTCACCGGAGAGTCTATTGATTTAAAGGGCTTAACAATAACAGAAAACATGTTTCCAAAATCAATAAAAAAATTACTAAAAGGGATAAAACAAGACGGAAGAAAAAGAGCACTATCACTTTTATTGTCTTTTTTTTCAAGTTTAGGTTTTCCAAAAGAATATATGGAAGATAAAATAACTGAGTGGAACAAAAAAAATTATCACCCTCTAAAAACAGGCTATATAAAAAGCCAGATAAATTGGATTTCTAAAAATCCTCGGATGCCTCAAAACTACGATAAACCTATTTACAAAGAGTTAGGTATACTCATAGATACTCAGGGATTTAAAAATCCTATAAACTATACAATAAAGCAAGCGTTCATAAATAAAAAAAGGAGCAAAAATGCAAAAAAAGATGCTTAATGTTACCGACCTTGGAGCATATTTATACTGTCCAAGAAAATATTATATTGAAAAAGTTCTAGGAAAAAGAGGCCCCCCAAATAAGGCAATGATTGCAGGTTCAATTCAACACAAAGTCTTAGAAGAATTTTCAAAACAAGAAGAGAGTCTTATAAAATCCTTTAAAACACATCTAACAAAATCTGAGATTAAAGAAAAATTTAACAAACTTTTAGATTTAATTATTCAGAAGATTTTTTCAAAAAACCATTATATGATTATTAAATTTAAAATTTCTAAAAAAGAGTTAGAAGAAAAGATTAGAAAAGCAATGTCTAAGGAAGTTTTGTTAATTGTAGACTCAGTTTCAGAAACAATGGAAAAGGGATTTTTCGGACAGGAATTATTTGAAAATTTAGAACCAAAGATTATAAGTGAAATGGCTCTTTATTCAGACTCTCTTGGATTAAGGGGGAGGGCAGATAGAGTAATAATTTCAAAAGAAAATACAATAATTCCTTTTGAACTAAAAACAAGAACTGCAGATAAAATATGGCCATCCGACGAAATTCAGGTTACAGCCTATGCAATGATGCTTTCTGAAAAATACAATAAACCAGTATCTCTAGGTATACTAGAAGCTGGAAGCAAGAGACACGAGATTGAAATAACAGAAGAAAGAAAACAAAAGGTTTTAGGTTTAATAAAAGAAGTAAAAAACATTTCAAAAAATCCTATGTTTCCTTCGAGCTTTTCTAAATGCCAGTCTTGCAACTGGGAAGAAGAATGCGAAAACCTTTAGAAACATTTAAGACCCTTGTTTATATTTTATAATCATGAAAATTTGTGCAATCGGCGACCCTCACGGAAACTTAGAAGCAATCAAAAAAGCTCCAAAAGATGTTGATTTGTATTTACTAACAGGGGATTTGGGGAAGGCAGATTTAGCTAGGCAAAGATTTTTTGAAAATTTAGAAAGAAAACAAAAAGGGCTAGACGAAATTATAGATAGTCCAAAAAATATGAAAGCAATGAGAGATGAAGTCCATAATTCTACAATGAAGATACTAAAGTTTTTATCACAAACAGCCCCAGTTTATACTATTGAAGGTAACGTAGGATTATTAGGAAAAACAGAAGCAAGGGCAGACAATGAAAAATATGGGATAAAAGTAAAACCCACATTACAAAAAATAAAAAAATTACCTGAGGCGAGTTTAGTAAAAAATCAACTAAGGAATATTAATGATATAAGAGTAGGTTTTTTAGAATATTTTGTAGACACCTCTTGGATTAGAGAATTTAGACCTTCAGAGTATAGGGAAAAATTAAAAAAAGCAAAAAAACAAACAGATAAGGCAAAAAGAATTCTAAAAAGATTTGGAAATAAAATTGACATCTTACTTTGTCACCAACCCCCTTACGGAGTATTAGATAAAGTAAGTTTTAAAGGAGCTCCAAAGAACTGGCAAGGAAAACACGCAGGCTCAAAAGCAATCCTTAACTATATAAAAAAACACCAGCCAAAATATGTTTTTTGCGGACATATCCATGAGGGAGAAGGAAAAACAAAAATAGGAAAATCACAAGTATATAATCTTGGTTGTGGCAGTTGGAAGGTTATTGAAATTTAAACCCTAAACTTTTATTAATCCCTTTTCCCAAATAATCTCATGCTAAAACTATACAATACCCTAACAAGAGAAAAACAAGAATTCAAACCAATAGAAGACAACGAAGTAAAAATCTACACCTGTGGCCCAACAGTCTATTGGTACCAACATATTGGGAATCTAAGAAGTTACATTTTTTCAGACATTCTAAAAAGAGTCCTACAATACAACAACTTTAAAGTAAAACATGTAATAAATGTAACCGACGTAGGCCATCTAACTTCAGATCAAGATGAAGGCGAAGACAAACTCGAAAAGTCAGCAAAACAACAAGGAAAAAAAGCAGAAGACATTGCAAAATTTTATTTTAAAGAATTTGAAAAAGACTTAAACAAACTAAATATACTAAAACCTTCAATCTGGAGCTGGGCAACAAAACATATCCAAGAACAAATAGAATTAATAAAAACCTTAGAAAAAAAGGGATACACTTACAAAACTTCTGACGGGGTTTATTTTGATACTTCAAAATTTAAAGACTATGGAAAACTCTCTAAAAAAAACTTACAAGACCTAGAAGCAGGAAAAAGAGTCTCACTAAAAGAAAAAAAGAATAAAACAGATTTTGCACTATGGAAATTATCTTCTCCCAAAGATAAAAGACAACAAGAATGGGAATCTCCTTGGGGGACAGGTTTTCCAGGATGGCATGTTGAATGTTCTGCAATGTCCTCAAAATATCTCGGAAAACACTTTGACATTCACACCGGAGGAGAAGACCACATTCCAGTCCATCATGAAAATGAAATCGCACAATCCGAAGCTGCATTTGAAAAAAAACCATGGGTAAACTTTTGGATGCACGGAGCATTTCTAAATTTCAAAGGCGGAAAAATGTCCAAATCAACAGGAAAAATAAAAACGCTCTCAGAGTTAGAAAAAGATAACATCCCTGCTTTAGCATATCGTTACTTCACATTTACTGCACATTATAGAAAACCTCTAACTTGGAGTGTAGACGCAATTGAGTCAGCAACAAATGCGTATAAAAAATTAAAAAATATAACTACAGAACTAAAAGACGATAATCAGGAAAATAAACAATATTTAAAAAAATTTGAAGAAGCAATCAACGACGATTTAAATATGCCAGAGGCTATTGCAATACTTTGGGAATTATTAAGAGACAAAAATGCAGACGGAAAATATCAAACAATTAAAAAAATGGATAATGTTTTTGCATTAGACTTATTAGAAAAACAAGAAACAAAAATACCTGAAGAAATAAAAAAACTCGCAGAAAAAAGACAAAAAGCTCGTCAAGAAAAAGATTTCAAAAAATCCGACGAACTAAGAGAAAAATTAAAACAAAAAGGCTGGGAAATCAAAGATACAAAAGAAGGCTTTGACTTAAAAGAAATCTAAAATGGAATCAAAAAATAACAAGTGTCCCTGCTATTGTAAATCATGTCCTAGACACGGAAAATGCAATGACTGTCAAGAATACCATCATGAAAGGGGAGAAAAAACCAGTTGCGGAAAATAAACAACATAACAATAAACTTTTTAAACTTCAACTTATTGAGATAAAGATGTCAAAAGAATATCATATTGGGGGAATAGAAGAAAGTGTTATAGATCCTAAGGAAAGGGGTATTGTTCAAGCTTCATTAATAAAGCAGGGACTTTCTAGTGATGAAATAAGAAGAAGAATGGAACAAATTGAAGTAATGGTTATGGATTCTCAAATTTCTAAAACACACCCCAATGAATCAATAAGAACAGTAGCAGCAACCAATAGTTTAACAGACGAAGAAAAATACGCAATCTATGAAATGACTCAATCAACCCAATTACTACCTCATGGCCTATCAAAGAGCGGAGATAGAGCTACTAGAGAAAGAAAACCATTGGGCATTGAAATAATCTCTGTTGACGATTATGCCCATACAGAAAACCCTACAAAACCCTCCGGAGATGAATTAGAACAAAGGGCAGATTTGCTTATGAGGTATTCTCCTAACCCAGCAGAAACAGGACGAGCAAGAACCTAAAAAATTATAAAGTCTTATTCTAAACAATTACATGAGAGAATTTGTATACT
>CAYOTW010000015.1:0-17027 GCA_964407005.1 Candidatus Woesearchaeota archaeon | reverse complement strand
AATAGAATATGACGCATACCCTCACACAGAATTAATCTCTCCAGAAAACAATACATGGTCTCCAGAACAAGAAACATTTATTTGTAATTCAACAACAGATAATAAAACAGAATTAACAAACATAACATTTTATCTTTGGAATTCTACAAATAATCTAATAAATGAAACTTCAAAAAACATAATAGGAAAAGATAATGAAACCTCCTTTAATATTACATTCGATTATGCAGATACATATAAATGGAATTGTCTTACTTACAATAATGAAAGTTTATCTGCATTTGCAGAGGAAAACAACACTATAAATATTAATTTAGACGACCCAATAATATATTTAGAATCTCCAAATAATAATTCTTATCTAAATTATATGGAAAATATTGAATTTAATTATACTTCTGAACATTCAACAGAATCCATAGACACCTGTGAATTATGGGGTAATTTCAATGGAACATGGCATTTAAATCAATCAGACTCTACAATAGATGAATCAAATATAAACACCTTCAAATTAAACATAACTAATGAAACAGAATACAAGTGGTCTATAAAATGTAATCTTTCAGGAAGCGGTGTTTCATCTTTTTCACAAGAAGGAAACTATACTTTTGAAATTGATAAAACTTTGCCAAAAATAGAAATAATAAAACCAACAGATACTCCTTCTTCTTTAAACGTGGAATATGAAATAAACATAACAGAATTAAATCCTAACATTTGTTATTATAACATAACTACTGGTGCAAGTTTAGAAAAAATAAATACTTTTATAAATTGTAGCAACCTAACAGGACAATTCCAAGTTTCTAGTGATAATACAATCTACACAATGAATTTTTTTATTAATGATACAGCTGGAAATTTTAATACTTCAAATAAAACATTTTTTGTTTCAAGTCCTAATGATATTCCAAGTGGAGGAGGAGGAGGAGGAAGCCAAACAATCCTCGTAGGAGGAGAAACAGGTTGGACAATGGAAGCAAGTGGTGGATTAGGCTTTTTTGATACCTCAATGGTTGTAGGAACAAGCAGAGAATTAAATATAGGATTTGAAAATGTCGGAGATGAATCAAGAACAATCACACTATTTTGTGAAAACATCAATAATTCAAATGGATGTCAATATGTTTCATTCCCAGAAAAAGAATTCAATCTACCATTAATAACTGGAACAAAAACAAACATCCCTTTCAAAATAATAATTCCAAAAGATGCAGAAACAGGAGTAAAAACATTCAACATAATAGCAGTAGACGATTTAGGAAGAAAAGGAGCAATAACTACAAATTTAGTAATACAAGAGTCAGGGTTTTTCACAAAATTATTTTCAAGAACAGAATCAGGATTTCCATATTTAATAATTTGGATAGGAACAGCGATAATCTCATTAATAATCTCATTAACAATTTTCAATAAATCTAAGTTAAGAATACCAATTTCAATAGCAAGTTTATTAATAATTCCTTCAATTTTAATCTCATTTATTTAGAAGTTATAATTTTTATAAAACAAACATTTAAATAATAATTCTTCTTAATAAATACAATGAAAAAAGAGAAGAGAAATTTAGTAATTGGTTCTATTTTAGCAATCCTAATAATTAGCACACTAATCTATTTTTCAACACCCCAATCTATTATTTTTAATGAAGGTTTTGAACCATATGGAGAATCAACAACACAAATAACTGGCTTAACCCCTACAAAATTTGTAAGCAATAATATAGACAACAGAGACGCTAAATCTTATGAAATTGGATATGATTCAAAATATTGGGATATAATTTATGCAGAAGGACTAACAGGCAATGATTTTTCTATAAGTGCAAATGGAAAATGTTATTATGTTTATAATAGGGGCAGTAAAGTATGTAGTAATTTTCAGGGATTAAGATATACCAATTTCTTAGAGATGCAAACCAAAGAAGATTTCTCAAATAGGGATTTTAAAATAGAGGTAGAAATAGATGTAGGAAAATTAAGTGTGGAGGGGGTTACATTAGATGGGGATGGAACTATTTTAATCTCACCATCTCCAATAAGCAATGAATTTACAATATATAAAAATGGACAAAAAGAAAAAACATTTATAAAATCTGGAGAATTCAGACCAAAAATAGTAGCAAATGGTGAATGTACAGAGCCTTGGGAAAATCCTCCATGTTATCAAGGAAAAGTTATAATCAAAAATCCTTCATGGAGAGAACAATATGGGTGCTCAAAGAGACCAAATGAACAATATTATGTAAAAATATTCAACGAAGGAAGTGAGTTTAAATTAAATGATTTAGATTATTGGAACAAATTTTGCCTAACTCAACCAGTTAAAATTTATACAAATGCAGGTTCAACAACTACAAAAGAACCTTTAACAGGCTTATTAGAAGATAAGTCTTATACCGTTCCGCCTGGACAAATATGGGTATTAGAATATATAGGAGAATTACAAGGTGGTCAAACAGAATGTGAATCAAACAAGGTTTTCAATTTAGCGGAGAATAAATGTATGGCTAGGACATTAATAGAATTCAACTTTGGAGACCAAACAATAACAAAAGAAACAGAGGAAGCACAATATCTATATGAAGATATTATAACCCATCAAAATTTAGAGAAAAAAGATGAATTCCTATTTGAACATATAATTGATGACGGAGAAAGTTCAGAAAATACATTTAATATAGGACAAAATACATTTAATAGTAATTATGAAAACGAACAATTTAGCTTTAATTATAATGGGCAAGAGTATAATGCAATCGAAGGTAAAGAATATGAGTTAGATAACCATCTTTCTGTTAGAATAGTAGAATTAAAAGATGATTCAGACCCAGAAGGAGATTTAAACGACGCAATTATAAAATATATATTTGAGATTGATACCTCCTTTATTAAGATAGGATTACAAGAAAACAAACTAATCATATCAAACGATTATCAACCATTTAATGGAGGTATTTTCTTGACTACAACAAACAATATAGACCAAACAAAAGTTGAAAGAATAGAAAAAACTTTAAACCAAAAAACAGAGTTTGCCCTAGAAGATAATTTAAGAGAAATCAAAGCAAGACCATTTATAGAGATAGAAACACCAAGATATAATTACCTATTTGAAACAGATAATGCTTATTCGTCTTCATTTAGTTTTACAAGTTATATAGAAGACCAATATAATAAACAAAACTACCTATTCTATCTAATACCCCTAACTTTATTAATCTTAATAGCTATCTTTTTATGGAGGAAATATGGAAAATAAAAAAGGAATAGTTTTTTTACCTATTTTAATAATAATTGGAATTGCAATCGGCTTATTTGTTTTAGGTTCAATAATCTTTTCAGACACTTTTAGAAATTGGTTATTAGTTGGAGGAATAGGAGTGGCAGGAACATTAATCGCCCTTAATACAAAAGATTCAAGAACAAAATTAATAATCTTTTCAGTATTATTTATTGGCATCTTTGGTTTTATTATTTATTCTGGGACATTACAATCTATAACTTCAGAAAGATATGTAGAAATCCCTGCTTTTGGATATATAGAATGTAGACAATTAGGGACAAGTGCCTTCCCAACATTTTCAATAGACAGGGAAGGAGAATGGATTACAGATGAATTACCAAAAAATACAAATGAATGGAGCATTCAAATTCAAACCCCTGATGCAGGTAGTTTTTCAAAATCAAGAAGAGTAGAATATTATATTTGTAATTCAAGAGGTTTTTGTTCAAATAGGGTTGTAAGAGATGTAAATCGAAGAGGAGATTCTATAAATATTGGAGTAGTTTCCTCAACAAGACACGTATGGGTTCAATTTCAAGAAGCAGGGGTTTTTACTTTTAGCAAATGGAGTGAAGATAATGAATTTTTAGCAAAAGCAGAAGTTACATATAAACCATTTAAATTATTCAGAGACGACCCAATAAGGGGAAGTGGAGAAATTTCAGGAACAGGATGCACCCTGCCATTTGCATCAAATTCATGGTTAAATAGAATTACAAACTATCAAGGTTCGGATAACATTGAAACATATAATGGTGGAAGAACATTAAACGTAGGGCAAGGTTTTAATTATATAACTACAAATTTGGTAAGTGTTCAAGAAGGAAACACCCAATCAGGTGGATGGTGTATTTATGAAAATGGACAAGCAAATATTTATGCGATTGAAAAAATAGAAACACCTTCAGAAACCTATAATAGAGTAAATTTAGATAAAAAAATAGGAACTGATGAATGTTGTAATGGTTTAAGTTATAGAAATGCGGTCTGTCAAAATGGAAACCTAATTCCAACAGAAGAAGCAGAATGTTCAAGTCGTGCAGATTGTGGAACATTAGATAGGTTTGAATTAGAGGGAGAAACAAAAACAGGAAGATGGGGATGTATTGAAGGGGAATGTAAAATTGTAGATATTCAAAATGTAGAATGCACCTCAGATAGGGATTGTAGAACAAATGAAAGATGTAATTTTCAAACTTATGAATGTGAATTATCAGGAGAGGGAGGAGAGGGAGAAGACAGACAAGAAGACGAACCAGAATGTGAATGGTATCAAGAGCCTTACACAAAGACAGAAAAAGATTATGGAGCATTATATTGGAGGGCATATACTCCTTTTGTAGACCCAATAGAAACAGAAACATCAGGATGTAAAACAGCAGGTTGGGTTTATATCACAATCTTTTTAATAATCTCTGGAGGATTAATTTTCGCAATAACTAAAACAAAGAAGAAGAAAAGATGAGAAAAAAATCAATAATCCCAAACGATTTTAGAGATTTTCTTAGTATTCTCTCTTTTGTAGGGTTCCTTTCAATTTTCCTAACTTTCAGCTTTGGAATAAATTGGATAGAACAAAATATGACCGGAATATTCTTAATATTGGGTGGTTCAGCATTCTTATTTGTAGGCAAAGTTTTCACTGCTAGAAAGTGGCTAAGAGATGGCATTCAGCAAAATGAATTGAGTCAACTATTATCAATAATATTTGGTTTATCTGCAATAGTAATAGGTCTTTTAATTATCCTTGGAATCTCAATACCAACTAAATTTTATGGCTATATTGGAATATTAGCGTTAGTTCCAGCATTTTACACACTAATAGACTATTTAGCAAAAAATACAAGAAGATGAAGAAGAAAACAATAAACACAATAAAAGACATCTTACACTATGTTTTATTAGTTGCAGGTCTATTTGGATTATATTTTATTGGTAATAAATTATTAGACTTTCAAGGCTCATATTCATTAATCAAAATGTTTATATGGTTTGTAATAACAATAATTCCATTAGATAAATTAATTCATAAAATTTTAGAAATATAATGGCAAAAAGAAAAACTAAATCATCAATCTGGGGAATATTAATTTACATACTTGTAGCCCTTGCATCATGGTTAGCAATAGGCGGAGCAATAGAAATAATAGAACAAAAAGGAATATTATTAAATCCAATGTATAAATTAGTTGCAGGATTAGTAGCATTAGTAATAATAACCTTATTAGGATGGAGGAAATTCAGATGATAAACGAATCAGCACAAGTATTAAAACAATCAGTAAAAGCAGAAGTATACCCTTACAGCATAATCTTATTAGCCCTAATCTCCCTATTAGGGCTAATCTTTATAACTTGGGCAGTTAAAGGAAATAAAAGATGGGGTGATATGCCGAAAATATTATTATTCTTTGCAGTTATAATGGGATTAATTACAACTTTCTTAATTTTAATGCCTAACACATTGTTAGAATTAATCACATCAACTAAATCATTCATTGGTATTTGAAAGGGGGTAAAAGGTAAATGGCATTAATGAAAAAATCCCAAAGGAAAATGATTGACCTTTTAGCTTCATGGTTATTAGTTGTTGGAGGTCTTAATTGGGGTCTTGGGCTTTTTGACATCAATCTTGTCCAGATATTAGCAAATTACACTGCTCCAGTTGTAGGAACAATTGTTTACGGTGCAGTAGGAATATCTGCCCTATGGGTTGGAGGAAGAGCATTGATGGGAAAATTGATGAAGTAAAATTCATTAAAATAACTCATTCAAATCCTGAGAAAATCGGGAATCAAAACCTATCTAATTCATCTCTTAAATTTCTACAAATTTCAACAATTTTTCTTTTACTAATTTTCTTCTCATTGTTTAAAATATAATCCAAATTTTTAAGGGCAAGAAATTTATAATTGTCGTCGGTAATTAATACAACCCCTTGTTCCATAATAATAAATAAAATAAAAAACTATTTAAACATTTCTAAATCTGACAAACAGAATCAACACAAGTATTATTAGAACTAAAATCTAAATCAAAACTAAAAGAAGAAAAGAAATAAGGCAAAGCCCTAAAAAAATCAATAAAAGCAATAATTGGAGTCATCGCTAAATCAATTTTAGTCTGCCCATCTAAAGGCTCATATAAAACCAATAAACCAACAACTTGAACAATTATAAAAAACATAATTGCCAATATCCAATAAGTAGCTTTTCTTGAGCTGTCTGATAATTTAGTAAACCATGTAAAAACTTTAATTTGCAAAAAGATGCTCCAAAAAGCCCAAACAAATGAAAAACCAACTCCAAACCAACTCAATCCAGAAGACAACCCCTCATTTTCAATAATCAACAAACTTTTTTCTTGTAATGTTAATGTAGCTTTCAAAAAAGTATCCTTAACAAGATTAATAGCAGGTTCAATATTTCCAGCAGAATAAGATAATACAACCGCCTGAATAATTAAAATTAAAATAAAAAGAGCATAAAAACCATATTTAAACCATGCCCCAATAAATCTTCCTAATCCTCTTCCAGCAGTTTTTGTAATAATAACTTCTTTTCCCATCATCCAATATAATATGGTTTTAATCCCATGCTCACTTTAATTAAGTCTTTACATAATTTAAATATTTCTCCCTCTCTTAAAAACCAAGATAACTTATTATTATTTACATTATAAACATAAGGAATCCTTGATTTATCAACTTCAATAAATCCTTCATTTTCTAAAAATTTTAATAAATCTAAAACATTTTTATTTGTTTGAGTATCATTTAAAACCTTAAAAATTTCAGGTCTGGTAAATGATTTATATTTTGAAATAATAACTGCCCTTTTCCAGAAAATAAAGTTATTCAAAACATCCTCTTTTTTCATAATAAAAAGAAGAATAACACCTATATAAACTTTTATATAGGGTTTTATAAACAATAATATCTTATTAAAAACATGAAAAGAGATTTAGATTTTTTGAAAGGGGGTTTTAAAATGAAAAAACAAGGAAAAGGAAACACTCTTGCAGTGTTCATGGTCTTGTTAGCAGTTATTGTTGTAGGTGGAGTTATTTATTTTGGCGTTAGTCAGAATGTAACTACTGAAAGAATTATTGGAGCAGGAGGATGTGAGGTTGAATCTTATTTAAGTGAAAATGCCACATTCAATAAATACTCCAAAAGTTCAGAAGTTGTCCCATCCTATTCCTATGTAATGTTAGATGATTCAGGAAATCCAACAGAAACTCCAGCAAAAACTTTAACATTAGGTTCATCTGGAACAAAGTTTGAAGTAGGAGATAATGTTAGAATCCTTGCATCAAAATCAGGTTATCTTGATAATACTATTGATGTGGAGATTACAAAATGTGGAGCAAACGATTTCACTAACTACATCGCAGAAGGAGACGCAATAACTATTGACATCTTAGACGACAGACTTAACGAAGTAACAGATAGTGCTTCAGGAGGTGCAACAAACTTATCCGATGGTGGTGCAGAAACATCCGTAGACTTCATAATTGAAGTTAAGGGTGAAAGAGACAAGGAAACTGGACAGGTTCTTCTTACATTAGAAGGAAATGATACAGAACTTGACGACATTACTATTAAGGCAAGAACAGCAAATGCACAGGTTATTGATGACGACTATACAACTGACCTAACTTTATTCGCTTCTGAAGGAACATCTCCAGTAGCAAAATTCGCTTATATAGTGGATTCTGTTAATGATGGTGGTTCTGATGAATATTTATTCACAGCAACAGCTGAGAGTGGACAAACATTAGGTTCAGGAGCATCAACAGGTTTCCTATATGGTAATGCTTACGCTGGTAAATATTTTGTAGATACCGATGGCTCTATCACATTCGGTTGGGAAGATGCTGACGGAACTTTGAAATATGAGCAGAAAGCAACAGACCACGACGCATTATTCTCTTAAATAGAGATAAAGCAACTTGCTTAAAATCCTGAGAAAATCGGGAAAACACATTAGAAAAATGAAAAAAGAAACAGCAATATTAATAATATTTGGAATAGTTTACATAATATTTATGTCAATTCTATTATATAATATTATAAAACCACAATATGAATTAAGAATAATCGATTGCAAATTAAATAAAACATTAAATTCAACTTGTTCAGATACAAAACCAGTAGGTTCAATAATATTAGAAAATAAAAAATTAACCGCAAATGAACTCAATCATTCAATTTTGAATGAAAGATGCTACCTCTTAAAAGAAAATATATGGGGCTGTGGAGAATATTTAGTAAAATATGGATAGAAGAAAAAGAACAAGATGTAAGGTATGTGGAAAAAGAGTAAATCTGAGATATTCGTATAAAGGAAATGAAATAAACATATTCTGCCCTAATTGTTGTTCTCATGGAACCCTTAAAAGAAAACCACTAAGAAATAGTCATAAATCTTTATAAAGAAGTAAAAATATAACAAGGTTATGAAAAGAGGAAGTAAAAATTCGACTTGGAAAAAAAACTTTTACTTGGCTATATTTTCCGAACTTTCTCACACTACAAACCTAAAAAAAATAAGAAAAAAACATGGTCTTTCTAAACAGAAATTAAATTATTATCTTCGACAAATGAAAAAACAGGGATTAGTGATAAATCCTTCTTATGGAACTTGGAAACCCCTAAAACAAAGTAAAAATTCAACTAAGTATGGTTTTCTTCTTAAAAAAGATAATATAAGAGGTCATGCCTATATAATCAACATAATTTCAAAAAAATTACCTAAAAATTGGAATAAAAGATTAAAAATAATCCAAGAAAAAGGCATCCATTATAAATTAGTTGGAGCAAAACAAACAACCCCTAGAATAAAAATATTAGGGAGAAAAGTTTGGCTTTGTAATAATCATATAAGAATATTTGACAAAAAAGGAGAATCTTATTATGAAATAAATGCAATAGAATCAAGAAAACAAGCATTTTGGACTTTTTATAAAATAATCAATATTTTAGAAAACAAATTAGGATTCAATTTAAGACCCTTTGATTTCCAATGGAGAAAAGAACATTATGCATTAATAAAAAACGATTTAGCAATTCAAGAAAATAATAAAGGAAATATTATGAGAATCTCTGATGAAGAAGGAGAATGGTTAATAATTGATGATTCATTAGAAAGGGGTGGAGAATTAGAAAATGTTGGAAAAAAAGCATTGCCCGAAAATATAAAATTATCAAAGTGGTGGAACGCATTAAAAGAAGATAATTTTGAATTTTTCCCAAAAGATATAAAAAAATGTATCTATAATCAAGAATTAGAAATAAAAAGACTATCGAAGCAAAATATTCAACTAACCCAGGTTTTAACACAAATGAACAACAATTTAGTAAGAATAACCAAAAAAATAGGAGAAAATAGATAATGAGTTACAAACCCCCACAAGAAGTAAGAAATGAGGTAGATGAGGGAACTTTTGTAACTCTTAAAACTCTTGATGTGCAACCCTCTCTCCGATTAGTTTCTGCCCTTAATCTTTTAGCCTTTCTAAGAGCTTCCGAAGATGAAGATGCTTCAACAAAAATTTTCTAATAATCACAAATTATTTAAAGCTTGCCATTTGAGGATAGCTTAAATAATATAAAACAAAGTGGACTTTAATTTTTTTAATCAAATAACTCCCTTTAACTTAACAATGTACCCCCCTATATTATTTATGGCTAAATATAAATGGACACGCTCATCTCTTCCAAATAAAGGGGAGGGTTTGAAATGGATGAGAAAAAAGAAGGTGTAAACACAGTGATACCCTATACTTATGATACTATTGATACTTATGATACTCTTAAAGGGAACAAAAGTAACATAAATAACATAAATAACAAGTATCATAGTAGTTCACTCTTAGATTTTTTCAAGGCTAAAGGGAATAAAGAGGTTATTTGGAGAAGCAAGGCATTGTTCTTGTCAAATTTGTGGCAATCCTTATCATTTTACAGGACAGCATCAATGGTATCACTAATAATCGGCTCATGCACACCTTTATATCTAATTTCATTACCATCTTTATCACTAAAAACAATCCAACCACTATATAATCCCCTATTGTAATTCTTTAGAATTCTATAATATTTTCCTTTACTAATTCTTAAATCTTTAATAGTTTCTTTATGATTAACCTTATTAGAATTATCTAAAACAACTCTTCTAACTTTCTTAGCATCCCTAACATCAATAACCCACTCTTTATTTTTATATTTATATCCAAAAGGAGCAGGAATACAAGGCAAACCTTTTTTTATTTTTACTTCTTTAGTTAATTCAGCATACTTCTTAGCATCATAAATAATCTGTTCATCAACAACTCCAATAATCCTATCCCCAATATCAGAATAGTTAAGAAAACCATTCTTAGAAATAGAAAAAATCTTTATACCTTTCCCATTTAAATCTTCCCAAACCTCTTTAAAAAATGAAGAATTACGAGCAAACCTTTTAGAATCTTTAACACCCAAATAAACTTCTGAATCCTGATTTAATTCTTTAAATCTTTTAGCTTTTTCAATCTGTTTTAAAACACCCTTCCTATCTACATTCCCCCCACTTATATTTTTATCAACTTCAATACTGTTTAAATGCCAACCATTTCTATCACAAACAATCTTGTGCAATTCATTTTGATTTTGAATAGAAAGTTCTGTGCCTTGCTTATCATCAGGAGATTTTCTTGAATAACCAAAATATTCAACTCTTTTCATATACCCCTTACAAAACTAAACTTTATAAATTTTACCCCCTTCCAAAACCAATAACTATACATTCCATAATCTTTCACAACCTTTGCAACATTGCCATATTCAGAATGCTTAACTACAACCCTCAACTTTTTCTTAGAAGTGCAATGATATTTATTCTTCTTATTTGAAAAGGTCTTAATAACAAATGTTCCGGGATAATATCTCTTTTCCATAAATCTTTCAATCTTCTCTTTTGTATTAATTTCTTCAACAGGCATAGTATAAACATGATTCTTATCTTGAGGAATCCAAATTTCAGTATTCAATTTCCTTCTAAGATGTTTGCTCCATCTTTTATATCCATCATAAGTCATCTTATCAATTTTCCAAACCCAAATCTTAATAGCTTTTTTATTTCCAATCTTCTTCGGATATTTCTTTCTATTATGTTTGCAAGGTTTTCCGCCATAGGTTTTTCTCTTCTTACCCCTATCACCTCTTCTTTTTCTAGCCCTCTTATCCTTACTCCCCAACCTTCTCATAGCTGTAAAACCTCCAAAATTTTTAAAAAACCATTAGGACATCTAAAACAACTCGTAAATAAAAATACCGACGATAAACAACTTAATTTTTGCCTATAAGTGAATTTTTTTAACATTTTTACATTACACAGTTCCATAAGCACCCCCATATAGAACCATATCATTATCATCAATACAAATATTAACCGACGATAAAATAGCCTTATAATAGTATGATGAATCTAATTTTAGGACTTTTTTTTCCTGAAAATCAAAAACCTTATACACACTTACACACCCAATATATTCCATTTTTAGTTAGTATTACCCATCCTATTGCAGAATTAAAAAGATATTAGTTTTTTTATATTTATGCTTTTTTTACAATAATTTCCAAGGGCTAAAAAGATATTTTTACTCTGATTTTTCAATTTCAGATGAAATTTCTTGAATATAGTTTCTAATCGATGCAAAACTAGGTTTTATCTTGCTTGTAGGGTCTTCTTTAATCTTTTTCTCAATATCCCTATAACTCATCCCTTCATTATATAATTTATAAAAATATTTTTTCATATCAAGAGTAACTTTTACGGATTCTTTTTCCTCTTTTTTTGGATTCTGCTTTTCTTCTTTTTCTTTCTTTTTCTGCTCTTCAATCTTCTTTTCCCTCTCCTTTCTTTTTCTAATTTTCTCCTTAATTTCATTCTCTTCACTATTATATTCCTTTTTCATCTTCTTTATTAAATCATTATAAATTTTCATTGGAAGTTTATATTTTTCCCACATTTCAACCCAATTATAATTTTCTTCCTTGTGCATATGAGAAGGCAAAAAAAACCTATATATTCCATCCTCTTCATGTTCAAATCTCAAAAAACAACACTTCATATCAAATAATTCAGTTAATAATTCTCTTTTATCTCTTGTATAACTTCTTGCCTTACAAAACTGATTCTTATCATCACTTCCTAACTTTCCAAAAAAAGCATCCCCCACATTCCTAACCCTATCATCTGTCTTACTCCAATTTTGACTATCATAAACTAAACTAACTCCTCTTCCAACACTCCTAATTGTATTCATTGCATCTGCAATAGATTCCGCCAAAAATTCTTTATATCCTTCAGGTCTGAATGGACATAATTTTCTAATTTCTGGAATTACAAATAAAACAGGTTTTTTCAATTTTTTTAAACTACTTAATCTTTGAATTTCTTTTACCGCAGAATTAAGCAAATGGGAAACACAAAACTCCTTCAATTTTAAATCTCCTAACCACATACTCAAAAAAACATGATAATTTTCAGAATCTGATAATATTTCCTCCCAATTAAGTTTATACTCACAATTAAGACTCCTTAGAAAATAATTTTGTTTAAAAGCCCCCATAAGATTTGAAATTTCTGTAACACTCTTAGAACTTCCGCCTTTATTCTTCAAATAGAAATTATTAGGGTCTTCTATTATTCTCCTACCTTTTTTCTTTCCCTCACTTAATTTTTCAACCAAATGTAAAAAACTAAACATCCCTTCTTTAATTCCTAATTCTTCCTTTGCCCTTAACAACATTTTAATAGTCGCAGAATCTTGCTTACTTTCAGATAAAATAGACCAATCCTCTCTTTCCATCTCTTTTATTGGAAATGTGTAAAAATTAATATTTGGTAAATAAGACTTTGGAATATTAAATGTAAAAGGATGGTATAATTTACAAGGATAACTTTTTGGCTCTATGCCATCCTTTTTAAGTTGATTCAAATGATATTTTTCTTTAGGCTTATATTGAATAAAACTAAATTCTGCTTCATTTTTTGGGTCTGCAAGAACAATAACAATTCCTCCTGTTGATTTTTTCCATTCTTCAATAAAACCCTCTTCTGCTAATCCCTTTCCATGACCTGATGAAGCAAATAAACCAACTTGAAAAGAAGGAATCCTCCCATAATCATCTTGAAAAGTAATATAATCTCTATTATATTTGTTTGTTTGTTGCATCTCCCACCTTCCTTTTATTAGCATCTAAAATAACTTTATAACCTGAATGTTCGATGATTTTATAATATTCCCTGGGAATTGTCATATTTTTTATTGCAGAATTTTCAATGAAAAAGACATAAAGAGCAATTATTTGGGGTCTTATTACTCCCATTTTTTTTAAATCAGAAACCATCTTATCATATTCTTCATTCTTTTTAAATTCTTTATCCTTTATCAAATCCTGAGAAAGTTTTGCAATAGAAGAAGTAGTCAATATTTTATCAAAATATAATATAAAAGATTCCCATTTTTCCCCTATCTTCTTTAAAATTTTATCATTACATTGTAATAACATTTTCTTAACTTTTTCCTCACCCACAGAAGATATAAATAATTGAACTGCACTCATCTTAAAATATAAATCATTTGCAAAATATGAACTAGAAGAATAAGCAATTTTCCTCATAATTTCATCTAAAACTCCCTGGCTCAAAAATATCTCACTCATAAATATTAATTGCAAACATAAAGGGTTTCTTATAATCCCCTTTTTGCACCCCTCCTTCTTTTTGTTCTTCTAAAATATTTAAAACTTTATTAATTACACAAACATCAACAGCCATAAATCTTTTTAATTTATGATAGTATTTTTTATCAAGAGTTTCTAAATATTTATTAATTAAATAATTCTTCTGAAGGTAATATTTATCCTCTTTCCCACTAACTGCAAGGCATATAGCATATAGCGAATAAAAAACCCAAACTTCTTTCCTATATTCCTTATTAAGAGAATATTCATTAATTAATAACCATTTGGTTTTAATTTCATCTAAAAGAAGTTTCATCTGGCAAACTATCCTCAACAAATTTAATAATTTCTGGATTATTACAAACAAAATCTCTTATCAATTTTTCCCTTCTACTTTTATTAAAAATACCAATCCCCCCAACTAAATTATTCAAATATAAAAACATCTCTCTATGCCTTTCATCCTTAAATCCCTTCAATTTCACAAGAGTAATAAAATTCTTAGCAGTTTTAATATCATCATCTAAATCTTCCCCCATCTCTGAAAAATCTACTCCCATCTTATTTTAAGTCCTCCCATCTTTTTAAATCTGTTGTATAAATGAATTATCAATCCTATATGTTTTATTATTTTCAAATGATAACAAATATATATGTTCCCCCGGAATTAAATAAAATTCAACATCAACCTCTAAATTTTTCAAAACAGCATATCTAAATAATGCAATATCCCTACAAACACCTTTAAAATTATTAATATATAATTCATTTGGACGAATGTAAACAGAATAATGTTTTGTATAATTTATAGGGGTTTTTCTAAAAACACAAATAGATTTATCATTAGAATCTTTACACATATTTGCAACCAATACAACAGAATCCTCTTCTAAAAAACTATCTCCTGCCTTATACCAAAAAGAAGTATCACTATTAATTTTTTGAGATAATATTACAACACAATTAACAATAAGTATTAAATTAAAAACCATTGATACAAATAAAATTCCTAATGTAATCCTATATTTCATCTTAACTTTTTAAAACATAAACTTAAATTTAAATCTGTTTGTTCTTGTTTTTTCTGAATATTAAAAAACTCTTCTGCTTTCTTTATCTGTCCTATTGTCATTTGTTTCATTACTTCAATATTAAGACAATTAGGTTTCTCTTGTCTATGGTTTCTTATCTCTCTTTCTTCTCTTTCAATTTCGTTTATTATTTCTTGTGATTTCATAAATATCTTACAAATTTAGAGTTTATAAATCTTTATAATTACTTTAAAATACTAAGAAACATTTAAATAGTGGGATGATTAGTATAATTTATGAAAGTAAAATATTTTTACATAACAGACAAGGGAAAAGAATTCAACTTATCATTACCAACTCTTTTTTCAGAAGAAAAGAAAGTATTGAAAGTATTAAAAAAAACAAATGAACCTTTAACAGCACATAAAATACAAAGTTTGTTAGACAATGAGTTATCTTGGTATCTTATTAATAGTAGACTAATTAAACTAAAACAAATTGATTTAGTCAGGGAGATAGAAAAATGAAGTTTAGGGGAGTTAATTTGGATGTAGGAGATTTTGTAATATTAATAGAATACTATGATGAATTTGGAGATAAAATGAAAAATCCTAAAAGACATATAGGAATAATAGAATCATTAAATGAATGTAATGGTGCAAGAACTATAAAAATAAATCATCAAGATGCTAAAGAATACAAAGACGAAATTAATGGATTTAAGGATTTCTTTACAAAATCTTTTAGAATAATTTATGAGAAGAATTTTGGAGTATTTTCAGGAAAATATTTTATGGAAAAAAGTATATCAAACATAAAAAAATTAGAGGTAAAAAATGAAAATTAAAACAGCAACATTAACTGCAAAAACAATACAAGAATTAGCAAAAAAAATAGAAACATATCAAAATAATATAAATTATGAATCTAAAGGCTCATTACCCTTTTCAAACCTATACAATGAAAACACAAAATCAGAGACAGATGTGGGAGTAATAATGTTTTTTTCTGGGGATAAAGAGGCTGGGGATAAAGAGGTGGGAGGAAATAGCCAATCCCCCACCAAAAAGCCATCACAAAAAATGTTGAAAATATTATATAAAAATAATGTAGATTTTGATGCAAAAACAATTACTTATGATGAAGCAAGTAAAAAGATAGGAGAATTACCTTATTTCAAAAATAAAAAAAATCATACTCAGCATAGCTGAAATACCTTTCACTCACCAAGGCATTTTCACCTGCCTTACTCATTTTAAAAGTCCCCTGTGGTGGGCAGGGGCAAATAATCACAATGGAAAATAAAAAAGAAGAACCAAAAATAGAATATGTAAAAGAAGGAGAATGTTGGACACTTAGGAATATAAATAAAATGGAGAAAGAAAATGGAAATAACTGAAAAAAACAAACAAGAAATTGAGAAAATTGAACAAGGATGTGGAAAAAGGGATAGTTGGCTTTCTCAAGATATAAGGAATTGTGGAGATGAGTTTTCAGATTTAAATAAAGTTTTTAGGAAGTATTTATGTCAAAATTGTAAAAAGAAATTGGAATCAACAATAAAAACATCAATAGAATGGTGCGAAGATGAAATTGAATTTATTAATGAAGTTGAAGAGTCTTTGGATGATATATTTAGGACTAAAGAATACAAGGGAAAAACCTATGGGGTATTGAAGTTGAAGAAAAATAAAATAACATCCCACTTAAAATGGCTAAAAGAAAATGAGTGAATATTCAATAGAAGAAGCAATGAAAATATTAAAAAGAGACAAATTCAGTCTAAAAGAGAAATATGAGGTTTGTTTGAAATTAAGACAATTTGAAAGAGCAAAGAAATATTTAAAAAAAATAAAGGAGAAAGATTTATGATAATCCCCAAAATAAGGATGTTTAATGAAATTAATTTAGCAGTATGTTATATTAAATCCAATTTGAACGGGGGGCTCCCAGCGGGGTGCAACTCAACAGAAG
>CAYOTW010000014.1:3291-19449 GCA_964407005.1 Candidatus Woesearchaeota archaeon | reverse complement strand
AAAAAATATTACTAAGCTAAAAATTCAAAACTCTAAAGAAAAATTTTCAGAAGACAAAACCCAATATCCCTCTCCTTTTTCTAAATCCGACAAAGTATTCAAATAACTAGGGATATTCTTCGAATAAAAATCCTTCTCGTCTTTTACCTCCTCAACAAAACCAAAATTAGAACCAAAAAAACCATCTAAAGAGTCATCTTCAACAGGTCCAATCAAATTCCACCCATCTTTAAATTCTATCTCACAATCAGATTCAGGAAAAACATCAAAAGTAGCCTCACAATCAGAAGAAGACAAAACCCAATACCCCCTCCCCATCTCAACCATGTCCAAGGTATTAAGATAAGATGGCAATGATTTAGAATAAAAATCCTTCTCGTCTTTTACCTCCTCAACAAAATCCCAACAATCTGAAAAAACTTCACTCAATGACATAGAAGAAACATCATAAGGAAAGGAAATTAAATTCCACCCCTCTTCTAATGAAAAAGAATAATCAATATCTCCTGAATCGCAACGCCCTCCTGAATCAGATTCAACACAACCAAACTCACACTCCTCCTCAGACAGTTCCTTATAAACAGGCATACAATAAGATTCCTCATAACCTGGATACATACAATAAGAATAATTCATAAAATAAACTAAATAATCCCCCTCGCACAAACTCTGAGAAATTAAATTATAATTACAATCATAATCATCATAACATCTCACCTCTTTTTTACACTTCCCCTCACTGCACCCTAATTCACAATCTTTAATAAAAACATCATGATAACTATCCTCGCAAACAGCATATCTCGTTCCCCCAAAATCACAACTTGACCTCCAAACCCTCATCCAAGACTCATCCCCATCACAAAAAGAAAAACTATCCTTTTCAGCCTCACAATCAGAATTATCAAAACAAACAATATCATCCTCTTTCAAACATTTAGAGTTATAACAACCAAACTCACAACTCTCATAAATCTCCTCAGGCTCGTCACAAGAATCAAACCAATAAACATTATCATAAGCACACTTTTTATAAGCATGACTTGCACACCCTACACAGTTCCCAAAACCATCACACTCTCCAGAAGAACAAGAAGTCCCAACAGGCAAATTATCATAAACAGTACAAGAAAAATAATTCACATTTCCAGAACCGTCACAAACATTCTTAACGTCATGATAATCTCTGCAATCTGTATCCAAATGATCACAATCACTATAACTATATTCAGTTCCAGAAGCATAATCAAAACAATAAGAATAACCACTCTCACAATACTGACAAGAACCACACGAATCAATAACCTCTAAGGAAACATGATGTTCCGAAGACGCCCCATCGCAATAATAATCCTTTTTCATAATCTTCTCCTCAGAAAAAACCCTCTTATAACCAGAACAATAATAAAAATCATCCACCCCAACTGGCTGTGAACCAACAGGTTTCAAAAAACCATCAACACAACAATCTCCTGAAGAACATTCAGAACAATCCTCAATTAAAACATCATAAAAATCACTCCTAACAATATGCCCTCCATTAAAATTATACTCAAAATCTTCTGGCCCCTCTATAACCTCTGCCTCAAAATAAATATCTTCATTCTCCCCAAAATCCAAAAAAGTATTTAATGTTCCAAGATGATGATCAAACGAAACCTTTAATGGAGCCAAAGGATCATCTTCTAAATCCCAATAATTACAAGAAGAATAAATCTGATCATACTTCAAAGTTTCATCAAAAAATAATTTTTTCTTTTTTATAGAAATCTTAATCTTATATGAGCTATCTTGACAACCAACCAAGGCATCATGATTCAAATAAAAAGCCCCTTTAACATGGATATTATCCCCTCGCTGTTTACACATTGTCAATGAAAAATCATCAACATCCATCCAAGGTCCCAAAACAGAAGAAGTAGGCGAAATTGTAGAAATATTAGAAGCAGCAGAAACAAAACTAATACAAAAGACAAACACAAAAATTAATCTTTTATGCATAAATAAAAATAACTTAAGAATTAATAAACATTCGTTTTCATTTTAAAATTACTCTTTTAAAAAACCAATGTAAAAATCCTCCAATTAAAAATCCAGCAACAACTAAAACAAAAGGAATTAACAAAGCAAAGAAACTAAACAAACCCTCTTCTGCTAGATGAAAAACAATTGCAAATGAAAAATAACTCCCAACCAATCCAATCAAAAGCCCAACATAAGAACCCCATAATTTAAACAAATTCATTTTAAAAATAACAAGTAATCTTCTCCCTCAATTCATATTCACAAATACAATTATCAATTTTTGCAATCTCTTTACCTTTTTTTAGAATTACAAGACTAGGGACTTTTGAAATCTCATGTTTCTTCGCCAAAGAATCACACTCTTCTATATTAACATTCCCAAAACAAGCCCGATGTGAAAACTCCTCGGCAATAGATTCAACAGCAGGCATCAACATCAAACAGTCCATCTCCCAATCAGAAAAAAAATGCAAAACAGACAAATCTTCCTCTAAAAAATCAGAATAATTACTCTCATCAATTTCGCGTAATAAACTTTGAATCGCCATCGTCCATACAAAATAGGATATTTTAATGTTTATAAATATTAGTTTTATCAAAGATATATATTCAATTTATATTCCCAACACCTAAATTATAAAAACCCGTTTTCTCATCCCTCTTTGCAAAATTCTTATGCATCTCACTTTCTTGAATAGAACTCGCACCATAATAACTACTTCCTTTTTTTGGACCATAAGGAACCTCACAATCTCTACCCAATGTTTCAAAAGCAATCTGTGCAATCTTCATACCTGGATACAATTTAATAGGTAAAGGACTTGCATTAAATAATTCTAACGTTAACTGCAAACAATTTCCAGGATCCAAAAAACCAGCAGTAGTGTGAATAATCAAACCCAGCCTTGCTAAAGAACTCTTTCCCTCTAACCTACCAACATGACAATTATTAACACCTGTCCTCTCCTTAATCAAAGCTAAAGCAAAACTCCCTGGATGCAAAACAAAACAGTCATCTTCCTCTAAATGAATACTGTCCATTAAACCCTTAACAGGCTTTTTAGTATCAATAACTTCTGTTTTATGTGGTTTAAAAATCTTAAACTCATGATCCAAATGCAAATCATAACTAGCAGGTTGCAAACAATCCTCGTCAAAAGGTTCTATCACAATCTTCTTTTCTTCAATTGCCTCCCTTATCTCACCATCACTTAATATCATAAAAATCTAAATTTTAATCCATTTAAATAAATTATTATTCTCCACTACTACCAAAACCACCCTCCCCTCTTTCAGTCTCAGATAAAACCCCTGTCTCTTCAATCTCTGCATTACAAATCGGTTGTATCAAAAGCTGTGCAATCTTGTCTCCTTTTTTTATATTAAAATCCTTTTCAGAGGTATTCAACAAAATAACCCTATACTCTCCTCGATAAGTATATTCAATAACCCCTCCTAATACTGTAATTCCATGCTTAAAAGCCAAACCAGACTTATCCCAAATCAAAGAAACATAACCCCTCGGCAACTCAATAGACAACCCTGTCTTAAACAATCTCCTCTCTCCTGCCTTCAAAATATAATCTTCACAAGAAAATAAATCCATCCCAGCATCACCCTCGTGAGCATAACTAGGAAGAACAGCATCCTCTCTCAACTTTTTAATCTTAATATTAACCATTTTCAACCAATTTAAATCTCTTAACTTCACTCCCGTCTTCAAAAATTTTATTCCCAACAAAATCTTCTAAATCCCTAATCCAAACAGTCCCCTTTGCAAAATCCTTAGAATCATATAACTGTTCATAAACAACCTGTTTACTCAATGTATCGCAATTAACAGCAACATTCAAGAGCCTATACAATTTATCTTCTCCCTTAAAATGCCTGTAAATTCCTCCAATCTCAACTCCCATCAAACCCTTACACCAACCTCTTTAAAATACTTTTCTGCTATCTCCTTCAACTCATTTAAATAACTCTCCCTAGTATTAGCAACACTAGAAAAAGAATCATCAATCAACTTTCCCTGACACTTAAAACCCTGTAAAAAATATCGTTTAGGTTTTCCCCCGCAAACCCGATTAACCCACTTTCCAAGACTTTCAATATCTTCTTTAGTATGCAAACTTTCTAAAATCGTCGTCCTAAACTCATAACTCCCAAAATCAAAAATAGTCTTAATAGATTTTTCAATATCCCCAACCATAACATCTACTCCAGCAGTCTCAGAATATCTCTCCTTAGAATTTTTTAAATCCATAGAAATAAAATCAACCAATTTCAAATCAATAGCCTTCTTCAACTTATCTGGAAAACTACCATTAGTATCAATCTTAACAGCAAAACCTCTCTCCTTAATCTTTCTTAAAAACTCCAAATCCAAACTCACAAAAGGCTCTCCACCAGTAATACAAACTCCCTCTAAATACTTCTTCTTACTATCTAAAAAATCAAAAAACTCTTCTTCAGAATATCCTCCTTCATCATCTTTTAAAACTAATCCAGGATTATGACAAAAACCACAACGAAAATTACAACCAAATAAAAAAATCGTACAAGCAGTCTTACCAGGATAATCAATAAATGTCGTCTTTTGCAAACCTTTTATCTTCATTTTAAAAATAAAAATTTAATTAAAAAATTCAAGAAAAGTTAAACTTTTCTCTATCATCAAACTCCGCAACCTTTCCAACATTCATAGTTTGTGTAGGTCTTAAATAACCAACGACCCTTCCCCAAACCTCGCAGCGGGTTCCGTCAAACTCTTTAGATTTCATAATCCACCTCCTTTTTTTGTTCTTCAACAGCCAAAACAGGTGCATTCTCCTCGCAACACTCTTTATTAATCACCCCATCTATACCCCTTACAATACCGTGCTCTGCATCACACTTAGGACAAAAAGTATGTTCGCCTGCTAAATAACCATGAACCGGACAAATTGAAAAAATAGGGCTAATTGTAAAATAAGGCAAATGAAAATTATCTGAAATCTTTTTCACAACCTTCTTAACGTCCTCTTTCTGTAATCGCTCTCCAACAAAAGCATGAAAAACAGTCCCTCCAGTATATTTTGTCTGAAGAGGATCTTGCAATTCCAAGGCCTCAAACAAATCGTTAGTAAAGTCAACAGGCAACTGAGTTGAATTAGTATAATAAGGTCCAACTCCCTGCTTAAATTTCTCCTCATTTGCAACAACAATCCTTCCAAACCTCTCCTTATCCATTCTCGCAAATCTATGGGCAGTCCCCTCTCCCGGTGTTGCTTCCAAATTATAAATATTTCCAGTCTCTTCCTGAAACTCTTCTAACTTCTCCCTCATGTAATCCAAAACTCTTTCAGCAAACTGCCTACCTTTCTCACTTCCAATATTCTCTCCAGGATAAAAATTCATAACAGCTTCATTCATGCCTAACAAACCAATTGTAGCAAAATGATTTTTCCAATACTTCCCAAACCTCTCCTTAACCTGCCTTAAATAAAACCGACTATAAGGATAAAGACCCAACTCAGTAAACTGCTCTATATTCTTCCTCTTAATCTCCAAACTCTCTTTTGCTAATTCCATTAATTTTCCAAGCCTTTCTAATAAATCATTTTCATCAGCAGAAACAAAACCAAGCCGAGGCATATTAACAGTAACAACCCCAATACTCCCTGTTTGAGGATTAGCACCAAACAACCCTCCCCCTCTTTTTTTCAACTCAGTCTGATCAAGTCTTAAACGACAACACATGCTCCTCGCATCTTCAGGAGACATATCAGAATTAACAAAATTAGAAAAATAAGGAATCCCATACTTTGCAGTCATTTCCCAAATCAAATCATAATCAGAATTATCCCAATCAAAATCCTTTGTAATATTATAAGTTGGAATTGGAAAAGTAAAAACCCTCCCAGAAGCATCACCCTCTAACATCACTTCAGCAAAAGCTCGATTCAACATATCCATCTCTTTTTGAAAATCACCATAAGTCTCTTCTTTAGTCTCTCCTCCGACCACAACAGGCTCATCCTTCATATAACTTGGAACTTTCAAATCCATTGTAATATTTGTAAATGGTGTCTGAAAACCAACCCTTGTTGGAACAGCCAAATTGAAAATAAATTCCTGCATTGCCTGTTTAACTTTTTTATAATCCAAATTATCATATCTAACAAATGGAGCTAATAAAGTATCAAAATTAGAAAATGCCTGGGCCCCTGCAGTCTCTCCCTGTAAAGTATAAAAGAAATTAACAATCTGTCCCAACACTGTTCTAAGATGTTTAGCAGGTTTTGATTCTACTTTTCCACGAACCCCCTTAAAACCAACAGTTAACAAATCCTTTAAATCCCATCCAACACAATAAGCCCCAAGAGTCCCCAAATCATGAATATGCAAATCTCCAGCCTCATGCGCCTTTCTAATCGCCTCAGGATAAATCCTTCTCATCCAATAATTTGTAATAATCTTAGTAGCAATATAATTATTCAACCCCTGCAAAGAATAACCCATATTAGAATTCTCCTTAACCATCCAATCATTCAAACCAATATAATCTTCAACAGCCTCGATAGTATCAAACAGCCCCTTAACATCCCTTAACTCTTCCCTCGACTTTCTATATAAAATATATGCTTTAGCAGTCTGATCATGACCTTCTTTAATCAAGGTCTTTTCAACCAAATCCTGAACAGCCTCGACATCAGGAATACCATTCTCTCCATACTGTTCTTCCAAAATCCCAATAAGATGATTAGTAATCTCTTCAACTTTTTCTTTGTCCTTTCCTCCTACGGCTCTAACAGCCTTCCAAATCGCCCTTGAAATTTTATCCTTATCAAAAAACACAATCGAACCATCTCTCTTCCTTATTTTATTCACCATTTTATTTCAAACCTCTCAACTCTTTTTTAAAATCATCAAGATCTGCAAACTCCCTATAAACAGATGCAAACCGAATATACGCAACCTTATTTACTCTTTTTAATTTCCTCATTATTATCTCTCCAATTTTTTTTGATTTTATCTCCTTTCCTTTTGAAAGCTTGTAGACCTTTGATTCTATATCGCTAACAAGCTTATCTGTTTTTTCAGCACTAACAGGCAATTTTTCAAACGCCTTATCAACGCCCTTCTTGATTTTCTCCCTATCAAACTTTTCCCTCTTACCATCTTTTTTCACAACAGCAAGATCAAATTCAACCCTTTCATAAGTTGTAAACCGATTTCCACAACTTAAACACTCCCGCCTTCTTCTTGTAACTGCCTCACTATCTCTCTTATCAGTTACCTTTGTTTCAGTCTTATTACAATACGGGCATAACATGATTATCTTAGAATGACTACAACATATTGTATATCACCCCTTATTTAACCACAACTTGTTGTGGTATAACAGAAATAAACAATTAGGACTATTTAAAGATTTCTGTACTATTTTGTAACATTACTCAAAAATGAACACGCAGATTTAAAAACAAAAACCCTTGTGCGAACTAATAATTCCTAACTTCCCAAAATATAGCATTCCGCGAGTTCCCACTTTTACCACACCACTCTCTCAAATCCAAAACATCATAAACACTAGTTTCAACAACAGAAGTAGGAAAAATATCAAAAATCTTTTTTAGATCTTCATAACTCTCTTGTGTCATCTTATCCCTCAAAATATTTATTGCAGAAAAACCTCCAAAACTATAAGAACTTCCTGCCAAAGCATCCCTCATATGAACACCACTTTCAAAAGAACAAAATAAAGAAGGATGAAACTGACGGTCACAAGGCCTCATCATAATCTCTCCCTGAACCAAAGCTAAATCCTTTGGAAAAGCAACATTAACCCAAAGCCCCTCTTTATCAGCTGGATTTATTTTTTCAACTAAATTTCTAACACCAGATTTATCCAAATCATGTTTACATATTCCTCCTCCAAAACCCCTTTGAGACCTCACCAAAACAGGACCCTCATAAGTATCCTCAAAATAATCATTCACCGAATTCCAAGTCTTTCCAACAGGCCCAAAAAAACCAGCATTATATAAAATAACAGATTCTTGTTTACAACCAATACCTCTTGTTCTCCATCTTTCATAATCTCCAGGAGTAAAATCCCCTTGCCTTAACCTACTCAATCTTAATCTTTTTTCCATATCAACCCCTTTCCCCAGGTTTACAAGCCCCACAATTTTCTCTTTCAGGACAAGTGCCATACAACATTCCCTGAGGCAATGAATACTTTCCAAGTTCAGGAGCAACTTCTCTAATCTTATCAGCTATACCTCGAGCAATCCCTCTAATCTCCCACTGAGCAGTCTTACAAGTCCTCTTACCAACAGAATGCAAGGCATTCCACCCATTAATATGAATAGCATCATAAACCTTTAAAGCATGAGGAACAACACCATAAGAATTAACATTATCACCATTCTTCCTAACATAATTAATACTCTCCTCGGCCAATGAACTAAACTCTTCTTCAAATTCAGTCCCACTAATATTATTCGGAACAATATATTCTCCACGTCCAACAGCATTCCTTAAAGGTTCTACTGCCTGATTCCATGTCCTCTGCCGAGTAGCCTGATGAAAACTCATCAAAGACATCGGAGCAACAAAACTAAAATGATAATGTTTTAAATCAGAAAGCAATGCCTCGTCTCTATCCTCAACTGCCTGCCTAACCTCTTCTTCAGACAATTCCAATCCTTTTGAAAATCCCCTAAACTGAAAACCATTTCCTTGGTTAGCAATCCTCTCTAAAGATGGATTAGATTTTGCAAATAACTGAGGAGAAGGAAACCATGAAAGAATTTCAAAATTACTACCTCGATTTTTCATCAATCTAGGAGCAACCTTCTCTGCTTCTGAATACATCTCCTCAACAGTATCAAAAACATCATAACCAACATCCATTCTCTCAGCCATAGATTTAAGATGCATCAACTCCCTTGCATTCCATCCAGTCTGGATAGCCGTCTTTGTATTTAATGGTAAAATAATCCTCGCATCCTCTATAGGAACTTTTGGATCTCCTGCAGAATCTTTAGCAATCATCCTTTCATATAAATCAAACTGTCTCTCCATCAAATCATCTCCTCGTTTACTCACTTCAATAAAACCTCTTGAACCGTCAAACTCTTCTTCTCCAGACAAATCAAAAAAACCTCTCTCTGCATTTGCCCTTCTAAGAGACTGTTGAACATGAGCACCATACTCTGGACCGCATAAAAATAATGTAGAAGCCCGTGTAAGATTATCAATTGAATAAACAAAAGCACTCTGATCCAAAACCGCACCATGCCCCCTTCCAGAAGTTTCCCGCATAATAATCTCTTTTGTACTTTCCCAATCCTTTTTTTTAGGACCATAGGGAACTCCCTCAACCTTGTGTTTTTTATGTAAATCTGAAGTAGAAGATTCAGAAAAACAACCCATTGCTCCAGAAACAGGATAATCTTCAGGATCCCACCACTCATCTTCTGGATGTTTTAAAACCCCTACCAACTCAATCTTTTTTGGAAAATTATTATCCATGCTCAAAAAAACAACACGCACTATAAAAATAATATTATACTCCAAAATATATATTCAATCACAGTTCCTTAAAAATCTCACAAGCCTTACAAACCATCTTCCTCGCAGGATTTCCACACTCAGAACAATAAAAAACCTCTCCCTCCTGTTTTTTCAATTGTGGTAAAATCTTTTGAAAACTCCTAACAACTTTCATCTTCTCAGAATCAGAAATGCTGCTCATCCACTCTCTCGTCTCAACCCTATAAGTCCCAAAAGCACAAGGACATTTATCATACAAAATATCAAACTTCTTTTTCTTAGCATACTTCCTAATCTCACTCTCTGGAACAAAAAACAAAGGCTTAATTCTCTGAACAAATCCCCTAACCTCCCCCCCTCCTGTTTTTGGAGAAGAATTCGCGCCAAGCAAAACATTGCCCTTTAAAAAATTCATCAAAACATTCTGTGCCTCGTCGTCAAGATTATGACCTGTCACAAGTTTATCAGCCTTTAACTTCTTAGCATACTTATTCAAAATCCACCTCTTAACAGTCCCACAAACAGAACATCCAGTCAACCCCCTCTTTTTTTTCAAAACACCCTTAATAAAACAAATCCCTCTTCCAAGCTCCTCCCTCAAATCAACAATCTTCAAATCAACCCCTATCTTCTCACAAAAAGCAATCATATTCCTATTATGAGTCTCACTCCAATCCCCTAGCTTCAAATCAATCATCAATCCAGAAACATCATAACCTAACTTATTCAAAATATACAAAATAGACGTAGAATCCTTTCCCCCAGACAAAGCTACAACTACCTTATCCTTCTTATCAATCAACCCATAATCTTTAATTGTATTCCTAACAACTCTTTCAATATCCATAAAAAATCAAACCAAAATCAGTTTTTAAGTTATTTGATAATATGAAATTAGAGGAAAATATATCGAATGCAAATTGTGAGATTGGGTATTTCTATTCTGAAGATGCAAATTCTAAAGAAAATAGGAGAAGATTTTACTAACTTCGGCGAGCGGAATGAAATGGAGCGAGAGTGGGGGCGAACAATTCGCTTTTGAGAAAATAGAGGAAAATATATCGAATGCAAATTGTGAGGAGGACAATTCGCTTCGACAACTATCTGTATAAGATGGAGATGCAAATTGTGAGGAGGGCGATTCGCTTTTGACAAATTAGAGGAAAATATATCGAATGCAAATTGTGGAATGGAAGAGAAGATTTTACTAACTAGGGCGAGCGGAATGAAATGGAGCGAGAAATAGGGAGGGTCTTTCTTCCGAAGGAAGAAACTTGTAGTGGGAACTAAAAATCTTAGATAATCTTACTTTTTCTACTTCGGGACTAACTAAGTTCTTTTGCTTCGGGGGAATCTTTTCTTTCTAAGAAAAGAGAGTCCAAAGAAAGAATCCAATGATTGTAGCGACTATCTTACTTTTTCTACTTAGGGGTAATTTCTTTTTTGTAAAAAGAAAGAATCCGGAGGATTGCTAAATCTAGGAAAACACCAATAAAAAAGGACAGGTCTTCGAGCAATAGCGAGAATTGAGTGGGTATTTAATCCTCCCCAAAAAAATAAAAGATTTTTATGTATTAAAAACACAAAAAAAGAAGACGATCCCATCAAAAAAACAAAAAAAGTAAACAAACTTTCCCAAAGATTTATAAAAGAAAAACATTACAACACTTTATGGCGAAAAAAGAAGGCAAAAAAAATTCAAAAAATTCTAAACAAAACAAAGAAGCCAATAAAAAATTAAAAGAACTTTCCCAAAATCCATGGGCAATTTCAACAATAATTTTAGCAGCTATTGCAATCCTATCTTTAATTGTATCACTTTCTGGAACAACTTGTGAAGTTATCTCAGAAGAAGCTGCAAAACAAAAAATACTAGACTTTGCATCCTCACAAGGACTTGAAACAGAAATTGTATCTGTAGAGGATAAAGGATCATTATATCAAGTAACAATTTCAATCCAAGATCAAGAAGTTCCAACTTATGTAACAAAAGACGGGAAAAATTTTATTTCAGCACAAGGGGTAGTCCCATTTGAAGAAATAGAAAACCAAAATAATCAAGAGACACAACAAGAAACACAACCAGCTGAGGTAAAAAAATCAGATACCCCCATCTTTGAAGTATTCTTATCTCCTTACTGCCCTTATGGATTACAATATGAAAAAGGGCTAATTCAAACTTACAAATTATTAAAAGATAAGGCAGATATAAAAATCAAATTAATGAACCCTACACACATGCAAGAAGAATTACCCCAAATACAAAAAGAATTATGTATACAAGAAGAATATGGAAATGAAGAATATTTCCAATTTTTAGAAAATGTAGTTTACAATAACGAGGCAGCAATTTGTTATAATGAATATCATGGAGCAAATCTCCAAACTGGGGAACAAATGCAAACTGAAAATACCGGGAATGGAGAATGGTTTATTGAATGTATGGCTCCAATAAATGAACAAGCAATGAACAAGGCAGGAGTTAATTCAGAAATCATAACTACTTGTGTTGCAGAAAAAGGAGACCAACTATTCCAACAAGCAGCACAATATGCTCAATCAAAACAAGTGAGTGGATCCCCAACACCTAAATTGAATGGAGCAGATTTACAAGGAGATTTAAGAGGTCGTTCACCTGAAACAATTAAAAATGCAATTTGTTCAGGATTTAACGAACAACCTGAAGAATGTTCAAGCACACTTTCCACAGAAACATATTCGCCAGGAATTGGTGCAGCGGCATCTACAGGACAAGCAACAGGAGCATGTTAAAATGAAAATTACAGAATTACAAGCAGGACAGGGAAATGTCGATTTAGACTTAGAAGTTGTTTCTATTGATGAACCAAGAGAATTTGAAAAATTTGGAAAACAACTAAGAGTTGCAAATGCAATTGTAAAAGATGATTCAGACCAAATAAAAATGAGTTTTTGGAATGAAGATATTGATAAAATAAAACCAGGAATAAAACTAAAACTTACAAAAGGATATTGCTCAGAATTCCAGGGAGAAAAACAAATTACATCTGGAAAATTTGGTTCCTTTGAGATTCTAGAGTCTACTTCAGAAAATCCAACAGAAGATACAATTTCAACAGAAAACACTACAGAAGAGCAAGGGCAAGAGCAAATGCAAACTGCACCTTCAACAGAAAAAGAAACTTCTGAAGATGAATTTATTTAATTTTAGAAATTTCAAAATTAATCTTTTCTAAAAACTTTCTATTAACCTACTTAAAATACTTTTCAAATGACAACAAGAATTTAGTGGAAGATGCAAATCTTCGATAAAAACCATCAACAATACTAGAAGATTTTACTAACTCCGGCGAGCGATAGCGAGAATATGGGGGGGTTTTGATTTCGCAGAAATCAATTTAGTGGGAAATAAAAATCTTCGATAATTTTACTTTCTTTTGGTTAGAGGGAGCTTTTCTTTTGGTTAGAGGGAGCTTTTCTTTTTTGTAAAAAGAAAGAATCCAATGATTGTAGCGACTATCTTACTTTTTCTACTTAGGGGTAATTTCTTTTTTGTAAAAAGAAAGAATCCAATGAACCCTAAGAAATAACAGGCTTATCAAGATAAGCCTTTTCATCATCAGACAATTTTAAACTCTCCCTAATTCCTTCCTCTTTCAAAATCTGTTTAATCAATAAAAACTCCCTCATAGCTTTTTTAGTAGAAATATGAGAATAACGAGCATACTTCTGACAAATAGATTTTTTCTTAGCATGTCTTTGATTCTGCAACCAAATTTTCAAAATTCTCGACGGCTTTTTATATTTTGTAAATCCTGCCCGATTATATTTTTTAGCACTAGCAATCCCACTTCCAAGTAAAAAGTATTCATAAACCATAAATCTCCAATGTTGCTGCCTATAAATCCTGCCCCTAAAAACATCTGCTCTAGACAAAGCATCAAAAGCACTATTAAGCTCTTGTGGATTTTTATACTCCAAGGGGATGTTCTCCTCCATCCATAAAAAAATCTTATCAATAGGCATATTCACCTCATCAAAAACCCTTACCATCTGAGTATCAATCTTAGCATTCTTAAAAACAAACTGCAAAGCAGAAAAAATACTCTGTTCCTTGTTCCTTTCTCCCATCTCTTTCCTCAATTCAGGAACCTCCATCTTAGACAACATCTGCAAATCATTCAACGCCGCCCTAATATCCCCTCGAGACTTAATAGCAATAGAAGTCAAAACATCGGAAGGAACAATGCAATTTTCCTTAGAACAAACATTTTTCAAAATATCTAAAATAACTTTATAATCAACTTCCTTCAACTCAACCAAATCAGCCTTCTTCCTCAATAAATTAAATTTCTTATTCCAAATATCATTCGCAGTAATAATCACAGGAAAAGAAGTCTTCTCCAACAACCCCAACAACTCAGACAAACCTCCCCTGTCCCTCGTAGAAATTCCATCAACCTCATCAATCAAAATAATCTTACTTTTTCTAAACAAACTCCTTTGTTGAGATGCCGGTCCGATAATCTCTGCAATCTTCTTCTTATTCCTTAAATCAGATGCATTCAACTCTAAAATCTCAGAATCAGTCTCAGAGGCAATTGCATATGACAAACTTGTCTTCCCTGTTCCAGGAGGACCATATAAAACAACAGCCTTCTTTCTCGGAAAAGACCTCAAAAAAACCTTCACCTTATCAATCGCAAGATTCTGTCCCCGAACATCAGAATAACAACTAACCCTATACTTCTCACACCACGGCGTATTTTCATTTGTTAGCATTCTAATCCTTCACTTCCTGCTTCAACTCTAAAGGAACAATATATTTTTGTCCATTAAAAGAATCTACAACCTTAATTAAATCTACACCCCCTAATTCTGCAAAAAGATCATCAATTGTTGTTCCATTTGGAAAGGAAAAACCTGAAGCCCATTGAATCGCACCACGAGCATCATTATAAGGCAAATAAAATGAATCCCGCTTCTTACAATAACCTACCAAAACATCATAAACTCCAAGAAGACCTTTTCTTCTTTCTCCCATTTTACAAACTCCCTTGAGATTTAACACCCTGTCCAGCAACAACAAAACCAGCTAACAAAGCCTCTAACTGAATAAACTCATCCGAACCTTCAACAAGCCTAAACTCAGCCTCTCCAGTCTTCTCAGTCAATCTAACCTTTAATTGAGCATCAATTGGAAGATTCCAAATTTCCTTTTGTATAGCTTTTATAATGTCTTGACCCGAAACACTCTCTTTCAACATAATGTCCAATAATTTAGTCCTAGAATTTTCAAAATCTCCAGACAAAGCATAATCCAAAACCACCTTAATGTCCGAAGGACGAGCATGAGAAATAATTGTGTTAATCAAATCAGGAGTAATATTTGGAGATATAGACGAAGTAGCCTGTAACAAATTAATAATCCTCCTACAATCTCCTTCAGAAGCCTCATACAAAACATCAAAAGCCTCAGGAGTAATTGTCAAACCCTCGCTCTGAACTATCAAATCCACCCTCTCTTTAATATCAGCCTTACTCAATAACTGAAACCTAAAAATAACACATCTAGACTGAATAGGGTCTATAATCTTAGAAGAATAATTACAACTCAAAACAAACCTACATGTAGATGTAAAATTCTCCATAGTCCTTCTCAAGGCCTGTTGAGCCTCTCTTGTCAAAGCATCTGCTTCGTCCAAAAAAACTACCTTAAAAGGAACATCACCCAAAGCCTTTGTCCTTGCAAAATCCTTAACCTTCTGTCTAACAACATCAATTCCCCTCTCATCAGAAGCATTCAATTCCAAATAATTCTCTCTCCAAGACTCCCCAAATAACTCCTTAACAACAATTAAAGCCAAGGTAGACTTACCAGTCCCCGCAGGACCAGCAAACAAAAGATGAGGGATATTATTAGAATTTGTCAAACTCTTAACCCTTTTAACAATCTCTTCTTGCCCTGCAACCTCTTCAAATTTTCTCGGACGATACTTTTCAGTCCAAACCTCATTTGCCATAAACATCAGAACAACATTTAGTTTATAAGGATTGTTGTGATAAAATTATCTCAATTCAAGACGCAAACTTCTACTCCCAAAGCATCTAAAATTTCTTCAGAATTTTCAACATAACTTCTAAACCACGATGAAAAATTATTGTCCATTACAAAAACAGATTATAAAAACAGATTATAAAAACATCCATACTAAAAAACATACTTACAACTATCTGCTTCTCTTAATCTTTCGTTTTCTCTTCTCTTTCCTTAGTCTTTTACGTTGCCACTTCCAACGCATCTGACCTTGTTTTTTCCATCTTCTACTTGAACGTTTCATGTTAGTTTATCAAAAAATGCATTTATAAAGATTTGGATTAACTCCTCCAAAATTAATTCAATAAAAATTACATTTAGAATCAAGAAGCCGAAATCCGAACACCCCTCTCCCAACACGATAGCCCCACCAGGATTTCCGTAGCTTTGTAAAAAGCGAGGAGACAGAAATTTTTAATTTCTGGACGTTCGAATTCTGTGGAAGGCGATAGCCCCACCAGGATTCGAGGCCCGAAGGGTCATCCCTGTGGGAAACCGGAGGTGAGAATCCAATA
>CAYOTW010000014.1:0-3191 GCA_964407005.1 Candidatus Woesearchaeota archaeon | reverse complement strand
GGTCATCCCTGTGGGAAACCGGAGGTGAGAATCCAATAGCCCCACCCGGATTCGAGGCCCGAAGGGTCATCCCTGTGGGAAACCGGAGGTGAGAATCCAATAGCCCCACCCGGATTCGAACCGGGGTCCCGAGGCCCAGAACCTCGTATCCTTGACCACTAGACTATGGGGCTGAATTTATAATTTAACAAAAATCTTTACATTTAAAAAACTTTATAACTCTTAAAAACAAACAAGATTATGGAAAAAATAATCTCGAGAATGCTGGGAGAAAAAATCTCCTCAAACTCAAAAGCAGCAACAGAACTATTTGAAAAACAAAGATTTGGAGAAAGATTTGGAGAAAAAATATTCTACTCATTATCAGAAGCATTATACCTTCTAGAATCAAAAAAAATGAAAATTTTAGATTACAAAGAAAAAGAAATCCTCCTAAAAGATTTTAAAAATAAATTACAAAGAATAGATAAAAAATTCAAACAAAAATATATTGTATTTAAAGACCTAAGAGAAAAAGGATACATCCCAAAAACAGCACTAAAATTCGGAGCAGAATTCAGAGTCTATGAACCAGGCAAAAAAATAGGAAAGCACCACGCAAAATGGCTTCTATACATTACATCTGAAAATGAAAAAATAACCTGGCATGAATTTTCTGCAAAAAACAGAGTCGCGCATTCTACAAAAAAACACCTTCTCATAGCAGTTGTAGATCAAGAAAACGATGTCTCATATTATGAAGTCAGCTGGATGAAATTATAATTTTAATAAACTAAATTCCATAACAATTAAGCTTATTTTCAAAAACCTGTCTCCATAAACACTCTTTCTAAACAATCAAATAAGAATACTATAACAAAAGATTTAAACCCTAACCCACTTTCACTAATATGATAAATGTAAACCAGGTGAAATCCCAAATAATAAATTTACTAGACCAAAACGGACCTAGTCTACCCATCAGAATCTCTAGAGAAATAAAACTCTCCCCTGTATTCACCTCTGCAATCCTATCTGAATTAGTCAATGAAAGAAAAGTAAAACTATCTTCATTAAAAATAGGCTCGTCCCCATTATATCTAATTCCAGGCCAAGAAAAAAAACTTGAAGCTTTCTCAGATGAACTAACCGGAATAGAAAAAACAGCATTTCTAAAACTTAAACAAAACAAAATCTTAAAAGATAAAGAACAAGAACCTGCATTAAGAGTTGCATTAAGAAATCTAAAAGATTTTGCAACACCTCTAAAATATAACAACGAAATAATTTGGAAATATTCTTTTATTCCAACTTTTGAAATTGAACAAATTTTACAAAATTCAAATAATGAAAAAGAACCAATTCAAGAAAAGATTCCAGAAAAAGAAAAAATAGAAGGGATAATAGAAACAGAATCATCTAAACAAGAAAAATCAGAAACACAAGAAGAGCAAAAACTAAGTCAAGAAAAACCAGAAGAAGAAATAAAAGAAGAAAACAAAAAATCAGAGATAAATAAAGAAGAAAGCCCTCCAACTCAGCAAGAAAAATCAGAAACACAAGAAAAACCAAAAAAGAAGCACTCTCCTGAACAATTTTTAGAAAATGCAAAAGACTATCTTTTAGCAAAAGATATAGAATTTTTAAAAAAAATTGAAGTCAATAAAAAAGATTTTACAGCAATTGTAAGAATCAATTCAGATTTAGGAAAAATAAAATTTCTTTTGTATGCAAAGGACAAAAAAAGACCAAATATCGCAGACCTCACAATGGCCCACCAAAAAGCATCAAATGAAAAAATGCCCTGCTTATTTTTATCAACTGGAGAGCCTGCATCTACAACAAAAGACTTCTTAAATGAACATAAGAACCTTATGAAGATTGAAATAATGGAAAATTAAAACAATAAAGCTTAAAAACCACAATCATCTTGAAAATAAATGGGAAGAATCAAAACACTACTAGTAAAAAGAACAGCAAGAGAACTTGTAGAAACAACTCCAGACACGTTTACAGAAGACTTTGAAGACAATAAAAAGGCACTAGGACAAACAATGCCAAGTAAAAGACTTAGAAATATGATTGCAGGGTACATAACAAGACTAAAAAGAAACACTAAAACAATACTCCCAGAAAATGAATGAACAAGATAAAAAACAAGAAACAGAAAAACAAAACACTAAAGAAAATATTGTTTTTATAGGCGGAAAACCATTTATGAATTATGTTACAGGAGTTGTGATGCAATTTACAACAAAAAACGCACAAGAGGTAACAATCAAATCAAGAGGGAAATTCATCTCAAAAGCAGTAGATATTGCAGAAGTTGCAAGAAAAAGATTTCTAAAAGAACAAAACCTAAAAGTTAAAGACATAAAAATAGATAGTGAAGAGTTTGAAAATAAAGAAGGCAAACAAATCAATGTCTCAACACTAGAAATTGTCTTATCTAAATAATCCTAAATTTTATTCCCATCTAAAAAAAATAGACGCCTTAATCTAGACAAGAAGTATAATCTTCAGAATTAATCCAATCACAATAATCAGAAACAACTCCAATATAATTATCCCCTAATAACCCATTTGTAACCGAATTAATACAGTTTACATCTGACTCATAATTATCACATAAAACTACATTGTTAAACTGGTTATTACTACAACTCTCTAAAATCAATCCCTGATTATAAGAAGAAATATTTAAATCGCCAAAAGAATTATTAAAAGAAGATGAAACAGATAATCCCTCTCCAGCTGAATTCAAAGGCCCCCTCATAAAAATATTTTCAATTGAATTATTATCCGAACCTGAATAAATCTGAATGCCATTTGTATTATTCTCCATCTTCAAACCTGAAAGCACATTTTCAAAAGACATCTGCAATGTGACTCCCACCCCCTCACTATTTAATATTTCTAAATTTGAAAGCCTAACATTAACAGCCTCTGTAACCAAAACCCCCCTATTAAACCCTTCAATCGCTCCATTAAGGACCTCAACATTATCAACATACACTCCTCCTGAATCCGATGGAAAACTTATCACTACTCCATTATATGCCGAACCACTTTCATAATTAACTTCCTTTCCATTTAAATCTAAAATAGTATCATTGCTAGTTATTGCAAAACAAAAAAATCCATCCTCCACACCAACATCATTCTTCAAATAATACCTCCCAGGCTCGTCAATAACAGCACATCCAGTTAAA
>CAYOTW010000013.1:14710-20106 GCA_964407005.1 Candidatus Woesearchaeota archaeon | reverse complement strand
GAGATGCAAATTGTGAGGAGGGCAATTCGCTTCGACAACTATCTTCATAAGATGGGGATGCAAATTGTGAGAGTGGGTCTTTCTTCCGAAGGAAGAAACTTGAAGTGGGCAATAAAAATCTTCGAAAAAAACTTAACCCCCTCCAATCTAAAATACAAAACTAACTAAAATCAAACATTCAAACCAAAACCATCGTCTTTCTTTCTAGGCAAAATATGCAAGTGTGCATGAGAAATTATCTGCCCTGCACTCTCCCCATTATTCATAACCAAATTAAAATCATTAGTATCAATCTCACTAGTCGCAGCAATCGCAGCCTCTTTTGTAACTAACAAAAACTCCTCATAAACAGAAGAAGGCATCTCAAAAAAAGTAGGATAATGATCCTTAGGAATAACAAGTGAATGATTTTTCACCTTAGGATTCTTATCCTTAATCACAATAAAATTATCACTCTCATGAATCCTCTCAGACTCAATCTCTCCTTTTACAATCTTACAAAAAATACACTCTTCTTCCATAAAACTAAATAGAAACCTAATTTATAAATCTAACTCAAAAAGAAAAGCCTAAAGAAAAACATAATAAAACCAATTCTAAAAATCCTCGGAATAAATCCAAAAATAATAAAATCCCTAACCTTCATTCCAAAAGAACCAGAAAACCAACAAAACGTAACATAAGGTATTGGAGAAACCGATGCAACAGCTAAACTCAATTTGCCATACTTAGAAAAAATCCCGCAATAATTTTTATATTTTTTAGTACTACAAGTATAAGAAATCTTTTTAGATAAAAAATACTTTCCAAAATAAAAGCTTATCAAACCCCCAAAAAAAGCCCCAGAGATACAAGCAATAAAAACACTAGAAAAATTCAATCCAAATGAAATCCCAATAACAGCTGGAACCTCCGGCCCAAAAGGCTGTTCCAAAGCATCTGCAAGTAAACTTAAAATAAAAATTCCGGTCAAACCATAAACCAAAACCAATCCCTCAATTTGACTCTTAAAAAAATCAATATTAAAAAAAATCCATAAAAACAAGGTCAAAACAATACCTACAAAAAAACCCAAAAAAATCTTATGTCTCATAATTGCTCCCTATAAAACTTCTGTCTCATCAACTCCCTATTAACTTTCTCCTTTCCAAACAAAGTTTTAAAGGGCATGAATTTCTGAAAAAAATTAGAATCCGGAGACTCGCCACATAAAGCAGAAACAAACGACTTTATCTCTTTAGAAATTGAATTAGAAGAATCATGAACCGAAACAGGTTTTTTATAAAAAGCAGCCTCCTGAACCTTTTTGTGATCCGAAACCTTAGCAACAACAGGAACATTAGACTCATCCTCCACATACTTCAAATTCAAATCATACTTCCCCTTTCTCAAACGATTCAATAAAATCCCCTCAACAGGAGTCTTACTTTCCTTTGCCAAGTTAGCTGCCTTTAGCGTCGTCCTAAAATTAACCTCATCAGGACCACTAACCAAAAAAACCTTTTCAGAAGCAGCAATCACTGGCTTCAACTCCTCATAATTAGGAGAAGAATCGATAACAATAAAATCATACCTCTCCTTAACCTTAAATAAAACTTTCTTTAACTTAAACACATCAACCTCGTCGTAAAAATCTAAAGAAGCAGGAAGAACATCAAAACCATGGGCCTCATAAATCGCATACTGCAACCCTTCTCCCTGCAAAACATGGTGTAAAGTCAAATCATTGGTCAAATCCAAATACAGCCCAACATTAGGAGCAGAAAAATTAGCATCAACCAACAAAACCCTTTTATTAAACTCATTAGACAATGTCGAAGCTGTCTCTAAAGCTAAAGTAGTCTTTCCGACTCCCCCTTTTACAGAAACAAACGAAATTATATGTCCCATCTCACCTCAAAAAAACATAACAATCAAGATATATAAATTTAATCCAAATCCTCAAAACTCACTTCTCCAGAAATCAAATCCCTCAAAACATTCTTCAAATCATTAACATTAACTCTCTTCTGTTCACCATCGTCCCTATTCCTAATTGTAACATCTTTATTTTTTAAAGAATCCCCATCAACAGTAATACAAAAAGGAGTTCCAACCTCATCATTCCTTGCATATCTTCTACCAACACTTCCAGAAGCATCATAAACAACATTCCACTCTTTTTTCAAATCATCAAAAATCTCCCTAGATAAAGAAACCAATTCCTTGTCTTTTTTTACCAATGGAAAAACAGCAGCCTTAACAGGAGCAAGTTTAGGATTTAGTTTTAAAACAACATCCCCCTTCTCATTTTTAGAATATGCATCAAACATAAAAACCAAAAAAGCCCTTTCAACACCTAAAGAAGGTTCGGCAACAACCATCGGCAAAACCTTCTCGCCTTTCTTATCGTCCATAATCTTCAAATCTTTTTTAGAAAACTTCTCATGCTGTTTCAAATCATAATCCCCTCTATCTGCAATGCCTTGCAATTCCTTCCAACCAAAAGGAAACTTATACTCCAAATCCCAAGTATCTGTAGCATAATGACTCTTCTCATCTTTCAAATGCTGTCTAATCCTAAAATTACTCAAATCCACACCAAGAGACTCAAACCACTTCAACTCCGTAGCTAGCCAATAAGCATGCCACTTCAACTTAATCAACCTCTTTTTCAAAGCATCACTAATCAACATCTTCTCAGCCTCCTCCCCATTATTCTGCTTTTTCTCATCATAAACCAAAACTTCAACAACAGGAATGTCATAAGGACAATTTTCTTTTTCTTCAGGGTCAATAAAATACTCCAACTCCATCTGTTCAAATTCCCTAGACCTAAATAAAAAATTCCTCGGAGCAATCTCATTTCTAAAACTCTTACCAATCTGGGCAATACCAAAAGGCAACTTCATTCTTGAATTTTCAACAACATTCTTAAAATTAGAAAAAATCAACTGAGCCGTCTCTGGCCTTAAATAAGACTTAATAGAATCGTCTTCGACAGGCCCAACATCTGTAGTAAACATCGGAACAAACTTCCCTTTATTTTCTAAATCATCAGAACCGCATTTATCACAACTTGCAGTTTTTAATTCAGATTCGTCAACTTTAAACTTATTCTTACACTTTTTACAGACAACAGCAATATCAATAAAATTCTCTACATGACCAGAAGCCTCCCAAACCCTAGGATTTGTAATCACTGCTCCATCAATCCCAACAACATCTTCCCTATAAACATGAAACTTCCACCAATTATTTTTAAGAGAATTTTTCATTTCAACACCCAAAGAACCAAAATCCCAAAAACCAGATAGACCCCCATACAAATCTCCAGAAGCATAAACAAAACCCTTTCTCTTACAAAAACTTGCAAGCTCGTCAATTCCTAAATCAACCATAAAAACAATAAAAAACAGAAGTATTTAAAATTAGCTGTTAACAACTTCCAACAGATGCATCTAACCAACCACAACCACTTTGAGAACCATAAGTATTTCCTGAAGCTTCATTCTCTCCAACAGATAAACACATAAAATCATATTCTGTAGATAACCCGCATATTACATTATCATTAAATCTAGAGTCAGTTAAAGAAAATCTAAATCCCCTATATCCAATCCCTCCCCTCGTATTATTTAATATAGAATTATCCTCCACAAAAACCTCAGGAGAAGAAATCATAACTCCATAATCCCCATTAAAACTAACAAGATTATCAATAATACTGGTCTTATTAGAATAATAAGTATCTTCACTCACAGAAATTCCGCTATATTCATTAAATGAAAGATTTGAATTTTTGACAACATTATTATATGAATCATATATAGAAATTCCATTATATTCATTAAATGAAGCCTCAATATTCTCTAAACTAGAATCATTAACTAAAAATAATTTTATCCCGTGATATGTCCCCCTAACAACCACATCTTTTATCTCTATATTCCTTCTTCCTTCTCCAAATTTACTCGGAGGATTACTACCTGTAACCAATATTCCTTCATTACCAAAAAAAGGATAAGAACCTGAAAAAACAGGATCAGTATAATTAATCAAATGTCCATCGCCATCAAATACAACATCTGAAGAATTAATCATAATACAAGTTGCCCCTGATGTATAAATATCCTTTGTCAACAAATATTCTCCAGGCTCAGTAATATTTATACAACTATCAACCTCGATTACACTAGCGCTAAGAAAATCCCTACTCTTAACATATCCGCCAGAAGAAATTTTTATCTTTGACTCCTTAGAATCCTCATCAGCATCCTCCCACTCTTCCTCTTTTAATGCAACCTTGCTTACAGGAATCAATTTCTCGGAAACAATCTTTCCAAACTTTCTTGTGTCTCCAATCCTCATAACCGGCGCAATACTAACTTTTTCAGGAACTCCAAACAAACCATCTCTTGTAAAATTAAAAGCATAAGTTTTTTTCTCATTAGCAAAAGGAACATCCTCTCTTAAATAATTATAAGAAGTACCATTAAAATAAAAAATAACTTCTAATGCAACCACCTCAGTTTCATCCTGCCCCCTCTCTACCTGAACAAATGCAAAATTCTCCGCAGGATCATAAACAGTATAACCTTCTAAAACAACATCAAAATTTAAATCAGAATAAACCTCAGAATCCATATCTGCAAAAATAGGTAAAAAACCTACCCAAACAATTGAAATGCTTGCAATAGTTATTAAAATCATCAAAACCGTCGCAACAACTGCCGAAATACCTTTTTTTAACATAAAATATTCAATGCCCTTTCCTTTATAAAAATAACTATCCAAACCTTTAAATATAAAATTTACAGCAATTAAGTATGCCTCTGTAGCTCAGCAGGATAGAGCGATGGCCTTCTAAGCCATAGGTCGCAGGTTCGAATCCTGTCAGAGGCATAAGGCAGGGTTCGTGTTCGAATCACTTCATCTTTGTGAAAAGTGAAGTCCCAGAAATTTTCAATTTCTGAGCTGTCAGAGGCATAAGGCAGGGTTCGTGTTCGAATCACTTCATCTTTGTGAAAAGTGAAGTCCCAGAAATTTTCAATTTCTGAGCTGTCAGAGGCATAAGGCAGGGTTCGTGTTCGAATCACTTCAGTCTTGTAAAGCAGAACGCAGTGGACAATTTTAAAGGAAAGTTGAACCTCCGCGTGAGCGAAATTGTGAGCTCTTGCAAAACTTAAAAAACCTTGGTTTTCTTAGGAGTGAAGTCCCAGAAATTTTCAATTTCTGAGCTGTCAGAGGCATTGTCTAAAATAAGCGCGGGCATAGCCAAGCAGTAAGGCAAGCGGCTGCAACCCGCTGATCCTGGGTGCAATTCCCAGTGCCCGCTTATAAAATTACGGGGAATTGTGCAATTCCCGAGAGTTTAGGTCTTGACAAAAGTTTACAAAAACACAAGACCTGGGCTC
>CAYOTW010000013.1:0-14610 GCA_964407005.1 Candidatus Woesearchaeota archaeon | reverse complement strand
CCTAAATTCAGACAATCCCAAAAAATAAAAACTCCTTCTTCTTCAAACTAACATGGCAGAAAAAATAAACATCACATTTTTAGGAACATCAGGCGCAGTCCCAACTGCAAAAAGAAATCATCCAGCAACACTCCTACAATACAAAGACGAAAATATCCTAATAGACTGCGGAGAAGGAACACAAAGACAATTCAAATATGCAAAACTCAACCCATGCAAAATCACAAAAATACTAATAACTCACTGGCACGGCGACCACACCCTCGGACTTCCAGGACTTTTACAAACACTCATACTCAACGAATATTCTAAAGAATTAAAAATCTACGGACCAAAAGGCACAAACCAAAAAGTCAAACAACTAATCCAAAACCATCTAAAATGGTATCTAAACAACACAGAATCAAAAGGATTCAAAATAAAATCATTTGAAACAGAAAACAAATTCCTAGAAACACCAGAGTTTGAAATCCACTCAACACAACTAAATCACAACACCTCCTGCAATGCCTACTCATTCATCCTAAAAGATAAAAAAAGAATTAACAAAGAAAAACTCAAAAAACTAAATATCCCAAATACTCCTGAAATTGCAAAACTTTTACAAGGAAAAACAATCACAATCAATAATAAAAAAATAAATCCAAAAAAACTAACCTACCTAGAAAAAGGCAAAAAAATAACATTAATAACCGACACAAAAATCACAAAAAAAGCAGAAAAATTAGCAGAAAACTCAGACATCTTAATCTGCGAATCAACATATTCAAAAGATGAAAAAGAAATTGCAAAAGACCACTTTCACCTCACATCTCATCAAGCCGCAGAAATTGCAAAAAATTCAAACTCAAAAAAATTATATCTAACACACCTAAGCCAAAGATATGAAACAAAAAAACAACAAGAACAAATCAAACAAGAAGCAAAAGAAATTTTCAAAGACACAGAAATTGCAAAAGACCTAATGAAAATTAAAATCTAATCCCTTAAATTAAAAGCCTTCTTTACTAATTTTTCAGTAGGAAACAAAATTCTTCTTCCCTTAACTTTTTTATCCCTTAACATTTCTCGACTCAATAAGCCTTCATAATCCCAACTTTGCCCAAACAAAAATCTAGAAGAAAGATTCATTCCTAAATCATATAATTCATTATTCTCCACCCCCACAACTCCTTTAAAAGTATAACACAAATTCATCAAACCATCTGCAGCCACCTCAACTTCCGCATTTCCTAAACCTCCAATCTTTTTAGGAGAAGAAGAAAAATTATATCTCAAATCTAATTCTCTAGAAATCTCATCCCTATAAATATTAGAAAAACCAGGAAAAATATCTACCCTTCCTCCACTTTCATCAATCCAACAATCATTATCCATAACAAAAAAATAAAAATAAACTATATAAAAATTTAGATAGTGAAAAACATAGTTTCAACTATCAATAAAGCACTAAAACTCGTGCCGCAGCAAAAACAAACACGACAAATGCTTAATCTTTCGGATTTGAAGGAGTGATAAAAATTATCGTATCTCCTCTCAAAAATGTAAGACCGTATGCTTTTGTCTGCTCGCCATTCTCAACTTCCTTAGCACTATCTAATACCACATTAATGTGGATATCAAATGCCAACAAAGTCCCGACAAGTTGCTTGCCGTTCTTAAGCTGCACCAAAATCTCTTTGCCCTTGGATGCATTCAACAAATCCAACGGTCTTTCAATTCCATTAGCCATAAAAATATTCAGTCTAAAGACTTTTTAAACCTTCGCAATAACAAGATTTTTATATAGCAAAAACATCACTTTATCATGAGGTGGCTAAATATCCTATCGCTGTTTTCAAATACTAAAATAATCATACTTCTAGTAATAGTTTTTATTGCAATTGCAATTGCTGCAACCCTCATCATCTTAGAAATAAAACTCAAAAAAAAGACAAGAAAAAAAGAAAGCCAATTAGTAAAAAAAATAAAGAGAATAAAAAGATCCAAAAAATCAAATTTAGAAAAAATAAAAAGTCTTGATAACTTGTCTAAAAAATTTCTACAAGATAGATTCAAAACAAAACAAAAACAAGAATATACCCAAATAGCAGAAGAGCTAAAAGATAAACCAGAAATTGCAAATTTTTCCTTTATGATGATTAGAATTCACTATAAAGAAGATGAAGTAAAAGATAAAGAAATAAAAGAAATTGCAGAAAGATTGATTTCAATTGTAAAAAAATATGAAATAAGAGAAAAACCAAAAGACATGGAATCAAAACTCACCTCTTTCTTCAAAAATAAAAAAGAGAAAAAATGAAGAGAAAAAATCTTATTGTAATCAACATTGCAGTTTTAGTTATCATAATGATTTCACTATATTCTGTAATAAATAAAACACCAGTCCAAACAAACCAAGAACAAGATTGCTTAGACCTAAACCATATAAGAAGTTTAATTTATAATGTATGTTATGACGCTTACACAAAAAAAATTTACATAAATTTAGAAAGAAAACAAGATATCTATACCATAGAAAAAATAAATATAAATTTCTTTGACTTCTCCCAAAATAATATCCCTCTTTCTGATGTTCCAAAAATCAATGAAACAAAAAAATTCAAAATAAACTCAGAAAAAAATCCCGAGAATATATTCATAACACTAGATTTAATGCAAGAATTCTCTGCACCGATTTGTAAAGAACCAAGAAAAATAAAAGTAGACTACTGTAATTTTAATTCAGAAGATGAAGAAGTTTCAGCAGATATAAACCAAGATCAAAAAGACGATTACATCCAAATAGGAAAACAACCAATCCCCACAGAATCAGATAAACTTGCTGAAAACCTGATTGATAGAGAAAAGCAATGGAAGACACTATGTACTTCTCAATGGCGATGTTCTTCCTGGGAACCTTGTGAAAACGGGGTTCAAAAAAGAACATGTATTGATACAAATAAATGCTCTGTTTCAACAGATGTGCCAATAACCACAAAATATTGTAACGGCACATGTAAAGAAAACTGGGAATGTTCCTGGTCTGCATGTAAAAATGGATTCACAGTTCCAACCTGTAAAGACCTAAACAAATGTGGAACAGAACTAAACAAACCAACTAAACTCTCCTGCTCAGAACCCAAAACAACATTATGTAACTCCGACATACAATGTTCTTCCTGGACTCCTTGTTCAGCAGAATATAATTTTATAGATTTAGTAGATGGTGTTGAAAATATTCAAGGGGAAAAAACAAGGTCATGTTATGACAAAAATGGATGTGTTGAAACAAAAATCGAAGAAAAAAACTGTTCAATTAGTGAGGACATCTATACAAAAAAATTCAATAAATGTGGAAAAGAATACATTGGGATTTACAACAGACTAACAAACAAAATGATGGCAAGACTTGAAAAAAGCGACGACATACTAAACCCTTACATAAATATTGACTTATCAGAAGGTGACTGGCAAAACAATCCATATTGTGATTATTGTTTTAATGGGAAAAAAGACGGAGATGAAACAGAAATAGATTGCGGGGGCAGTTGTCCAAACTGTGAAGACATAAAAATAATAAAAACAAAAGATACAGCAGGATTTTTAGACAGATTAAGAAGCTTCCTAAATTCACTTATGCGTTAAGAAAAAATCTTAAATCTTAAATTATGTACAGCCCATTCAAATGCAAATAACAACAAAGCAGCGATTAAAAAATAAATAGCAAGATCCATTGAAACCTCTCTTTGAGTTTTATAAACAATCTCATTAAAAGACTCATCTAAATCGCCCATATCTTGTGCAGAAAAAAACTTTCCTTCAGTATTAAAAGCAATAGATTTTAAAAATTCCTCATCAGTCTTAGAAATAGTTTCAAAACTAGTCTTCCCACCTTCCCGAGTTCCAATGGCAATAGTATGAACCACTAAATTCTTTTTCTTTGCATAATCTATCACCTGTGGGGCATCAACAGCATTAAGCTGACCATCACTCATCAAAATGATAGCATTAAGACCATCTTCGCCCAACATCCGATTAGCCACAAGAATAGCATTATAAATATTAGTCCCACCAATCTCTCCAAAATCAATAGAATCAATCGCAATTTTATTCTTAACTTTTGAAGATGTCACAGGTTGCATAATCTTCGCATCTCCAGAAAAACTAAGAACTCCTGCCTCGGTTCCAACAGGCAACAATTCCAAAAATCTTTTTGCAGAAGACTTTGCCACACTCAGCCGATTAGGGTCCATATCCGAAGTTTGCATACTCCAAGAATTGTCCACTGCAACAACATAAGAATAAGAACTAGATTCAGTTGTAAAAACAACAGAAGTCCCAGCTAATGCAAAAACCAGCAAAACAATAATACCTATATTAATATACAATGTTAAAAAATTCTTTGAAAAAAATTCCATATCATAAAATCTCTGCATTGCTTCAAAATTAGAAAATACAATAGACTTTTTTTTATTATATGCTATACTAAAAAAATAAATCAAAATAAAAAGAGGGACTAATAATAAAAACCATAAAAATTTAGGATATAAAAATGAAAAGGTAACCATTATGGGCCTCCTGCTCTTGATTTAAGAAAAGATACAAGAGGAATAACAAAACTCTTATCAGTAACCAATTCAACAGAATCAATATCTGTTTTTTTAAAAACGTCCTCTAAAATCTGCTTATTTTTTTTTACAACAGCATTATAATGATCTGCGACTAAGCTCGGTTCCACAATCATCTGATTACTTGAGTAAGGATCCTGGACAACCATCTGAGGAGCATTCTTAGGCAAATTATTATCTAAGGGGTCCCTAATCATCAAAGCAATTGTTTCAAATTTTGAAGAAAGCATCTTCAATTTATTCTTACAAGATAAATCAAAATTAATAAAATCAGAAACCAAAACCATCATAGCGTAAGGAGATTTGATAACATTCAAAACATGGTCCAAAACATGTTGACATTTAAAACCCCCTCCATAAAGATTTGGATCTGACAAAACCTTTCTAAAAAGTCCAAACTGAGTAGTATTTCTTGAAGCAGGCAAAAAATGAACAATGCCATCATTAAACATAATCAACCCCACCTTATCTCCTGAATTAATAATCAAATGTGAAAGAGCTGCAACAACCTCTGCAGCATACTCTGCTTTTAATTTGTCTCTTGATCCAAATATCATACCCTCGCTCACATCTAAAATAAAATAAACTTCTAAATCTCTCTCCTCAATATACTGCTTAGCCAATAAACGATTAGACCTTAATGTAGCCTTCCAATCAATTAAAGAAGAGTCGTCCTCTTGTCCAAAATTTCTATACGATTCAAATTCTAAACCCCTTCCCCTAAAAATAGTACGATACACAATCTTCTTAATCTTAAACCTATGAATAGCACTTTCAAACTTCGCAACAGCCTCGCCAAATTTAATATTAAAATCTCTCATCTTATTTAAGGAGCATTTACTTTATTCAAAATTTCTTTGATAACCATATCACTATTCATGTCATCTGCTTCTGCCTCATAATTTAAGATAATCCTATGTCTCAAAACAGGATACGCTACAACCCTTACATCTTCAGGAATAACATAATCTCGTCCATTCATCATCGCTTCCGCCTTAGATGCAATAAACAAAGCAATAGACGCCCTTGGACTTGCCCCATAAGAAATATATTTGCCAAAACTTCCTCCACTTTTTCTAGTCTCATTTACAATCTGAATAATATATTCTCTAATCGCTTCAGAAGTAAACACTTCCTTAACTTGTTCTTGTAATTTAATAATCTCCTTAGCATTAAACAATTTTTTAAGATTATAATCTTCAAATTTTTTTATTGTAACATTATTCATCAATATCTTATTTTCCTCTTTCTGATTAGGATATCCAATTAATAACTTAAACAAAAATCTATCCACCTGTGCCTCAGGCAATTGATAAACTCCTGAAACCTCTATAGGATTTTCAGTAGCCATAACTAAAAACGGTTTAGGCAAATCATATGTCTTTTTAGAAATCGTTACTGCCTTTTCCTGCATTGCTTCTAATAAAGCTGATTGAGTTTTAGGAGGACTTCTATTAATCTCGTCAGCTACTAAAAAATTTGTAAAAATAGGTCCTTTAACAATCTTAAAACCTTTCTCAGGAGTATAACTCATAATACCAGTAATATCTGTAGGCAACAAATCTACTGTAAACTGAACCCTATTCATCTCACAACCAAAAATCCTTGCAATAGATTTAACAATCAATGTTTTAGCAACACCTGGAACACCCTCTACAAGAACATGCCCATCACAAAGAATAGCCCTCACAACACCCCGGATAGTCTCTCTCTGCCCAACAACAATCTTAGACATCTCTTTTTCTAAAGTTTCCAAAACCTCCTTAAACTTCTTAAACTTATTATCTACTACAAGTCCTAGTTCCTCATTACTAGAGATTTTCCTCTCTAAATCTTCTAAAACTTCATCAAAATTATTTTGACCTTGCATTTACACACACCTCATATTAAATACTACTAACTTTTACTTTATTAAACTTTACCCTCTTATAGATATAAAAGATAAAACCAAAAACAAAAATTGTAAGTGTTGCAAAACTAATATAATAAAAACTTTCCCTTACAAAAGGATTTTCAGAAGATATCTGCTCGTTAGAATTTATTGCATTCTGACAAGCTTCAACAGCCTCCCTAGCTAAATTTGCAGCCCTTTCATGATTTCCCTGCTCAAAAACCTCTCTTGCTTCCTTCACAGTCTCAGTCAATTCTAAACAAACAGGATTTTCAGCAACCAATTTCTCAGTAAAAACTAAAATCTGTTCTGCCTCTGATTCATTTGTTTTTCTTAATTCAATATAAAAATCAGCCCAATCTGAAAATTTAGGTGAAGAAACATTTGCAAAAAGTGTTGCCTTATATCTCCCCGAAGCCTGAGTATTTGCTCTTATTGTCATAACAAAATCCCTTGATTCCCCATATTTCAAATAATCAATGTTCCCCTGAGAAAGTTCAATACTCACATCTTCACTAAAAGTCCCTTGATAATTAATAATACTACTCAAACTAATTCCCTTTAAATCTAACTGACCATTATTTTGGATACTAAATGGAACATGAATCATATTATTTTTGTCAATAATTACATCTTTTGGAGCAATAATCTTAATAGAATAATGTTTAATACTACTTCCTCCTCCGCCGCCCCCACTAACTGTCTTTGTGACTGTAATTGTCTCTGTTTCAGGTTCTGTAAACTCTATAGTAAAATTATTACTCGTTACATTATTTAGCCCCTCCTCAGCTAGAACATACAAATCCTCTGCAACACTCTTCCCCTTGGTTGAAACATTCAAAATCCAATCCGAACTAATCGTAGAATAAGGCACAATCAAACTCGTAGACTCATTAGAATTCAAAGTAAAATTTATGTCCTGATTATAATAAGGGTCATCGTTATCTAAATCACTAAAATAATCTTTCAAATCAATCTCAATCACCTGATTATTTGTTGCCTGAGAATTACTAATAGAACCATTAAAAAACACAGGATAATTTGTATGAGAAACATTAACCTTAACATTATAAGAATGATTTAACCCAGGATAACTTGGATTAAAAACAACCAATGTAAGATTCTTTAACATACCATAAGTCTCATCAGAAAAATCCAAACTAAGATTAAAACTATAATTCCCTGAGTCCCAATTAAATAATGAAGTATTCTTAATCTCCAAAGGCAAATAACTATAAGAAGTATTATTAGAATAAACAATTTTATCCATATAAAAAGTATAATTCAATAAAGTATTATTAACTGCATAATCAACACTGGCATTAACTACTTCTGATGAATTCTCACTAAAAATAAATCCATTGCTGTTATAAACCCCTGTAATAGTAGGGCTTCCATAAATAGTTAAACTAAATATTTGAAAATCTGTCCTCCCTTCAGAATCATTTACCGAAACATTATACTCCCAAAAACCTGCATAACTTTCATTAGAATCAAAATTAAAATCAATCTCTCCAGTAGAATCATTAATCGTTAAATTAGGAGCCCGATTGGTAATGTTTTGTAAATTAAAACTTAAATTGCCATCTAAAGAATCATTACCATCTTCCAAATCAGAAGCATTAACATCATAAGATAAAATATCATTAATCGTCCCAGTATAATTTAATATAGACGACAAAACAGGAGGATTATTTATCTCTGAAATATTTAAAAAAAACTGCCTTGAAACAGAACTTCCTGAAGCATCAGTTATATTCACAACAACAGAATAGTTTCCAACATTTGCTTTTACAGGAGTAAAATCTGCATTATAATATGAAGAATTTTCAAAACCTGCTATTTCCTCAATAGAACTAAAATTAAAATCTATAACTTCCTCGACAAAACTTAAATTTGTCACATTCACATCAACGCTAAGAGATTCATTATAAGCCCCTTCTAAAATTTCAGAATCAGTAATCATTAAATCGTCGTCATGAACCCTTAAAGATATTTTGGCATATTCTGATTCATTTACCTCTAAGGAATCCCCATTACTAATTGTAGTAGAAGTTCTTTTAAATTCCCCAATATTTGGATCAGAATTTATATTAGAAATATTAAAATTAAAAGTAGTTGAATTTGTTAAATACCCATCATCAGCAGTAACTGCAATAGACCAAACACCGACATCATATTTCCAAGGAGTAAAATTCAACAAACCAGAAGAAGTCAAATTAAAACTTCTAAATCCAGAACCATTTGTAAATATAATGGTGTCATTTTCTGCATCACTAACATATCCATCTGTTAAATTCAAATAAAAATTCGCAGTAGTCTCAAAAGTAGAATTAACAATCAAATTAAAAGTATATTCACTAGAATTCCACAAGGGAGCACTATTATCTAAAATAGTTAAATTAAAAACATCATAATCAATATTTCCCTGACCATCTTCAACAGAAACATTAACCCCATACACTCCAGCCATAGAATCATCAGGAGTAAAATCAATCTTAGCATAACTATAATTTTCTGAAGTGCTTACAAAATCAATATCAAACAAATTAACTTCTAATCCCGAAGATAAATTTGTGATAGTTTCAGAAAAAATTAAATCTTCGTCATATAAGTCTTTATCAGGAATAAGCAAATCATTATCAGATGCATTAAACTCAATCAAAACAGGAGAATTTGTCGAACCTGTTACATTTCCAAGGTTAGATAAAACAGGAGAATCTTCAATTGTATGGTTTACATAAATATAAATTTGTTCAGTTACCTCCACAGGCTCCTTATATTCTTCTAAATCAATTGCAGTAAAATTTATAGTCCAATTTCCCACTTCTGTTTTTGTCGGAGTAATATTAATCTCTGCAATATATTTAAAACTTGACGCCCTAACGTTTCTTGCATCATAAAACCAACTTGAATTTTCAATATCAGAATCTCCCTGAGGATAATTCCTCAAACTTGCATCAGATGTAATATTCAAAAGATTTTTTTCGCCAACAACATAAACAGTTACATTACAAGTATTTTCCTGCCCTTCTTGGAAAATAGAATTATTACACTCTGAAACATTAATAGAAAGAGTAGACCGAATATAAAGAGTAGAATTATAACATCTAGTTTTATTTTCATCATAAGCTGAATCCCTATAAAGAGGAACACTCTCATTATCAAATGTATCTCTAACACAAATTGTAAAATTATAAGAACCAACATCATCATAACCAAAACTAGTAAAATTTAATATAGATCTTGTGTCAGAAACATTTGAAAGGTTATAATCCAATGTACAGTTATCATCCCCTGTTTCATTATATCTCGAACTCCATGAAGCAACACTACAATTCACAATTGAATAATTATAAACAAGAGGATATTGTTCCTCTTCATCACTTCCCGTAAGATTCACTTCAAAAAAATTATTTGTATAATCCACACTATAACTATTATTAAGAGTAAAATTTGGTGCGTCATTTGTTGCATTAATTATAAAATTAAAATAAACTGTTTGAGCTACCTCGCTTGTAGTATTTGTAGCCTTTATTGGAATTTCAAAAAAACCTGTTTGATTACTTTTTGTTGCATTAATAGTAAGATTGCCTGTACTGATGTTTCGAATACCAATCCAAGAATTAATATTGCTAAGTGAAGTAGACTCTCTTCCAGAAGCATTTGTCCAATATAAAAGCTGATCCCCACTAGTATCTATAACAAAACTTACATCATTTGAATATCCAGTAATATTCTTACTTAAATTATGATAATAAACACTATCTTCCACAGCAGTATAATTAACACTATAAGCATTAGAATCCCAGCTAACAGCACTAACAAAACCAACTAAAAAAATCAGAGCTACAAATACTAAAAAACCTTTTAACGAATCCATCTTTCCCCCTCTTTCATTTTAAACCTTATTATCCTAACAGCTTGGATGATTATAAATATTACCACTAAGATTAAAATTAGGATTAATCCCCATAAAAAATAATTCTGCGTCATTGGAGTTTCAAGCTCACACTGCCAAGGACAAGGACCTCCACAATCAATACCTTCCTCCCCTTGATTTTGAATGCCGTCTGAACAGCTCGCACAAGGAGAACAAGGACCTCCACAATCAACTAAAAACTCACAGCCACCATCATGGCAATTCTTAATCCCATCACTACAACTCGGATTAAGAGTATAATGACAAACCCTCATTTCAAAAGGTTTTTCAACCTTATACTCGCTATTATTACAATTATTCAAATCAGCACAACTCCTTAATTGAAAGCCACAATTACTCTGTTCTAAGCCCTCTTGAGCACATATTTCCTTAAATCTATAATAATCTTCAGGAGATAAAATTCCTGCTTCAAAAGATCGCTCAACATTCTGACAAACCCTCCAACCAACACAACCCCATTCTTCCTTACAAAATCCAGCTAAAGCTCCTCCGCCTCCTCCGCCCCCAGAACCAGAGTCACTAGGCCTAGCACAAGCCACTTTATTCAAACTAACTGTCCATTCTAATAAAGTATAATTCAAACCATCACTAACATTCGCAACAATACTATGAGTCCCCCCAACACCACACCCAAAATTATAAGCAAAAGAATTACTCACTGTAGCCTCATCATGTTCCTTTAAAGACGAATCAACATACCAATAAACATCTGGAATAGTTGCATCAGGATCTGAAACATTAACAACAAAATCTAATCTATCATCACTATTTTGAGTAAAACTCAAATTCTCAGGAGAATAAGAATCAATCCTCGGAGCCCTATTCTCATTTGTAACAGTTAAACTAAAAAAATCACAACTCTGCAACTCTCCACCATCCTGCCCACAAACATCAGAAATATTCTCATGAGGACTACTCAAACCAGTATCATTAACACACACTTCCAAGTTATAAACACCTGTATCATTAGCAGAAGGAGTATAATTCATTAAACCCTCTTCAGAAATATTAAACAAACTTTCATTACCCTCAAACTTTAAACTATATTCTAAACTTTCACTCTCAATATCTTCAGCATCAACAATCTTTTCAAAAATAGAACCCTCTCCAGCTAGATAAACAGTCTGGGCCCCAATATCTTCAATTTCAGGAGCATTATTCCGCTCTATAACAAAAATATCAACAACCTCAGAAGAAATGTCTCCTACTTCATCCTCAACATAAACAGTTTCTTCATACCTCTTAAAACCACTATTAATATCTAAATATCTCGGCTTTGTAAGATTATAAGAAACAAGTCTTCCATACTTAATAGTCCCATTAAACTCTCCAGCTCCTAAAACAAAAAAAGGATTTAAAGGAGAAATTCCAAATTCTAATTCATCCTCATCTATATCTGTTGCATTAAAACGATAATCCATCTTTTTCTTTTCACAAATATAAAGTTCCTCAGGCAAATCTAACTGAGGTTCAGAATTAGGAACAGAAATATAAAATGTAACATTATTTTTAAACATAGATCCGTCCCCATCTTCTGCCTCTACATACAAAATATTCCCCCACCTAACAGCATTAAAACTAGTATTAGGAGAAAAACCCACATCAGTATAAACATACTCACCATGTTTCAAATCATATAAACTATAATTCCATCTAACAGCAGAAAAAGTAGCACTAACATTTAAATCCAATTCATAATCATCTCCCTTACTAAAATTATAGGTTTTATTCTCAGGACTAAAAATTAAAATCCCGTCTAAAGGCTCATTAACATCAAGAGAAATAGCTCCTGAAGTCATAACTCTTCCTGTAAAAACACCTGGAGAAACATAATCTCCAATATAAACTAAAACAAAAGTCATCAAACTAAGCACTACAAAAAACCCAATCAAAGCAAAGCTAATAACCTCTTTTTCAACCATAATAAATACTACAAAACCGAATATAAAAACATTACTAAGAATCTCTAAAAACAAGTTTTATATCGCCCCCATAAACTCCCTTTTCAGAATCATTTGAAACAATCAAATTCACTGAAATTTTTTTCTCACTCCGAGGTTCAATTATAAAACTCTTTTTCAAAAATACAAAATCTTTAATCTCCTCGCTAACCAAAACATCCACCCTAACAGGAAAAGTATTTGAGTTTGAAACAACTAAATTCCTTTCTAAACTAGCTCCAGGAAAAACAGTTCCAAAATTCAAACCATCTGTATTCAAACCCAATGAATCTCCAACTTCAAAATAAACTTCAAATTTCTCCACCCTCAAAGGAAGCCTCAACAATAAATAAGCAAATAAAACAATACCAATTAAAACCACTCCAATCAAAATCACATTCCTTATTTTTATCTCTTCTTTTTTCGCCATAAATAAATCACAATCCCTACCAACGACAAAACAATTATCACAAGTATTCCAACAACTGAAACCAATAACCAATCAACATTATCAACAAGTTTAACCCTTACAACCTTCTGAGTAATCTCCCCCTCATAATGCAAAGTTAAAATCATCTTAGCAAACTCCCCTTCTAACCCAGTAGTATCAAAAAAACCATTTAAATGAGTTTTTTCCCAACCTCTTAAATCTGCAGAAGGAGTTTTAAAATCAATATCTGTTCCAGAAATTCTTCCTGTTGCAAAAACATCATCAATCTCATTATTCCAAAAACTCTCAATATCAATACCATAACTAACAATCTCGCCCCTTGAAACCTCACGAGTATAATTCATAATATCTACAAATAAATGACCCAGCCTCATAAGAGTTTCTGACTCTGCAACCTTGCCATCATACAAAACAATACCCTTAACAATATAATCTCCAGGCTCATAATCATCTGTATTCAAATTAACATTATATTTCTTTACTTCCCCCTTGCTAAGAGAAACAGCTCCAAACTCAATAGTATCCACCAACTTCTCCGCATCCCTAATCTCAAGATACGCATTAATCCCAACACTTTCATCTCCTTTACTCTGAACATCAAAATCCAAAGAAATATTCTCTCCTGCATTTGCCCTTGTAGCTTTTAACGAAGTCTCAACATATTTTCCAGGGTAAGGAACAACTACCTTGATAATCCCTCCCACATCTGCACTTAATGCAAAACCCCCTTCTCCAGTCAACTTACCTTTTGCACCAACTCTAATAATGTGAGTTCCAGGCTTTTCAATTTCATCAGGCAATTCTAAATGAACTACAACTTCTTCTTCACCCCTAATCTTTTCCTTATTAACACTTGCATACTCCCTTAAATCTCCTGCCAAAGAAATCTTTGATTCAACACCATCAGAAAAAATAAATCTAAATTTAAAATCTCTCTCAAGACCAGGTTCAAAATTAACAACATAACTAGAAGGAGTAACACCAGATTTAGCAAAAGCACCACTAATTAAAAAAATCAACAACACAAAAATCATCACCTTTTTCATAATAACAATAAAAAAAATTCCTTTTTATAATTTACCTAAAATTAAAAATAACTCACTCACAAGAATCCTTAGAGGGCACAATCCATTCTTCACAATTAGATGAAGAACCGTATATCACCCCATCTAACTCATTCTCACCAGATCCATGACAACAAATATCCCCATCATTCTCACAAAAGGAACTATCTTTAAGAACATTATTTTCACTTTTATGTAAAAAAACCCCACAATTACTCTCTTTACTCACATAAACGTCTTCTAATAAAGTCCAATTACTCGAATATAAATAAATTCCATCTTGTTGATTAGGCATTAGGGAATAAAAACCCTTTACAGAATTATAATTACTTTCAGCTAAATAAAACCCTGCAAATGAATTATCAAATGCAGTTATATTGAACAAATTATTATTATCACTGCGATAAAAAGACAACCCATTAGAATTCCCTATAGAAATTATATCTAATACCTTATTATTATTACTTGATTCAAAATAAATTCCTTCAGCATAATTGTCGACTAATAAGATATTTTTGATAACAGAATCATTCGTATTATTAAAATAAATCCCTCCCTCTCCATAATCCTCTCCAAAACCACTAATATTTTTAAAATTCTCAATAATAATCTCATTCACCCCTCCTATATAAATTCCAGACCCTTTTGCGCCGGCTCCTTCAATCCCCTTGCCATTTCCATCCAAAACAACATCATCAGCTTTAATCTCAA
>CAYOTW010000012.1:4719-22389 GCA_964407005.1 Candidatus Woesearchaeota archaeon | reverse complement strand
ATTTCTTTTCTTAAATTATCTAAAGTACAAGTCAAAAATCCTCCAGTTCCACACGCAGGATCTAAAATAATTTCATCTAATTTGGGATTAACCATGTCAACAATAAACTGGGTTACCGCTCTCGGAGTATAAAATTCCCCAGAAGAACCGGCAGACTGAAGTTCTTTTAAAATCGTCTCATAAATATCATTAAATAAATGTCTATCTCCTTGTTTCGTAAAATCAATTTTATTTATCTCATTAATAACCTGCCTCATCAAAACCCCATTCTTCATATAATTATAAGTATCTTCAAAAACCTGTTTTACAATTTGGGCTTTCCTATTGTTTTCAACATCCAAATTTTTAATTTGTTCAAAAACTTTTTCATTAACAAAATCAAGAAGTTCTTCCCCTGTAATACCTTCTTCATCTGAAGCCCAGTTTCTCCACCTTATTTCTTCTGGCAAAGGAGATTTATATCCATTTTCTGCTTCTTTCTCCTCTTCCATTGCATCAAAAACTTTAAGAAAAATCATCCAAGTCATTTGAGAAATTCTTTGGGCATCTCCATCAACCCCTGGATCTCGCCTCATTATATTTCTAATGCTATGAACTATGTTTGAAATTGCCATAAAACTATATACTCTCCATCTTTTTATAGATTGTTATTCACAACCCCCTTATCGCATCATCAAAATAAATCATCATCAAAGATTTATAACACTTTCTAAACCAAATCAAAAAAGAGCAGTCACCTAACTCTCAACATCCTCTCAAAAACAGAAGCAGTAATATAACAATCAGCCAAGGCATCATGTGCAGAAGAATAATCAACCTCAAAATACTCAGCAATATCCTTCAACCGAGCCCGATAATTCCGAGGAATCAAACCATCAGCCTGCAATCCTCTCCAAAGAAACATAGTATCAGAATAATCCCTATCCAAATCAAACTTAAAACCATATTCAAAAAACAACTTCCTCAAAAAACCAAAATCAAACCCAATATTATGCCCAACAACCTTATCAAACTCATTCTCCCTTAAAAATTCCAAAATCCTAACACACGCCTCATCAGGAGAAACACCCTCATGCAAATCTAAATCAATCCCATTCACCTTCAAAGCAACAGAACTAACATCATAACTATCATGCTTAACAAAAATATACTCCTCATTAACAACCTCAAAACCATTAGAAAAATCAACAAGCAAAAGACCAATAGTCAAAACCTGATGACGAGAAGGACTCAACCCAGTAGTCTCACAATCTAAAAATAAACACCTCATAAACAAAAAAACAAACAAGGGTTTTTAAGAATTATGCTACCATTTAGAAAGAATCCCTTGATTCTCCCTATCACAATAATCCAGATCTACCCTTTATCATAATCACTTACAGAACCCCTTGGGACCTTAACAAGATAATCAGCATCTCCCCCAGTAATTTCTTCAACCATCTCCCTTAACTTTTCACCCAACATAAAAGATATACAAAATCAAAATCAAAAACCACTACAAAGCAAAAAACCTTAAAAACCCTAATTCCCATTTCAAACTATGGAAAGAAAATACATCAAAGACGCCTTCAACTCAGAAGGAGAAATCACACTAAAAGGCTGGGTTCACGATAAAAGAGACCTAAAAAAAGTCAGATTCTTAATTCTAAAAGACATTACAGGAAGAATCCAAGTTACAGGCATACAAGGTAAAACTCCTGAAAAAGTTTTCGAACTACTAGACAACATCAACAGAGAATCAGTAGTAGAAATCAAAGGACAGATAAAAGAATCAAATCAGGCACCAGGAGGAAAAGAAATCATCCCTGAAGAAATTAAAATCATAGCAAAAGCAGAAGAACAGCTTCCAATCGACGTATCAGACTATTCAAAAACAGAACTTCCAAAGAGACTAGACTACAGATTTTTAGACTTCCACACACAAAAGTCACAAGCAATATTCAAAATACAAACAGAAATTGCAAAGTCATTTAGAGACTTTTTTTACAACAAAAAATTTATAGAAATCCAATCCCCTGGAATAATTTCATCCTCTTCCGAAGGAGGAACCGATTTATTCACTGTAAAATATTTTGAAAAAGATGCATACTTAGCACAATCACCCCAGCTTTACAAACAAATGCTAGCATGTTCAATGGAAGGTGCATTCACAATCGGCCCATCCTGGAGAGCAGAGAAACATAACACAACAAGACATATTAATGAAATAAGAATGATGGACGTTGAAGCTGCATTCCACAATCAAGAATCAATAATGAAAGAATTAGAAGAAGTTGTTCAATATATTGTTTCAAACATTTTAAAAAATTGTAAACAAGAATTAGAAATTTTAGGAATAAAAGACTTGGAAGTTCCAAAAGCAGTTTATCTAGAATATAAAGATGCAATTCAAAAAGTCGGCGGAAAACCAGGAGATGACTTCAGCCCAGAACAAGAAAAAAAACTATGTGACCTTTATCCTAACACAATTGTATTTACCCACTCCTGGCCAACAGAAATAAAACCTTTCTACATTATGCCAAAAGACGGAGATGAAAATGCAGAAGACAGTTGCGGATTTGATGCACTTTACGGCGGAGTAGAAATTTCATCAGGAGGACAGCGTATCCATATTCCAGAATTACTAGAAAAAAGAATTAAAGCTAAGGGCCTTAATCCAGAAAACTTCAAAGATTACATTGACTCATTTAAATACGGAGCCCCTCCTCATTCAGGTTGGGCAATTGGAATCGAAAGATTAACCCAAATAATCTGTAAACTTGATAATATCAAAGAAGCAACAATGTTCCCAAGAGACCGAGACAGACTTACTCCTTAATTTTAATTATAAAATTCTTAAATAATAACATATGGTCACGAGTTCCGTCTGTAAAACCCATTAAATAAAAAATACATGCTTTCCTTTTTGTTTCTTTTTCCCTCAGAAATTAAAAATTTCTGGGGCTCCAAAAATCTGAAGGATTTTTTAGAGCTAAAAAGAAAATCAATTTTTGAGATTGGAGAGACTCGGTTTTAAGCAAGACAAACTCTTCCTTCATGTTTTTTATAGCCCAATGCTTCTAATTCCCTTTTGACATTTCCGTATAGATCTGAGGAGTATATTCTATTTGATTCAGAAGGAACAATTAATCTTATTTCAAAAACATTTTTTCCAAATTCGCTATCCCCTTTAAACCCTCCAATTATCCCCCTGAGATTATCCAATGAATTAGCAATCAAATGTTCATCTCCAAAAAATTCTCTTGTAAAATTTTCGACCATTCTGTAATCCAGATTCTCAAAAACCCCTTTAGGAAAGGGATTCATATAAGAAGCAAGAACTTTAGCAAAGGGTTTCCGCCCTTCCAGAGTATAAACATCCCTTGCTAACATTAAATCTTCTGATATAATAACTTGTCTTTGTGATGACCTGTTACCATAATGAATATCCTCTTCTGAGATTACCGGAGAATTTGGTATTTTTAATCCGCAAGAATATACTCGAACTATGACTCGATCAGAATCATAAGGTGCTTTGTTATCAGGCCTTTCTATGTCCTTGTATAAAGTTTCCCTTATAGGTAAGGTTCTTGGTTTTCTTCTTATTGAAAAATCCTCGTTGTATCTTCTTTGAGCTCTTGCTATCTGAGAGTTTATATCTTCTTGCTCCAATTTTTCACCAAGCATTCTATCTAAACTCTTTCCGAAACTTATTGTGAAGGGTAAAAATTTCATTTTATTGTCATCCTTCAAGATTAGTTACAAGACAATCATAGGCCTCATCATAGCTTCTCCCTTCTGCAAATGCAACTTCCAAGTAGGATTCACTGTTCTGACTTATCCTCCTACTAAATTCATGGTCGTAAAGATTAACAGATGCTGAAAAAACATTATTAGGACTTTCTTTCACACTCAAATTAAAAAAACCCTTTGCCCAATATCCCTTATCTCCTTCGTTCGCAAAAACAATAGGTTTTACATCTAAAAGTAATTGAGCAAGTCCTTGCATTTTTATTCTTGTTTCGTTTCGTGTTTTAAATTCTTCATTTACCATTTTAATTTTTTACCTCCTTTCATCACTTCTTTCAATACGATTTGGAATTTTTCCCTTTCAATATTTCTTGTATCTTGTTTTTGTTTTATCATGATAAAGTAGAAACAAATAAACTTATTAATCTTATTTCTCCCGTAAAGGAGAAACATTTAAGTAGTTATTAAATTTATTAGTAAATATGAAAGAAAAATTAATAAATTTAGGATTATCAAAGAATGAGGCAACTATTTACTTATTCTTACTAAAAAATCCGCAGATTACAACAGGTCCAATAATTAAAGAAACAGGAATTTCAAATTCAAGAGTTTATGAATCTCTAAATTCTCTAATTTCTAAAGGATTGGTAACCTATGTTGTGCAAAAAGAAGGAAAATATTTTGATGCTTCCTCTCCTGAAAAGTTTATCGAAAAAGAAGAAGAGAGAAAAGAGCTAATTGAGGAATTAGTGCCTGATCTCAAGAAACTGAAAACAGAAAAAGAGTTTAGAACAAATACCGCTGTTTTTGAAGGTTTTGAGGGTTTTAAAACTGCTTTTAAGAAAATAATAAACGATTGTCCAAAAGAAGAAACTATCAATATTTTGGGATTTTCAGAGCAACAATATTCAAATAAATCTTTAAGGATTTTCTTAACAAATATGAATTTGAAAAGCCAGCAGAAAAAACAAAAACTGAAAATATTACTAGATAGTTCTGCTAAAGAAACTCTTGGAAAAGACAGAGAAAAAGAAAGATTTACAGAGGTTAGATATATGCCAAAAGGTTACATAAGTCCAGGGGCGATTGATATTTTTCAAGATTATGTTTATATTTTTCTTTGGGAAGAAAAACCATTTGTATTTATGATTAAGAATGAAAAGATTGCAAAAGGATTTAAACAATATTTTAATTTTCTATGGAAAATTGCGAAGAAGTAGCGAGTCTCTTTCAGAAGTAGAAAAAATTTAACTATAAATTTCAAAATCAAAAATTTTGACTAAATGTGCAAAGCACAAAAGCACACACCCAAAATCATAAAACTATCAAGAATAAATTCTCTCACAAACTAAACACTTAAAAAACTTAATCGCCTAAATATAATATGATAGATTCTAAACTTTCAGAAAAAGATAAACAAGAAATTGCAGAACAAGCAAAACACCTACTAGAAGAATTCAGTTCAAAACTAAAAGACATAAAAACTGATGAAGAACACTTCAAACTAGGAAACGGAATAAGAGAAGAAGGCGAAGGCTGGAAAACAGATCCAGTATTCAAGGAAATATTCCTCGCAAACGCCCCATTAGTAGAAGACGAATTTATCGTAGCTGAAAAAGGAAAATGGAAATAATAAAATTTTTAAAAAACAATTATAAAAAATGTTGGGGATATCTTCTTGACACAAAAACATTCATCCTAGTAACACTAACAATTTTCTGCCTCTTCATACTAATAGGTTTCACACTCCCTTACTTTTTCACAGAAGAAATAATGACCTTTATGAAGGAACTACTAGAAAGATTTGCAGGACTAAATGTCTACGAAACAATCACAGCAATATTTTTCAACAACTTAAAATCAAGTTTCATGGCAATGATTCTTGGAATTGGTTTTGGAATCGTCCCAATCTTTGTAACAATCACAAACGGATACTTACTAGGATTTGTTGCAAGACTCTCAGTAGAACATGCTGGGCTTTCAGTTTTATGGAGACTCGTTCCCCACGGAATATTTGAACTCCCTGCAATAATCATCTCAACCGGAATTGGACTAAAACTCGGAGTTTCAATAATCAGTAAAAAACGAAGAAAAAAAATGAATAAAGAAATCAAAGAATCAATAAGATTTTTCATCTCAGTAATATTCCCACTTTTAGTAATCGCGGCAATTATCGAAGGAATCCTAATATTTTTATTCTAGACTATGGCAGTAAAAATTGTAGCACTAGATATTTATGGCACAATTCTTGCAAGTAATGATTATGAAAATAATTTCCAAGTTAGAAACGGATTAAAACAATTTTTTCAACATTGTGAGAATAAAGATGCCAGAGTTGTGAGTGCGTCAGACAGCTTATTAGCTAGGTCAGATATTTCTGAACTTATAAAAAACCGTCCATGGGAAGACTTAGGTTATTTACAGAAAGGATTTTACGACCACTACTGCTTACAATCAAACCCCAAAGAATTTAGATTAATAATAAGAAATGAAAATATCAAACCCTCAGAACTTTTAGTCATTGGAGACAACTATCAAAAAGATATTAAAGGAGCAAAAAGTATAAATGCTAAATACATTCATGTTCCAGAATATAAAACAACCTCAAAAGACCCTTTCGATTTCTCCAAAATAGACCTTTCCAAAGTATAACAACCCCTCCAAACATTTAAAAGCATGTTTACATTTTTAATAAAATAAATAAAGGAAATAAGAAAAATTATCTTCTAAAAAATTATGAAACACGTAAAAAATAACAAACCTGCGAAACAAATTGATGTTGAAAATATAAACAACAAATGTTTTAGAAAGAAATTTATTGTAAGAGGAAAAGTAGACAAAGTCGTCCAAACAGGAGGGCCTACAATCTTTGAATTAGTAGACGGAACAGGAAAATTATCACTAAAAGGATTTGTAGCAGCAGGAGAAAGAGCCTACCCTAAAATTGACGAAGGACACTATATTGAATCCGAAGTTTTAATAGACGAATTTAATGGAGAAATTGAAGGGAACATAGAAAAAATAACTCGCCTATCTGGAGAAACAGAAAAAAACCTAAAACAAAAAATAGAACAAAAACAACGAGAAAGAGCAAAAGTCAAAACCCAAGACTTCATGGTAAAAAGCCCAATTCTAGATAAACTAAAAGATAGAATAATAAAAGTCGCAGAAGAGATTCGTTTAGCAGTAATCCAAGGAAAACCAATTGTAGTAAGACATCACAATGACACCGACGGATACAGTGCAGGATTTGCACTAGAAAAAGCAATCATCCCACTAATTGAAAGACAGCAAAGCAGTCCAAAAGCAGCATGGGAATCTTTCAAAAGAGCACCATCCAGAGCACCATATTATGAAATTGAAGACTCAATAAAAGATGCAGCAGGCTCACTTCGTGCAGTTGCAAAATTCAGCGAAAAAATGCCTTTAATTATTATAGTTGACAATGGTTCATCTCCTGAAGATTTAATGGCAATAAAACATGCAAAAGTCCACGGAGCAAAAGTCATAGTAATAGACCACCATAGCTTTGATGAGGATTTAATCAGCGAAGAAGTTTTAGTTCATATAAACCCTCACCTAGTAGAAGAGACAGGTGCAGATATTTCAGCAGGAATGCTTTGTGCAGAAGTGGGTAGATTCATAAATGAGAATGTAAAAGGAATGGAACAAATTCCAGCACTCGCAGGATATGCCGACAGAATTGATTTATCAAACCCAGAACTTATGGAAAAATATCTAAAACTCGCAGAAGAAATCGGCTATAATAAAGAACTTCTAGACAACATCTCACTAGTAATTGAATATGTTTCAACAAAAGTCAGGTTTATGGAAGCACGAGAATATTTTGAAGTTTTATTTGGTGAACCAAGAGATAAACAAAAAGCATTAGTTGCATTACTATCCCCCTACATAAAAGAATTAGACAAAAAAGGACTTGAAATAGGAAAAGCTTCAGCAAAAATAGAAAAATTAGGAAACACAAACTTGCAATATGTAATCATAGAAGAGAGCTATCCAGGATTTGGATTTTTTCCAAAACCCGGAAGAAGCATTGGATTACTCCATGATAATCTACAAAAAGAACAAAATATAACTAATTTAATATCAGTAGGAATAATGAACACTGCAATGACTTTTAGAGCAACAGATGAAGCAAACTTCTCAACACACGAAATGATAAAACACTTACAAGAAAAAATTCCAAATGCATTTGTAGAAGGTGGCGGACACAAAAACGCAGGAGCAATAAACTTTATTCCAAGAATGAAAGACGACATCTGGAAAGAAGTTAAAGAATTTATTTCAAAAAGAAATTCCACCTAAGTAAAAAAAATAATATTCACTCATCAGAAAAAATCTTTCAGTTTTTTCTGCTTCGCCAAGTTGTTAAGAATCCACGACATCTTTTTATATCTCCACATATCTGCCTTAACCCTCATACCAATTCTCAACAAAGCATCATTCAAATCAACAGGAACCTCATAATCTCCAGAAAACATCTTTCTCAAACTCTCCCTAATAATTCCAACACCAAGTGGAGCATAATACTCCTCCCTCTCCTCGTGAAACAACAAAACACAAGCCTGCTTTCTAATCTTCTTCAAATACTCAGCAACAGCCAACCTATCAGCATAATACGCCCCAACAACATTTTCAGCATACTTTTTCCGAGGATAAAACCCTTCATAATCCTGCATAAAAACATCACCCGAAGCCTTAATCGTCTCATTCCAATTACTCCCCTGCATTGAAACCTCAATCACTTCAAAAGCCCAAGAAGAAGGCAACAACAAAGCCTCGAAATGATTCCCATTATAATAATGATGAAACAACCTAATCTCCTGCAACTCAGGCAAATACCGAACATCCTCCAAAATCTGCTTCCCTAAAGTATCATCAACCGCAGTAATAGACCAACGAGTCGGCACCATCTTTCTCTTATTCTTAGTCCCAAGTAAACCAGCAGACAACAACTTCTGCATATGCGACGTAGTAATCTTCTTACTAGAATACAACTCTTGCAAGGCAGTCGTAGACTTAACATCATAATCAGAAACAAGATAATCAACCTTTTTTTCAACAGGAACATTCTCCTCCAAAATAGCCCTCTTAATCGGAGCAGGATTTGTAATAATCTGAAAAAACTTTGAAGCAGAAAAATTAAAACTAGGTTTTTTCTTTAAAAAAACTTCAGTAGAAACAGGTTTAGAAGCAAGAGCAAGCTCCTGAGTCACCTTATTCAATGGATTCTTCCAATCAGACTTAATCCTCGACTTACCCCTCCCATAAACCAACTTTCCCCTCTTTGACAAAATATTATCAATAGACAAATCATCCCTAATCCAATCCTCTGGCGAAGAAAAAGAAGAGCTATCCTCGTGAGAAACAGGAGACAAAATCCCTGAATTAACATAAGGATAACCTATTCTGCCAACAAAAATCTCAGGAGGAGAAGAACCAGAAAAATGCGTCTTCACCTTAGGGGCAGAATCTTTAAACTTAGATAAAATCTTACAAGGCTTTCCACACAACCCCTTGCCCTTACATCTAATACACAATAAATCCATTTAAGAAAAAACAAATTTCACTATTTATAGATTATTGGCCTATTATTCTTTTAAATCAGAAATTCCAATTATCAAAAACAGCAGTCCGACAAGGATAATAAGCCACATCAAACCACCTTTAAGAAATTCCAAAGCTGCAACGCCAAAGCCCTGCCAATTCAAAATCCAAACATAAATTGGAAGAATCAACAAAACCAGCCCTACCAAAATCTCAATTATTTTATTCATAAAAATAAGATGCAACCAGGATTTATAAACTTTAAGGCAAAAGGAATTAATTACTACATCTTAATGAACAACGAGAAAAAAGTTTATAAACTATACTTCTCTACAAAATATATGAAAAAAGAAGTGATGAATAAGTTTTTTGTTTTTGCCCTATTAGGTATTTTCTTAACAAGTTTTTTAATAAGTGTTGAAGTTGTTAGTGCTGAAGAAGATTCTGTTTCAAAAGTTTTAGATAATTTTCTTGGAAAATTGGAAGTTCTTGATTGGACAGGAATGAGTGCTATGTGGATATTAAGTGCAATTATTTTAATCGTTATTGCATATATTGGAATTAGTTTTTTACCAAAAATAGGGGATAAAAAAACTTTCTCTTTTGTATTAAGTGTTGTTGTAGGAATTTTACTCACTGCAATGATAAAACCTGAAGAAATTTATGCATTAATGCTTTCTTATTCTTCATCTAGTTTAACAATTCTTAGCATTCTTCCTGCAGTAGCTCTATTTTTTGCCCATATAAGGGCAAAAATGAATCACAATGTTCAAGCAATATTTGCTATAAGTGCCTTCTGGATAGTTTACCTTTTATTTTTCAATGCCAAATTCTGGTACGCTGCAATATATCAATTCAATTGGAATATACCTTTAATGGTTTGGATAATTTATGCAGCACAAATCGGTCTTGCAATATTCTCAATGATTGCTTCAGGATTTTTGGCTAGAAAATTCCAAAAAGATAAGAGAAATGAAGGGATTGCTGCAGCAAGAGAAGCTGGGAGAAATGTACATGCAGCAGGAGAATCAGCAGAAAGGTTTAATGAGTCTATAGTAAACGGAGAACAATAAAAAGAACCTCCCACAAAAACCCTTAAAAACTTCAAACTTCTAAATAATTTATGAAAAGAGAAATTGCGTTTCTAATCTTAAAATTTAATTAATCCCTCCCTCTCCAAAATTCCAACATGTAAACATTTATAAACACTTGTTACATTTAAAACGATATGGTTGAAAATATAACTAAATGGTCTTATTTAGAACCTCTACTTTTTAAAAAGGAATGGATGCACTTAGCAGAGATTTCGAAGAAATTAAATAAAAATCATAGCGTCGTTAGGAAATATCTCAACAACTTTGAAAATGATGGCCTCGTAAAAAAGAAAATTATCGGAAGAATGACTATGTATAAATTAAATCTAGAAAATCCATTAATCATTGAAATCATTTCAATTATAGAAAAGGAAAGAATTCTCAACCGAAAAAAAGAGCTAGTTCTAAAAGAAGTCGTAGAATTTATTCACAAACAAAATTGCCACGCCCTAATCTTTGGATCATTTGCAGAAGGAAAGAAAAACCCCAGGGATATAGATTTACTTTTTTTAGGTAAATTAGACAAGACAAAAATAAAATCTCTTGAAAATCGGATAAACAAAAAAATACATTTAGTTGAAGTAGAACAAATAACAGAAATAAGTGAAACTCTTAAAGAAGAAATAAAATCAAAACATTTAATTATCTCTGGAACTGAGTATTTCATAAGATGGCTAATTTAGATTGGTGCAAAAAACAAAAAAGAGGGATAGAAATTGTTGAACCAAATGAAAATCTTGCTAAGGACTATTTAGAGAGTGCTGAAGAAACACTGAACCTTATGAGGGTTATCGATGGAAAATCAAATATGTGGCTCGCAACTACAAAATATTATTTTGAATACTTTTGCATTTATTCTATTCTAATAAGAGTAGGAATAAAATGCGAAATACACGATTGCACTCTCCTAGTTTGCGAATTTTTAGAAGAAAATGACATAGTCCCAGGGTATTTCTCTAAAATGCTATCAGAAGATAAATATAGGAGGATTGAAAATCAATATTATCTTAAGAATAAAAAAGTAAATATTGACTACGAAAAAATGAGTAAGATGTTGTTGGAAACAAAGGAAATCATAAATAAGTTAAATGCACAAGAAATAGCTTCCTTGAGGGAAAACATATGAAAAATAAAATTGTATTTCTAATCTCACTAGCTCTTTTAGTAGGTCTCCTAACATTCACAGTAGCACAAGACACCCCCCCTTCTACACCAGGCTCAATAGGACAAGAAGATGCAGAAAAAATCAAAGAAACAACAGAAAAAATCCCTCTCGATCCAAACACTGGAAAACTAGATCAGGATAAACTCGACGAACAAAAATCAAAAGCAGAAAAAAGAATTGAATCGATAAATGATACGCTCAAAAAAACAGACAAAATATTCTTATTCTTATTCAAAATCCCCTTAAGAATTAGCTGGCAATTCACATACCTCTTATTTTTAGTATTACTATCACTAAGCATTTTCCATAATATCCCCCTCTGGGCAGGATTAGAAAAAGAATGGTTCAACATCACTCTAGCATTTGCAGTAACTCTCTCCCTAGGTTTTTTTGGAATATTCAAATACATCATTGACTGGATAATTTTAATAACAAACGCATGGTACTGGGACATGATAGTTGTAGTAGCAATAATCATAATAATCACAATTGTCTCCTGGCTCGCAGTCCTCGCCCATAAAAGAAGACTAAAAAAAGCAGACCAAGAAAGAATAGAATCAGCAGAAAGAGCAAAACAAGATGCAGAATTCACAGGAAATTTAGCCGGCGCCTTAACAGACGGGCTGTCTAAAACCTAAACAATTAAAAACAACAAAACACAATAAAAAATATGGTTCAAGAGGTATTATATTCAAATCTACTCCCGTATGCAGCAACATTTCTAGCGTTCTTCGCAGCACTATACTTCTTACTAAAAAAATCAGCATTCAAGGGAAACAACGGAGTATGTGCAATAATCTCAATCTCAATCTCCCTTCTAATAGTCTGGGGACTAACAAACTACACCAACTACATCACAGACCTATCGTTCTTTTTCGACGACCTAACAGCTTCAATCAGATTCATAATCTTCGCTGCAGTCTTAGTAGGAATTGCAATCCTCCTCGGAATAGGATTTAAAAAATTCTTAAAAAGATCAAAAATCCCATGGTTAACATTCGCAATCGCAGGACTACTAATAGCAATCTTCTTTATCCCAAATCTAATCTCAGTCTACTATCTTCCAGATATTCTAGCAGACGAATTCCTAATGGAAAAAAGTTTCTTTGCATGGGCCTGCCTAATCTCAGGAATCCTCGTCGCAATCTACGGAATAAAAAAAGTAGAGCTTGGAAAAATAGTAGAAAGAAACACAGACCAGGGAAAAGCAAAATTTAAAGAATAATTTTAGATTTATAAAATAAATATCTAACCTAAAAATTATCAAATAAATTGCACCTAAACTAAACAACTCAAAAAAGGATTTCTATTCTTCTTTATCCCAATCTAAAGGAACATAATTACCTTCTTCATTCTTTTCTAACAATCTCCAATCTTCTAATGTATTAAGTGCGTCTTCTAAACTTACTCCGTCTGCAAACATTATTCCAGGTGTGACTGTTAATATTCTTTCAACATTTTCCAAAGTAAGCGCTTTTTGAGTTTTATCATAAACATCTTTAATTGCCCCATAAGCAAGAGAATATACAGAAGGTCTTGGCTCGCGTTCATACCCAAATCCCATAATAATTATTAGAATTAGATATTTATAAATTTACCTTAGATAAATTAAAACCTCTTCAAAATAAAATCTTCTAACAAACATCTAATTCTATTCCTTCAAAAAAGTAAAAACCCCCTTCCTTCAAAAAATTCATCTCTTCCTAAACCTAAGATACACAGCAGATAAAACTAATCCAAGCAAAAATATCCCAAAAGCATAAGAAGTAAACTCTTCAACACCTACAACAGCTCCGGTAAAAATATTCTCATGTAAATCCCCACTTATCCCCAATATAAAAAATAAAAACGAAGAAATAACAACTGCAATAAAAGCCCCTCGAAAAACCGGACGAATCATAAAAAATCTCCCAAGCCCTTCTGCTTTTTCTCTTCTTTAATTTTCTTCAACTTCTCAATACCTGAATCAATCCTATTCTCTGAAAAATCATTCTCTAACAAAAACTCCTTCAACCTAGAAAAATCAGGCTCCTTAAATTCAAAATCAGCATTAGAAACCTCAAAATCATTAAACTCCTTAAAAATCTCTTGCCAATCAAAATCCAACTCATACTTCTCGCTATACTCAATATACTCAAAAATCTTAACAGGATATTTATACTTCTGAACAATCTCCAAGGCCCTCTTCTGTCCAACACCCTTCACACCACCGGGATTAAAATCAGTCCCAACCAAAATCCCTAAACAAATCAACTGCTCCTTGTCAATCTGCAACTTATTCAAAACATTATCAAAGTCAATCAACTCAATCTCCACAGGAACATAAGACCCATAAGCAGTCTTCCTCTTTCTAGCCAAGGTCAAATTTCTAATTAAACGAGGAGCACCAAAAAGTAAAACATCATAATCCTGCGAACCCGCAGCCCAAACTTTTTTCTTTTTAACTAAATCACAGGCCTCTGCCTCGCCCTCTCCGGGCGCAACAATACACGGAATACCCATAGAATCCAACAATGTCTTCGCCTGCTCAATAATCTTATCATTAATCTTAACAGTCTGAGAAGAATACTTCCTCATCCCTTCAACATCTTCTTCCTTCTTAGCCGCCTCATATTTCTCCCTAGCACTCTCCTTAGCCTCACTTCTCTTCTGCCTTTCTTTAGATTTTAACTCAGGGGGCTTACCATCAAAAACATACACCAACCTCAAACCTGCTTTCAACAAATTCAAATTCCTATAAAACAAACCAGACAAATGAGAAGTAATCTCTCCCTTGCTATTTTTCAAAGGAGTTCCATCTGGTTGCCTAATTGTAGTCAAAAACTGATATAAAATATTAAAAGCATCGACTGCAATCACCTTTCCCTGCAAATCTTCCAAGCCAATCTCCTGCCTCGGAACAATATCTGAAATTTGAACACCCATAAAAATATAGAATTCATAGATTAATAAGTTTTATCACTTAACCCTAATCCTTAAACTATCTCCTGAAGCAAAAATATATCCCTGCTTTTCACAATCATTTAAACTATGTCCTATTTCATTTGCAAGTTCTTCTAAATTCATCCGAAGATACTCCTCTTCAAAATCATTACCTCCTTCAAAAACACAAGGAAATCTCTCCTCATAAATTGCTCTTTTCGCTCGCTCATTTTCAAAAACAACATCAAAAAATTGTGCACAAAACAAATAAGTTCCTAAAAATTCATCTCTCTGAACAGCTCCTAAAACCTCCACAGCTAATTTCCCCTGTCTTTCAAAACAAGTTGCACCTGCACTCTCAACTACCCAGCTAACAAACTCACTCAAATCTTGTGTTTCCATTCTTTGACGATATTTTGGAAGAGCCATACTAACAATAAAAATAAAAAATAAAATCAATTATTAAATCAAAGTAGTCTATTTCACTACTTCTAAAAATTTTTCACGGCCTTATTCATCTTAATCCTCAAAACTAAATGTCTTCTAACAATTTCACCTACTATCCCTTGAAAGAGCGCTCCGAATCAAATCAAGATAATCTCTTTCATTTCCTCCAAATCTTCCTGCCATTTCATCTGCCAAAAAACCTTCCTGAGAATATTCAATATCATATTGAGAAAGTCTTGCATGAGAAGAAATTTCAGGAACCTCAAAAGCATAATGTCCGGAATCTTGATTTAATCCCCTCACAATAGCCCTTGCTTTTCCCCTTCCATTGCTAATTCCTCTAAACTGCCTAAAAATCACATTTAATGTAGCTCTCCTTGGACCGCAAGCACAAGTCACTCCAACCCTATTAATATCCCCAATATCAGAAGGTAAAACAACCAGATAAGGTTTACTTCCCACACTCATATCGCCCCCCATATTCTTCAGAAACTGAAGCCTCAGATTTATAAGAATCGTCAACAGTTGAAGCAGGAACAGGAAATTCCGAAATAACTCCCCGTTTCAATGCCAACAATATCTGTTCAATCCCCATATTAAACCTAGCAAAAAAGAATATATAAATCTTTCTATTTGTTGTTACATTATAGTAACTAATCAATAATTGATAGATTTAAATAAAAATGCCCTTTTCTATAAATATGGAATTTGAATTCACTCCTATTGATTATGAAACATTTGACTTTAATGAAAGGAATTTTATAAAAATAATTGGAAAAACAAAAGGAGAAAAAATTTGTATAATTGATTCTTATGAGCCTCACTTTTGGGCAATCTTAAAAAATAAGTATAATGATAAGGCAGAAAAAATTAAACAAAAAATAGAAAAATTAAAAGTAAGAAATGCAGGAAGACAAACCCATGTTCTAAAAGCAGAAATTCACGAAAAATATTTCTTAGGTAAAAAAGTAAAAGCAATAAAAATATTCATAGAGAACTATAAAGACGCCCATCCAATTGCAGATCAAATTGACTTTAAAGAGATAGACAAAAGAAGAGAATACGACATCTCGCCCATAACAAAATATCTCATGGACAAAGAATTTCTGCCCTTGCAAACTTACAAAATTAAAGCAGACAAAATTACTACAAAAGAATTCGACAATGCAATAAAATCAATAAACTTAAAATGCTTTCAATTAAAAGAATTCAAAAAATCAGAAAAAGAATTCAAACCAAAAATACTTGCATATGATATAGAAGCTGACAAATTTGAAATTGGTAAAGGTCATGTATTAATGATTTCATTATATGGAGAAAATTATAAAAAAGTTTTAACATGGAAAAAATGTGATAAAAAACAAGACTATGTAGAATCTTTTAAATCAGAAAAAGAGATGCTTCAAAAATTTACAGAATATGTAAAAGACTACAATCCTGATTTTTTAGTGGGTTATTTTTCAGACGGATTTGACCTGCCTTACTTAAGGGCTGCAGCAGAAAATAATAAATTAAAACTAAAACTAGGGCTAGACAACAGCCAGCCAAAATTCTCGCGAGGTAGAATTAAAAGAGGAAAAATATTTGGGATTACCCACATAGACTTATTTCAATTCATATCAAACATCTACTCACAATACCTCCAATCAGAAACACTCTCTTTAAACGACGTAGCTTCAGAACTTTTAGACAAGGAAAAAGACGATTTTGATTTTGATAAAATTTCATCAATGCAATCAAATGATTGGAAAGATTTTTTCAAATATAATCTAAGAGACTCAGAAATCACATACGAATTAACCCAAAAAATCATGCCTGATTTTTTTGAATTTGTAAAAATCATTCAAGAACCACCTTTTGAAATTTCAAGAAACTCAATGTCTTCAAATGTTGAAAATTATATCCTACACAACCTAAAACACTATAATGAAATCGCAGAAAAAAGACCATTACATAATGAAATTGGAGAAAGAAGAGCAAAAGGAAAATACGAAGGGGCTTTTGTATTTGAACCAGTCCCAGGACTTTATGAAAATATAGGAATGTTTGACTTCACTTCAATGTATGGCTCAATTATTGTAACATACAACCTATCTAAATCAACACTTTTAGAAACTAAGGAAAAAGATTCTTTTCAGGTAGACCTAAGGGATACCAAGGTATACTTTTCAAAAGAAAAAGGATTTTTCCCAGAAATGTTAGAAAATTTTATACAAAAAAGAAAAAAATACAAAAAAGAATATAACCAAAATAAAAATCCAATAACTAAGGCAAGAAGTAATGCTTACAAATTACTAGCAAATGCTGCATATGGATACCAAGGTTTTTTTGGGGCAAGATATTATTGTAGAGAAGCAGCCGCTGCGACTGCAAAACAAGCAAAAAATTCAATCCATAATGCAATTAACAAAATTAAGGAACACGGCCACAAAATAATTTACTCAGATACAGATTCAATTGCATTTTTATTAGAAGATAAAACCCAAAAACAAACAAAAGAATTCTTAAAAAAAATAAATTCTGACCTTCCAGGCATAATGGAATTAGAATTAGAAGATTTCTACAAACGAGGACTATTTGTTTTAAAACGAGGAGGAAAAGGGGGAGCAAAAAAGAAATATGCATTATTAGATCAAAAAGACGAATTAAAAATTCGTGGTTTTGAAACTGTTAGAAGAGATTGGTGCAAACTTGCAAGAGAATTACAAAGCAATGTAATAGAAAAAATACTTAAAAATGGAGATG
>CAYOTW010000012.1:2551-4709 GCA_964407005.1 Candidatus Woesearchaeota archaeon | reverse complement strand
AAAAAAGCCCTGAAAATTCTAAAAAAAACAGTTGAAAAATTAAAACAAAGAGAAATTGATATCAAAGAATTGACAATAAAAACTCAACTAAAAAAACCAATCTCAGAATATGTTTCAAAGGGGCCCCATGTTATTGCAGCTGAAAAAATGGAGTCAAAAGGTTTGGCAGTCTCTCCAGGTTCATTAATTGAATACTATGTTGCAGAATCAAAACAAAAGAAAAAACTAGTTAGAGAAAAAGTCAAACTTCCTGGCGAAGAAGGAGAATATGAAATAGACTACTATCTTAACAACCAAATTATTCCCGCAGTTGAAAACATCTTTGAAGTTTTTGAAGTTAACTTAAAAGCAATCGCCGAAGGAAAAAGACAAACAGGCCTAAGCGAATTTTAATTTACAATTAAAAATAATCGCATAAAAATATGAAACAAAAAACAGCAATAAAACAACTAAAAGAAATTGAAAAACTAAATAAACAAAAAGGCAACAACAAATTAAGACTAGCAGCAGAATGGAAACAGAACTGGAAAATACTTATCTCAACAATCCTTTCTGCACAAACAAAAGACGAAACTACAATAAAAATCTGTGAAAAACTTTTTAAAAAATATCCGACTATTGAAAAACTTTCAAACGCCCCATTAGAACAAATCAAAAAAATAATCAAACCAATAAACTACTACAAAACCAAATCAAAAAACATAAAACAAACTTCAAAAATACTTTCCAAAAAACAAATCCCTAAAACAATTAATGAACTTTTAGAACTTCCAGGAGTAGGAAGAAAAACCGCAAATGTTTATCTTTTAGTCGCCCATAATAAAAACGTCGTCGGAGTTGATACTCATGTCGCAAGAATATCCAAAAAACTAAACTGGACAACCCATAAACAAAATCAGAAATACAAAATAGAAAAAGATTTAGAAGAATTATTCCCAAAAAAATATCACGGAAAAATCAATTGGGTTCTTGTTAGATTTGGAAGAACTTTTGGAAAATCAAGAAAAAAAGAAGATGAAATATTAGAAAAAATAAAGTCTATCGGACAGGACGAATAGATCCTGAAGCAAGCAATTTTTCATAAATCTCTCTTGCCCTTAAACCTTGTTGAAAATCAAACCTATCTATTGACCTGTCAATCAACAAACATTCAGCAGAAGCCTCCCACTTACCCCTGGCATAGTTATCTACCTTAACTTCATCTAAAAATTTCCCACAATAATGTCTAACCCTTGTATACCTATTCAATCTATCAAAAAAAGATTTCTTTGCTCCAACCTCACTCAAACCATAGGCAGAAATTAAAGCCAACTCTGCAGTAGGCCTGTCTTCACTATCAACAATATGAAATTTAGGCAAACCAGGCATAACCACGCGATTTCCACCTAAAGTCAAAACAGGATTTATACCTTTTATCATAAAATTAAACAGATCCAACCTATAAAAATCTTCCCAAAACCTTATAAATCTGATTTTTCTAAATATAATATGGCACAATCAGCAGGAATACCGGGATTTGGCGGATTAATGAGGTATAATGAAGAATATAATTCTAAATTTAAATTCAGCCCTCAGGCAGTTATTGGCATGATTATCTTTGTCATCGCCTTTGTAACCGCACTGAGATTCTTATTTTAAAATGTTCGGCAATATGAATCCAAAAAAAATCCAGGGAATGATGAAAAAGATGGGTATAAACCAATCCTCTCTAGACGTAAAAAGAGTTATTTTTGAAATGGAAGACTCTCAACTAATCATAGATGATCCCTCTGTGATAAAAATCAATATGCAAGGTCAAGAAACATACCAGGTTTCAGGTGAAGCAAAAGAAGAATCAACAGAAACATTTAGCAAGGAAGATGTTGAAATGGTAATAGAAAAAACAGGAAAATCAGAACAAGAAGTCAAAGAAACATTAGAAAAAAACAATGGCGATATCGCTGAAACAATTATGGAACTAAAATAATCCACCAATAATTCTAACATAAACTTTAAAAGCAATTTAATCTAAATAAATTCAGGCCCTGTAGGCTAATGGTAGACCGAGACGTTTACACCGTCTATGCGGAGGTTCGATTCCTCCCAGGGCCATTTGAGGAAACGAACCGAAGCGCGGAGGCGAACATCTTTGCTCTTGACTAATTCTGTTTATGATTTC
>CAYOTW010000012.1:0-2451 GCA_964407005.1 Candidatus Woesearchaeota archaeon | reverse complement strand
GAACATCTTTGCTCTTGACTAATTCTGTTTATGATTTCAAGAGTGAAGTGTGAGTAGATTCCTCCCAGGGCCATTTGAGGAAACGAACCGGAGAGGTTCGACGAACGATTCGCTCCGACGACTAGATTCTTAAGATGGAGGTGCAAATTGTGAGCACTCCCGAGACCATGTTTGAGGAAGCGAACAAATAATAAAAACATTCAAAAACAAATCCTAAACATTTAAATATCCTTTTTCATAAAATTAAATATGTCAGAGAAAAATAATCATAAAAAATCTGAAGAAAATTCTGTTGAACAAAATCTTTCTGACAATTATGTTCCAAAAAACAAACTAGGGAACCTTCCAATGTCCAATAATGTAGACGAGCAACTAAAAAAACAAATGGACAAAACAAAATCAGAAATTGAAAAATTCAAAAAGGAAATTACAAAAAAATTCAAGTTTGTAGAGTCTATTGGAATCATGCCTGCACAAGCTTCTAAAAAAATAGAAGAAGAATTTGAAATCTCTGAAGAAGATTCAAAAAAGAAATTAATACATATTCTATGTGTAATCCCTGAATCAAAATTCAAGGAAATAAATAAAATAAGACTAGAAGCAATTAGAATTGCAAAGTCAATCAATGAAAAATTATGGATACATATGATGACTCCTGTAGATGTCTGGAACCTATGTCTTGACTCAAAATTTGATATTGTAGAAGCTTTAGCAATGTCCTACCCTGTTTTAGATAAAGGTCTTCTAGGAGCATTAAGAGTTTCAACAATACATAAATCTCTTGTTCTAAAAAAATTTGAAAAATATGTAACAACTTATGGAATCTACGGCTCACTAACAAGAGGAGAAGCAACCTCGACATCTGACGTAGATGTAGCAATCATTATAGACGATACTGATGTAAAAAGAATGAACAGATTAGAGTTAAAGGAAAAACTAAGAGGGATAGTATATTCATACATTCAAGAAGCAACAGCAATTGCAGGTGTTAAAAATATCCTAAATGTCCAGGTATGGCTTTTAACAGAATTCTGGGACGGAGTTAAAGATGCACACCCTGTATTTTTTACCTTCTTAAGAGACGGAGTCCCATTCTATGACAGAGGAACATTCTTACCATGGAAATCACTTCTAAAAATGGGCAAAATCAAACCATCTCCAGAAGCTATAGATATGTTTATGTCATCAGGAGACAAACTCAAGGATAATGTGGAAAGAAGACTTCTAGACATTGCTGTTATGGACCTATATTGGGGAACACTAACTCCAACACAAGGTCTCCTAATGCTTTACGGCCTAGCCCCTCCAACACCAAAAGAAACAGTCAAACTTGTAAAAGAAACACTATACAAAAAAGAAAAACTAATGGAGAAAAAATATGTAGATATTTTAGAAGAAATAGTATCATTTTACAAAGGATATGAACACGGAAAAAACAAAAAAATATCTGGAACAGAATTAGATAAAATGATTAAAAATGCATATGAATATATTGAAAGACTTAAAGAATTAAGAAAACAAATTGAAAAAAGAGTGCAACAAAAAAGTATAGAAGATGCTTACAATGATGTATTCGGAATGTTAGAATCAATCTTAGACAAAAAATCAGAATCAGCAATAATCAAAAACTTTGATGAAAAACTAGTAAAACAAGGCCATTTCCCAGAAAGATTTACAAAAGCACTAAAAAATATTGCCAAAGTCAAAAAAGATCTTGCCAACAAAACAAAAAAGAAAAATGAAAACACATTTAAGGAAATTGATAAAGCAAGAAAAATGGCTTCAGAACTTACAAATGCATTAATAGAATATCATCAAAGGTGCGACTTCTTATCTATGGAAAGAACAAGATTTATTGCAAAAACAAAAGAAAAAATATACGAAGTGTTCTTTTTAAAAGATACATTTGTAGTAGATGGGCCAAGAATATTAAAACTAAAAGATAAAGAACTTAAAAAAGCAGATTCAGAAGAATTAAGAAAACAACTAACAAATGCCCAAAAAGGCCAGACAAAAATTGACCTAACAGCATTAGAAGAGCTTAAAAAGATAATCGGCGACTTTGACCTAGTTTATTGATTCTTATACAAACATTTAAAAAACAAAATTCATCCAATAATCTAATGGAAAAAGCAAGAGTTATACAATTTAGACAAGGAAGAAGGTCTCAAAAACCAAGACACTTCATAATTGAAATTCCTAGTTGTAATACTCGTGAAAAAGCTGAAAAATTTGTAGGAAAAAAAGCAGAATGGAAATCCGAAGCAAAAGAACCCAAAACAATCAAAGGAGAAATTTCATCGCCTCACGGCAACAAGGGCTTATTAAGAGTAGTTTTTGAAAAAGGATTACCTGGACAATCAATTGGAACTGAAGTGGAGGTAAAGGCATAATGGCACTAAGAAAAGCAGGAGCTTACTCCAAAAGATATGCAAGACCATTCACAAGAAC
>CAYOTW010000011.1:17120-23310 GCA_964407005.1 Candidatus Woesearchaeota archaeon | reverse complement strand
AGATTTTTGCCAATCTCTATTTATTTTAATGATTGTAACTATAATAATCTTTGCATTTATAATTATTGCATACCGATGATATAAATTTTTTGAGTATGTAAAATAACAATCATATTTTTCTTCATTATCATTTTTTGCTTCTTGTCTTTTTGCATAAACTAATTTAATTGGATTTAGAATGTTTTCCTTAACTTCATCTAAATCAACCCCTCTAGTAAAGCTCGGAATGGTTTGTGAAAATAATATCTTGTTTATTAAAACTTGAAAGTTTCTTTTTTAATAATTCTAAATTCATCTTTTTGTGAAAACTCTAATATTAATAAAACTTTTTAATCATAATCAAAAAGGAATTCCACTAGCACTCAAACGAACACCCTTCTCAATATAAGAAATCTCGCTTCCCAGTCCCTTCTCAAATCGACCATTGCTTATATCAATTCCACCCTTACGAAGAAAATCGTCAAATTCTGGAATCTCCATCCAATCATTGTAAACCTTAACACCTATTCTTCCAGAATCATCTGGCCCACACAATTGTGCACCTTTAATTTTCATTGCTCTTTCCACTAATTCTAATTCACGAGGAGTATAACCAAGTGAATATAGAATTCTTGTGTCCAAAGTTTTCTCAGAACTCATGTTCTGTCTCCCATAAATTTTTTTAATGTTTTTCTTAATCTGTTTCTTTCATCTAAAACCCAATCCCATGAACCCTCAACTTCAGAATCTTCAGAACTTATTTCAACAATTTCTTCTAATTCTCTCGCTTTTTGGTAGCATTCATTTATTTGTAAATATCTTTGAGAATCTTGAAAAAGACATTTAACATGAGCAAGTATGTGTGGATTATCAAGACTATAATTACGAGCTTCTTCTAATGAAATTGCATATCCATTAACATTTTCCAAATATTCATCATATGTTCTTCTTAATTCCCATCCTTTTTTCATGTCTTGTTTTGTCATCTTTCTAAATAAACTGGTTTAGTTTTAAGTCTTGCGCCTTCTCTTAAATTATAATCAATTTTTATACCAATGCCCGCCAAATCTTTTTCTAAATCAAGACACTCAACTCTTTTAGACAAAACTCTTCCACCTAAAAAACTACCCTCATTGGGCACACTTTCTCCTTTAATTCTAAAACCTGCAACAACAATTCTCGGATTTCCATTTAGAAAATCAAATCTTCCGTTAGTCCAATAATAAGAAGGAGCATCAAATTCCATTGGAAATTCAGAAGGTAAACTAATTGATGTTAAATCCAAAAAAGCAGATAAAGAATTTGCATCAACACTCCTTGCCAAATAATGTCTATGCATTTCTCCTAATTCAAAAGCACTTAATCCATGTTGTTCATGTCTTTTTAATTCTTTTTTATCTGGAACAAACCACATTTCATACTCATGCATCAATCTATCTAACTGCTCTGAAGGATAAATTACTCTTGAAATCTTTCTTCCATCTCTCATTATTTTATCTATTTCTTCACTCATCTTCTTTCCTCCTAAATTCCTTTAACTCCTCATCTCGTCTTCTCTTTAAAAAATAATTCCCTACAAAAGGTAAAGCCATTGAAGCAAGCATTATACTAGCACCAATCCCAAAACCTGAAAACGCAACTTTATTCGCATCATCTTGTGCAGTTTTCCAATCAATAACTTCTTGTTTTGTCCCTTGTGTTTCTAAATCCTCATTAACTATCTGCAAGGATTTTTCTAAAGAATCTCTTCTTGGGGAGTTATAACCTTCAGATAAAAGATTATTAACTCTTGGATTATCATATTCTATTTGTGGAAGATTTTCTTTTAAATTTTCTAATTCATATTCTAAAGTTTCTTTTGATTTTCTTATTTCGCAATATCTTGTAATCTCTGGATTTCTTAAATGAGAATTATTGATTGAAGAAGAATATACTGAACTAGATATGCCAATCGCCGCCCCTAAAAAAATCCCTGCTAGTGATGTTTGAAGGAGTCTTAATAACCCTTTATTTTTTCTTTTTTCTATCTCAAGAACGGGATTTGTTTCTTCACTCATCTTCTGCCTCCAAATCATCCAAGTTTAATTTTTTTAATTCAATAATATCCTTTGTAGATTCATTGATACGGTTTATTGAAGAACCAACACCAATAGCTCCCAACATCATTGCTAAACCAAAAGCAATCATTGCAGGGGCCTCATTAATTTCTCTGGTTGCAAGATATACTAAACCCCCTGCCATGCCCAATGTACCCACACCACAAACTAAACCTGTATAAAAATCTCCCCTCCTTAAATTTTTATATTTTTGAATAACTGATTCTCTATATGCCTCCCATCCTTTTTCTTTCCTACAATCAACAATTTCCCTCTTCAAATACTCGGATCCAGTTAAGTTTCCGACTAAACTAGATCCCCCACTCATCCTATCTTTGTAATTTTCTTCACTCATTCTGAATCTCCAAACAACCCCTCAATTTTATGATCTAAGTAATTTGCATTTTCCCTTAAAGCATTTCTAATTGAAGAATCATTATTAGCCAAAAAAGTAGCAATGCCTGAAAGAGAACCAGACAAAATTAAATTTTGTGCGGTTGAAAAGTCATTTGTTCCTAAATAAGATTCTATTCCTCCAATTAATGAAAAAAGTCCAGCAGTTAAAAAAGGAAACATTAAAGCAGGTTTAGCCCCTTCTCTAAAAAATCCTCCCTTGTCTAGACAACCAACCTCTGGACCAACTAATTCTGCCATCTGACCAACTCTTTGACTATATGGCCAATTTCCTCCCTTAGGAATCCAGCTTCCAAAACCTTCTGCATAATCTTGTTCTAATCTTTCTAATTCAGAAGAGATAAATCTTTTATCTGGATTTGCAATTGCACGTGCAACAAAAGGATTGTCAGAATACCTTTCTATTATCTCTCTTTGCCCATTATCAGCCTGTCCTGCAAGAAAACCCATTAATTGTCCAGTGAGTGAAGAAGGAAAATTCCCAATACAACCTCGCTGAGTAGAAGTCATAGAGACATATTTTTCTCTAGTCGCATCTAATTGTTTTAGTCTTTCATATAATACTGGCCTTGTTGATTTATTTCTCATCTTCTGCCTCCCTTGAATCATAAACAACAATTCCACTTCCAATACCACTTTCTGAATAAAACCTTCCACCAAGAACTGTTGCTTGTTCAGCAATTTGTTGTTCAGACATTCCTCTTGCCCCAAACCTTGCAACAACCTCATAATCTCTTTGTAATGTGTCAGAATCTATCCCAAAACCTTCAGTAGCGTGAACAAATCCTTCTCCGGTACTAAATAGTCTTTCCGCTAGTTTTCCTTCACTCATCTTCTGCCTCCTTTAAAATCATTTATTACTTCCCCCGATATCACTTCTAGTTCATCTAAATTACCCAAATCTCTTTTTAATTGATCTCTCAATTCCATTGGAACCTTCTCATTATACACGCCTACAAACCCTTCAAAGGCTACACATTCTTGAAGATCTCTATCTCTAACTCCTTGAATTGTGCTTTTAAGACTTCCATAAACTTCCATAAACTCAACAACTTCATGGGCAAAATATTTTCTACTCATCTTTCCCCCTCATTAAATAATCCCAAGGTTCTCTTGCTCTCTCACTTAAGGAATCTCTAATCTCGTTTTTATCTGCTTCGTCCATTGCATGTAATCTTTCAATTAAAGAAGGTCTTTTATTAGATACAATCCATTCATCTCGCCTCTCTAAATTAGTAAGAGAGTTCTCTACGATAATACCATCCCTTAACCTATCAACTACATATAAGGTCCTATAAGGGTTTAAATCTCCTCTTTCTTGATATTGAATTTCATTCACAGGAATATCCCAACCTATTTTAAGTCCCCTAAATTTATAATTCTCAACTACTTTTCTACTCATTCCTGTTAGTATGATTGGGTTTTGTTCTTCATTGCTCATCTTCTGCCTCCAAAATATTTACCAAAAACTGAAATATCTCCAGTGTTATCCCATTCTCTAGAAAAAGAATCCCAATTGGAATATTCTTGTTTTGTCATTTTTCTAGATGCAAATCTCTCGCTTGCTGAATCTGCATAACTCATAATTTCTCTAACGCCCCTTACAGGAAGCGAAGATAGTTCATCATAAAATTGTCCTAAAATAATGCCCTTAAGCATTTCTTCTACATGATTCTCGTCTGATTCAGCTTGAAGGCAACATCTTTTTTGACCTTCCTTAGCTATTTGCGCTTTTTTACGAAGTTTGGGTCTTAATATAAAAAAAGGTTTCATAGAATTATTAAAGGCAAGACAGGCATATTTGTCTGCTAGGGAGCCCATTCTCAATTTATATCTTGTTGATTTATCCTTCATCTTAATCATAGATTCTCAACATTTAAGTTTAATTTTAAAGATAAATTTTTTCCTGCTAAAGGAGATTGTGAAAGTTTTATCCCCTTCATCTTAGTTTCTAATTCTCCTGCAATCTCTCCAATTTCATAAGCTCTCCCATATTCAAAAGAATGAGGAAATTCTCTTTGACTTGTCTGAGATAATAACATTAATCTATCATCTCTTTCATTTGAAAATCTTGCATGATAAACTCTGTTTGTTTCAGTTTCACCTTGAATGACATGGACCTCTAAGTATTCAGAAAGCTTTCCTTGAACACCATAACTTCCATTAATATCTTTCATTCTTGTTATCCATTTTTTTTATTCAATCCTAGCTTATATTTCTTTTCAAAAGAAAAGAAAAATTCTCTAAAAAATAAAAGAGAAAAAATAAAAAAATTTAGTAATAAGAAGTTTCAACTTCTTCTGCTTGTTTATCCTTTCTGGTTAGCAAGACTATCAAGACTACTAGCAACACAACAAAGATTATTACAAGGATTACTGTTAAGGCAACAACAGATGTTGAAACTGAAGTTCCTTTAACATTTGCGCCTAGTAAAACTTGTTCGCCATTAACATCCACAGAGAATGTGTAAGTTCCAATGTCTGCATTATTGTCTGCAGTAACTGTAACAGGGATTGTCTCGCTTGAGTCTGGGCCAACAGTAATCACTGAAGGAGCAGAAACAACTAAGCCAGTACCTGCAACTGTTTTAACATTGAAAACTTCTAGATTATCTCCAGAGTTAATAACTAGCAAATCATAAGTCTTTGTTTCGCCAGCGTTGATGTCTTGATTCTTTGTAGTTGCAATAACCTGTGTAGATCCCGATAGACCAACATTAAGAAGCTTAGTCACTTTTGTAGCAGATTCTTTGTTATAAACAGTAATCTCCATTTCATAAGAGCCTGATTGTGTATTCTCAGGAACTTGTAGGTATACTGTCTTTTGCATAGAATCTTCTTCGTCTTCGCAGTCGTCTTCACAATCTTCTGTTGGAATTAAGTCGCCTACATATCCTTTTGTAGAAACACCTAATTCTGGAACTGAAATTAATAGATATGTATCATCCATTCTTTCAAAACCAGTATTCTTTAAAACAACAGAAACAGGGAAAGATTCTCCTGCTGAAACAGGTGAAGCATGGTCTACAGATAGAACTTCAAACTCGTAAGAGTCTCTTTGAAGTTTCACTGTATACTTCTGCTCGTTCTTATGATCTGCTGAAACAACAGAAACATAAAGACTAAATTCTTTTGTTGTGTCATCGATATCTCTTGGTAGGTGAAGTGAAAGTAACCTGGAATATGTGCTTCCTTCAACAACATTGAATCTAGATGTAGATGCCTCAATATCGTCTCTGTAGCCTTCCATTTCTACTTTTATCTTAACGTCTTTCATGTCCTCGCCACCAACAAATTTTACTCTTACTGGAACATTTTCTCCAGTAACAGCAGCCATTGTTGTGTCGTCAGAATCAAGCTCTACGTCGTTAAAAGTAGTAGTTATTCCATTATCTCCGCCTTCTACAAGGTCTTCTGCCGCAACAAACCCTATTAGCATTACTGCTAACATTGCTGCCACGAAAGGAATCAAAAACACTTTTGTTTTCATTTGAATTATTTTGGATTTAGTTAATTGAAAAACGGGTTGCAGGTTTATAAAGCTTATGATTGTAGTAATTTCAAAATGACAAAAAGATTTAAAAAGTATACTTGTGTATACAATATATCCTTAATTAAAAGTAGTAAAATTAATTAAGGGAACAACAAAAATGAAGACAATGAAATTGGAAATTTCAAGCATTCATTTTTTAGGATTGGAGA
>CAYOTW010000011.1:0-17020 GCA_964407005.1 Candidatus Woesearchaeota archaeon | reverse complement strand
CAAAAATGAAGACAACTATAAAATTAGATAAGAAGACAAAGGAAAGGTTAGATAAACTTAAAGAGCATTCTAGGGAGAGCTATGAGGAAGTTTTGAAGAAAATGTTGTATGTTCTGAATATTGTTAGAGTCGAACCTGAAAAGGCAAATTCTATTTTAGAAAGAATTGAGATTATGAGGAAAAAGTCTGGTTTAGACTACAAGGAGTGATATATTGATTTGCCTAAAATTGAGTCTGTTAATGGTGTAGGAGATTCGTTAATTATTATGATTTTCTTTTTTAATGACTTTAGTTTTTTTAAGACATCTTTCCAGTTTTGTTCTGTTGTAGGTTTATGATTTTTTTCTCCTTTTTCAGTATATTCGATTCCTGAGAAATGACAATGCCATTGTTTTTCTGGAAATATTTTTATTAATTCGTCAAGATTATACTTGCCATATCTTGCTAAAATGTGCGCAATGTCTAAACAAAAAGAAGTTTTACATTGTTTTGATAATTCTCTTATTTCTTCAATAGACCCAAAGACATTTTTCTTTCCCATGATTTCAGGACATAATTTAACTTCCCAGTTATTCTCTTTAATCGTCTTCTTTATATCAATGATTTCTTTTTTGATTTTTTCAAAAGTTTCTTGTTTTGATTTTTTCCCATAATAACCTGCATGAAAGACTATATTTTTAGCCCCAATATAGTCGCCGATTTCACATGATTTTAAAATTCTTTTTTTACTTGCCTTTATTTTTTCTTCTTCAATAGAATTAAGATTTATCCAATAAGGTGCATGGATAGATAGGGAGATGTTATATTTTTTAGCTAGATTTTTTATTTTTATGGTGTCAGGTTTTTTTATGTATGCTCCATAGGTAAATGCAATCTCACAAGCATTAAGATTATTTTTATTTAAAGATTTTAAAATTTCTTCTGATTGTTTAACTGGGCCTAGGCCGGCAGGTCCAAATAAAATCATTTTGCGGGAAGTTGCATTGTTTCAAGATTTATCTTACCCATATTTTGCACTATGTAACTATGTAGTTTGTTAATAATTAAATCTTGTAATCCTTCTTTTAACATACCATGACAATTCCCAATATTTGATTCTGGGTTAATGACTGTTCCTATAGGGATTTTACATTGCATTTCTTTTCCTTCTAAAGCTAATGAATCTTGATTATTTAACTCCCCTTGTATTAGGATTACATCAACAACACAATCTCCATTATCTGGCCTTTCAATTTTATATTGGAAAATCATTTCATTTCCAGCAATGGTTTTTGCCCTAGTACATTGTTCTAGGTTTTGATTAAAGCATTCCATTGTTTCACAATTTTTATATGAAAAGATGTTTGCCCAAGATAATGTAATAAAAACTACCATGATAATTGTAAAGTATACTATTTCAAACCACTCTCTTTTTTGTTTTGACATACCTATATGAGAAAGTTGTTATTTTTAAAACTTTAGAAAATAAAAATAAAAATAAAAAAAGCGCTAAATGCGCTTATAAGGAAATTAATTCTATGTTTGTTGAATCGATTCTTCCAAAACTTTTTGCAGCGAAGTATTTTGCACCTAATTTTTCTGCATTGGAAATAAGGTTTTTTGTTGCCTTATTTGTCATTAAAACAAAAGGTTTCTCTCTTAGAGACGAAAGTTTTGACATTGGGATGTCTTTTATAACTTCAAGGTCTTCGTTAAGAGCAAGAACATTTCGGGATTTTAATTTGTCTTCAAAATCATTTAAAGACGCTTTTTCTTCCTTTGTCAGTTCTTTTGTAAATTGCTTTTCAGAAGGGATTTCATGTTTTTTGAAAAATTCCTCTGGCGAGACTTTTTTCCTTAGTGCTTGATGTATTTCCTTTCCTGTTAATTCTTCTACTTCTTTTCCATCTGGAGCAGAACATATAAATGCAATATTTGCATTATCAAAAACATTTTTTGCAATTAGTTTTCCTCCCCTGTCTCCATCAACAAAAAGAGTTAATTCTTTTTCTTTACCAAGTCTTGCAATCTCAGCTGGAAGTTTTGTTCCGCTCATCCCGATTACATTATTGATACTATGTTTTAACAGGTTTACAACATCTGCTCGACCCTCTACAACAATAACTTCTTTTCCAGACAAATCTCCTGCAGGCAACTTTTCTTCACCATATTCAGTAATTTTTGAAGTTTTTGTGGACTCTCTTAATTCTTTTTCAATTTCTTGAGTTTCCATTCCAGCTCCACTGATATTGCCTAGCAAAGACTTTGCCCTTTGCATGATATAATCTCTTTTACTCCCTCTGACGTCTTCAATTTCTTTGATAGTAATTTTTGCGTCTGTAGGCCCAATCTTATCAATTGTTTCTAAAGATGCTGCAATTATTGTTGTCTCTGTTTTATCTAATGCCGAAGGAATGGAGATCTCTCCTTTTGTTTTTCCGTTTTGTTTGGTCAATTCAACGTCAATTCTGCCGATTTTACCTTCTTGTTGAAGTTCTCTTAATTCCATATCGCTTCCAAGCAAACCCTCTGTTTGACCAAAGAGTGCCCCGATAACATCTGGTTTTTCAAGAGGTCCTTCAGACTCAAAGTCAGCAAGAATTGAATACTTAATTGAACTCGGACTTATTTTTGCCATTTTCTCCTATTTAATTTAATTTACTCAGAAATAAGACAATCTAATCTAACCTTCACGAAAAAGTGAATATAATGGTAATAATGAGCCTTATTTCTGAACATAATATTTAGTTGATTAGGGTTTTTAAGTGTTGTTATCACTTTGATTTAAGAAATCTCATACAAAAGATTTATAAATAGATTGGCGATTAAAGACTAAATAAACCTGGAGGTTAACATGGCAGAAGACGAAGAAATTGTATCTGAAGAAGAATCTGAAGAGGAAGAAGAATTCGATGATTCAGATGAAATGGACGACGAGGACGAGGAAGACGAAGAGTAATCTTTATCTTATAATCCTTCAATTAATTTTGCTTCTCTAAACTTTCCAAGGGCCTTATAGGTTTGGAGAAGTTTTTCTTTAATCTGTTTTTTTTCTAGATCATCTAAACTCATTTTTATTAACTTTTCATAGAATTTTAATGCAGAAGCCTTTTTGCCCTTTTTCTCTAAATCTTGGGCAGTTATTAAAAAAATATTTTTCATGGCGAGTTTTATTTTGTTTTTCTGTTCTTGATTTGAATTTCTTGAAGCCCTTGTGAACATCTCTTCTGCATCATCTGGCTTGCCTGCATTAGAATACAATTCTGCAGATTTTATATAGGAATCAATTTTTTCTCTAAATGTGACCTCTACACCAGCTTTATTTGCCATTGACTTTGCAGCTTTCTCATACATTTTTCTTTCTTCATACAATTCTGCTAAGATAGACCAAATATATCTTTTTATTTCAAATGTAGAGTGTTGTTTTATTGCTGATTCAAGATATGCAATTTTATTTAAAGTAGTATTCATGCCTCTTATTTTTGTTTCTAGAGCTTCTTTGGTATTTTTTTTGATTTCCATATTATATATAGGTTAATTGAATTTTTAAGGATTGTTGTTTTAATTGAATTTTAACATAAGTTTCCTTGATTAAATGGGCACTCAATAAATATTATTTAAGGTATACTCTAGGATTTCTTCCCTAAATAAATATCCTAAAACCGCAATGCCTGTGTAGATTGCAAGTTTAAACTTGGTTCTTGGATTATGTGTAAATGATTCTCTAACAATCCTGGGTGAATTGTTGAAATCTTTTGGTTCTTCTAGGATGATTTTTTTAAGAGATTTTTTTAATGCCACTTAAAATAGAATAAAATTAGAATTTTTATATATTTATGTTGTTAGAACTATATATAAAAATTCTAAAAATAAAAAAGAGAGGAATAAAAAAGAAAATTCCTAAATTAAAAATTTATTGTTTTTTCTCTACAAGAGATTTACAAACGCCAGCAGCTACAGTTTGACCTGCATCTCTGATAGCGAATCTAGCCATGTGCGGGTTTTCTTCAGCTGTTTCTAAAACTAAGTTTCCAACTGGTTTGATCTTAACGATTGCTACGTCCCCATTCTTTAAGAAGTCTGGGTTTTCTTCAGCAACCTGACCAGTAGCTGGATCTAACTTGGATTGTAGTTCAACAAACTGACATGGAACCTGCGCTGTGTGTACGTGAAATACAGGAGTGTATCCTTTTGCAATAACTGTTGGATGATTGATTACAGCGATTTGAGCTGTAAATTCTTCAACAATCTTTGCAGGATTTGCTGCATCACAAATAACATCTCCTCGAGCCATGTCTTTCTTGCCAATACCCCGAAGGTTAGCACCGACATTGTCTCCAGCTTCTGCTTCTTGGAGTTGCTCGTGATGAGCCTCAACACTTCTTACTTCACCCTGTGCACCAGTACCGCTTCTGCCCGGTAAAACTACGATTTTCTGGCCTACTTTCATAACACCAGTTTCGACTTTACCGACAGGAACTGTACCAATTCCAGTAATTTCATACACGTCTTGGATTGGCATTCTCATAGGTAAATTTGTTGGTTTTTCTGGAGCAGGGAATTTGTCTAACTGTTCTAAGACAGTTGGACCCTTGTACCAAGACATATTCTCAGATTTCTGACCGATATTGTCTCCTCTAAGACCTGATGCGGCGATAACTGGAACTTCGTCTGGTTTGAATCCCACTTGCTTCAAAAGTGTTGCAGCATCTTCTTTAACTTTGTTAAATTTCTCTTCAGAATATTCAATGTCATCCATCTTGTTAACCAAGATAGCCAAATTCTTAACACCCATTGTTCTTAATAACCATAGATGCTCTTTTGTTTGTGGCTGAATTCCTGAAGGAGCTGCAATAACCAAAAAGGCTGCGTCTGCTTGAGATGCACCAGTGATCATGTTTTTAACAAAATCTCTGTGACCTGGTGCGTCAATTATGGTGATCTCGAAGTTTTGTGTTAAAATCTTCTTATATGCTAAGTCGATAGTTACACCACGTTCTCTTTCTTCTTTGATCGCGTCCATAAAATATGCAAACTCAAAACCTTGTTTACCATTCTTTGCTGCCTCTTCCTTAAGCTTTTTCATCTCTTGGTCGGATATCGCACCACCTTGGAAAAATAGTTGTCCTACTGTAGTGGACTTTCCGGCGTCTACGTGTCCGACAAAGACAACGTTCATTGTTGGTTTTTCTTTTGCCATTTTTTGTGTTTAATTTATTTAGTATTATGCCTTTATAGCATAAGTATGAAAAACAAAAATTGCTTTTTAAGATTTGTGGTTTTACTCATTTTTAGCAATTTTAGATAATAGGTTCCCTTGTTCTTGTTGTAGCCTTCTTAACACAGTTTCATTAGGTTCATCCCCTTCCTGAGTTAAATAAGGACCTACTTGACTGTCTGAAGGATCGTATACATGATTATAGGGTTGTGCCATTTTATTGGTTTTCAGCAAGACCTTTTCTGTCTCTAATCTGCTTAATTAATTTATCTTGCATTTCTGAAGGAAGTTTCTTAAAATGTTGGTCAATCAAACTAGATATTCCTCTTCCCTCTGTTGAAGACCTTAAATCTGAACTCCATCCAATCATTTCTTGAACTGGGATTTCTGCTTTTATAACAGTAGAGGCCTGTTCTTGAGATACGTCTGCTAGAACTCCTCTTTTTGCAGATACAAGCTGGGTAATCCCGCCCATAAATTCAGAAGGGGCTTCGATTCTATGTGTCTGAACCGGCTCAAATATCACAGGAGATGCGTTTTTTAATGCAAGCTGAATTGCCTCTCTAACAGCTGGATAAACCTGTGCAGGACCTCTATGAATCGCATCTTCGTGCAATTTCATATCTACTACAGAAACTTTTAATTTGTAACAAGGTTCTCTTGCTAAAGGGCCTTGCTTCATAATTTGTTCAAAAGAGTCCAACATTAATTCTATAACTTCCCCAATATGGACTTCTCCTTTTGTTTTATCTAAAAATACATTTCCCATGAAAATATCCCTATACTGTCTTGCTTCATCGTTTGAGACTCCTAGTGAAGTTAGTGTTTCAAATAATCTTTTATCCTTCTTTTTTACCCTTCCTTCTGGCAAGTCTCCGTTTTCAATTGCTTCTGAAACTGATTCTTCTAATGGTTCTACTGTTATGAAAAATGAATTGTGTTTATTTGGAGACCTTCCCTCTGCTGGAGGGGATTGTTTCATTGCTGATTCCCTAAATACCACAATTGGAGGAGATGTTTCTACTTCTACTCCTTTTTCTGTTTTGATTCTATTTTCAATGATTTCTAGATGTAATTCGCCCATTCCAGAGATTAGATTTTCACCTGTTTCTTCGTTAATTTCAATTTGAATTGAAGGATCTTCTTTTGAAATTTGTTTTAATACTTCAATTAATTTTGGAAGGTCTGCTGTTCTTTTAGCAGAGATAGATTTTGTGACAACTGGATCAAATAAATGTTTGATGGCTTCAAAAGGTTCAACTTCTTCTTTAGATACTGTTTCTCCAGAAACTACGTCTTTTAGGCCTACAACTCCCACGATGTTTCCTGCTACAACCTTTTCCATTAAAATTCTTTGAGCACCCTTGTAAATAGAAACCTGTTGTACCCTTACTTTTCTTTTTGCAAGATTCATATAGACCTCATCTCCTTGTTTTAAGGTTCCTGAAAACAATCTTCCAGCAGCTACTTCTCCTGCATGTTTATCTATAACAATTTTGATTGGAACAAATGCTGGCAGGCCTGTTTCATCACATTTTACTAAATCCTTGCCAAACTCACTTTCAGTATCTCCGTGCCAGATTTTTTCAATCCTATAAGCTTGTGCGTCTTTTGGGTTTGGATGATTTCTAATAACCATATTTAATACAACTTCGTGAATTGGAGCTTTTTTTGCTAATTTTTTGTAATTTTCTCCACCTTCCTCATACGCATCAATAATATCTTTAAATGAGATGTTATTTTCTTTCATATAAGGAACAGATAGTCCCCAGTTATGGAATGCTGAACCAAATGCTACCGAGCCATCATTGACAGAAACCTGCCACTTATCTTTATATCCTGGTTCTGCGATAGTTGCAATTAATTTATTTACATCATTGATTACACTTACAAACCTTTGTTGCATTTCTTCAGGAGTTAGTTTTACCTCTCTGATAAGTCTATCCACCTTATTAATGAATAAAATTGGTTTTACTCTTTCTTTTAAGGCTTGTCTTAAAACTGTTTCTGTTTGAGGCATGATTCCTTCAGAAGCACATACTAAAACGATCGCTCCGTCGACAGCCCTCATTGCTCTTGTTACGTCTCCCCCAAAGTCTACATGACCTGGAGTGTCAATTAAATTGATTAGGTAATCTTGGTTATCAAATTTGTGAACCATTGATACTGAAGCAGAATCTATTGTAATACCTCTTGAAGATTCATCCTCGTGGAAGTCTAATGTTCTTGCCTTTCCTGCTAAATCTTCAGACATCATCCCTGCTCCTGCTAAAAGGTTATCTGAAAATGTAGTTTTTCCGTGGTCGATATGTGCAGCAATAGCGATGTTTCTAATCTGTTTTGGTTGATTCATTAATTTCTTTACTTTTTCAGTCATATCGTCTGCCATTTTTGCTTTGTGTTTTTAAGATGGCGGGCTCAAAATCTTCGATTTTGTTGTCTGCCATTTTTATTATTCTAAGAGGATTTAGAAAGTTCTTTCTATCCTGTTAATTTATTAGAATGATGGTTTTTAAATATTTGTGTTTTATTGTTTAGAATTATCGTCGTGTTTTATTGTTTTGAAGTTTGTAGTTTTGTAAACTTCTTAGTCAGGGTTGTAGAATAAAAAATATCTTCCTTGGAAATGTTTTCTTCTTGTTCCTTTTTTTGGTCTGGCTACTACATTCGCGCCTCGTTCTCTTGCTGTTTCTTCTACTTCCTTTTTTGGCCTAATGATGTCAAAATCGTTTGTTCGGGGGTTAAATTTTAGTCTTGAAAGGAGTCCACAATATTCAAATTGTGTAACTGGTTTAGTATTTTCTTCGTCAAAAACTATTTCTAATGTATTGTGATTATATCTTGCCCAGAGTATTTCATAATCCATAATTTTAAGACAGAAAAGAGATTTATAAGAATTGTTGCGAGGAGATATTATCTATCTAGCAGCATTAGCTTGTTTTTCAAGATCGTTCTTTTTTTGCATTGCAAAACTTTCAGAAGAACCTTCTGCAGCTAACATAATTTCTTTTGCTAAAGCTTCTGTAATAGTTGGTTTTTTATTAAATGCCTTATCATAGGCTCCATGAACAAAAAATCTTAGAACTAATGCGAGCCTTCTTCTTGGAGATGTATCCACAGACTGAGGATATCTAGCTCCACCGTATTCAATAGATGTAACTTCTTCCCTCGGGGCAGCTGTTTCAATAGCTTTTACTAAAACCTTTACAGGATTTTCTTTTGTCTTTTTTTCAATAATATCTAATGCACTCATAATAATTTTTGCATTTTTATCATATTTTCCAGTAGACCAGGATGTGATGATTCTATGTTTTTTACCCCGAGAACCTGGAACCTGTAAAAGATTTATAATCCTTTCTATAACATTAACTTTTGATTTTGCTGCATCTTGTTTTATTCTTCCATGAGATTTGATTAAAAGTTTCTGGCTTAGATTTACAACTTTCTTTAAACCTGGATCTGTAACCTTTACATCTTCCAATGAATATTTTCCAAACACTTTCATTTGCATCATCTTCTACCTTTTTCAATCTTACCTTGCCATAACCTATGCAAGGGTTGATCGTTCACTTTAATTACTTGAAATCTTACTCCTGATAAATCTCCTTTTGTCCTTCCTTGTTTGCCCCCGATTCTTTCAATCAAAACTTCGTCGTGTTCATCTACAAATTTTTGCGCTTCATTTCCAGGTATAAAAGAAGTTACTTCTTTTCCATTTTTAATAAGCTGCACCCTGCAACATTTTCTCAAGGCAGAGTTTGGCTGTTTAGCTTCAATCTGCATTTTTTTAACAACAATTCCTTTTGCCTGAGAAGACCCTTTAAATGGATCAAACTTTAATTTTATTCCTGTCTTATTTTTCTTTTCAGAGAGCTTACTAAGTCTGTATTTCTTTCTCTTATTCTTTAGTCTTCTTGCGTTCATTAATCCCATGTTATTTATAGATTAAAAAAGGTTTTTAAAGTTTAGTGTTAAACGATTTTAAACTTTTTAATATCAAAAAGGTTTTTTAATATTGATTCTAATTCTTTTTCTCTTGCCCTGTTTCTTCCGATTAATGCGGCCTTGTTCTGTCTTCCTGCAGAAAGTGTCGCTACTTCTTTATTAAGATCTAATTTATTAAAAGATACAGGGTCGACCAATTCTGAAACAAACTTACTAATTTGTTCTTGTTTTTCAGGCATTGCGATTACTTTTACTTTTTTTCTAAATGTTTCTGAAATCTTTTTAACATTTTTTCCGTCTGGCCCGACTGCCCTTGAAACAAGTTTTTTTGGCACTACGAAAATTAGAGTATTATTATAAACAAAACAATGTTTTGTTGGCACCCTTGTAACTCTGTCAAAAAGATTAATATATCTCATTACTTGCATGTCTATTGTGTTTGTCATCTTAGTATCTTAAGGGCGTTTAGTTTTTTAAAGCTAAGCCCATTGTTGGTTCCATTAATTTGTTTAATTGTATTTATTTTCATCTTAAAACTTTAATTATGTCGAGTAGGTTTATTTAAACCTTCTGCTTTTTAGTTTTTTCTGCCAATGGTCCAGTTACTTTAACAAGAAGTCCTGGTAGGCCTGTTCCAACTGGCACTGCCTGATTAAGAATAATATTCTCAATAACACTAGTAAGTTTGTCCCTCTTACCTGTTTTAGATGCTTGAACAAAGTGTTTTATTGGGGTTTCAAAGGATGCTCTTGCTAAAACAGAGGATTTTTCAGAGATAATTCCCATCCTCGTAATTCCTTTTACAACTCCTGTACTGGTCATTGTATCTGCAACTAACATTAAATGTTTTTGATCTATATCAAGACCCTGTGAATTAATAACCTTGTTTATCTCGTCAATAATAGCCTGTCTTGCTGCCTCTATTCCTAAGACTGCTGCAATCTCATGCAAATCATTAGTAAATACTTTTTCAACATCCACCCCATTAAACTTAATTAATTCCTTCAGGTTTGAACCTGCTGTTAAAATTACAAAATCATTATCTCTTTTAACAACTAGGACATGGTTTATTCCTTTTATTCCAGTAAGTTGTAATTCTTTGATTTTTTCTTTGATTTTATAAATCTCCTTAAATTCTTTATCTCCTGAGTCAATTAAGATTGCATCAGAGTTTCTATTTGCTTTGTATCCTTTATCTTTTAAGATTTTAACAACAGTGTCTGCGGTGATGTGTGCGTTTCTTAGAGCAGAGTTATCGATAATAACTTCTATTTTTTTATCAGTAAAGTCTATTCCAATTTCAGAAGAAATGTCTTTTAATTTTACTTCTTTGATTTTTTCTGCGATAATCTTGGAATCTTTTTCGTTATTGTTTTCTTTATCTAAATAAATTTCCATTGCAGGAGTTGATGGTTTCTTTCTTGCATCCAGGATTTCAATTAGTCTTGGAAGACCTTGTGTAACCTGCATTTCTGCAACACCTGCAGAGTGGAATACATTCAATGCCATCTGTGTTGAAGGCTCTCCAAAAGATTGTGCTGTTACCACACCTACAGCCTCACCTGCAGAGATAGCCTGGTCTTTATGAATTCCCGAAACGTCAAATCCGTCTTCGCCATATTTAAATTGAACTATCCTGCCAGAAGCATCCCTGATTGTAGTATCATATGCAACAATCAAATCCTGTAATGCGTTTGCAAGTCTTCTATATAAGTAACCTGACTTAGGAGTTCTTAGGGCAGTATCCATAAGTCCATCTCTTCCAGTCATAGCTCCAAAAAAGAATTCTTCAGGTCTTAATCCCTTTAAGAATGAATTGTAAATAAAGCCTCTTGCTTTTGGAGTATAGTCTTGTTTCTTGAAAACAGAAAGTGTTCTTCCAGTATATCCAAAATTAATCCTTTGGCCATTTAATGCCTGCTGACCTACTGAACAGGCAATCTGGGTGATATTTAACATATTACCTCCAGCACCTGATGTAATCATTTTATTTACAGGATTTTCTTTTGGAAATTCTTTTTTAACAGCCTTACCAATTTCAGTTCTTACCCCATTTAATACCTGTAATATCTTAATCTCCCTTGTTTCTTCTAGAGTTTTACCTGGGAGAGGTTCTAATGAGTTATCATAAAATGCATCTATAATCTTTTGAGTTTGTTTTTCTGCATTTTCAATAATACTTGAAGTAAGTTTTTTAATGTGGTCTGGAACATCTAAGTCGTCAACAGAAATTGTAAATCCACTTCTAGACAAAAAGTTAATACCTAGTGCAAAAACATCCCTTAATGTGTCTATTGCCTGTCTTCTTCCTAGTTCTTTATCAATCTTCTTTGTTACTTCTCCCTCTTCTACCCCAAATAATGAAGAATCTAGTTCCTTAAATTCTTGTTTTTGGAATTGTTTTGGAAGAGCATTTGCAAATACTTCTTTCCCAGTATTTTGTTTTTTAAGATTAAAGTTTTTGATTCCAGATTGATATAGTAGTTGAGAAGCGTCTTCCTGTGTTAGGTCTGATTCTCCTAACATGTATGCACCAGTTACTGGATCCATATCACATCCCAACAAGGTATCATTATTTTTTGGAGAGAATAAATTATTTTCAACATTTAATAAAACCTCTGCTTCTGCCCTTGCTTCCTCTGTCTGAGGGCCGTGAATATTCATTTCGTCCCCATCAAAATCAGCATTATAAGGGTTACATACAGAAGGATGCATTCTAAATGTTCGGTAGGGTAAAACTTTTACAAAATGAGCCATTAAAGAGGCTCTATGAAGTGAAGGGTGTCTATTAAACAGCACTACGTCTCCATTTACTAAATGTCTTTCAACAAGATAGCCTGGTTCAATTTCTTCTGCAAGATCTTGTTTAAGTTCTTCTGTTATTCTTTTTCTTTTTCCGTCTGGTCTTATAATATAATTTGCTCCTGGATAAGAGTCTGATAAGATTAATTCTTTCATTCTTTTTATGTTTGTAGTTGTAACTCTTTCTGCAACAGTAAGAATTTTTGCAACCTCATATGGGACTCCTACTTCACGAATCTTCAAGTTTGGATCAGGAGAAATTACAGTTCTTGCTGAAAAATTAACTCTTTTACCTGCAAGATTTTTTCTGATTCTTCCTTCCTTACCTTTAATCCTTTCTGTGATTGTTTTTAGGGGTTGGCCAGATCTATGCCTTGCTGGAGGGATTTTTGAAATAGAATTGTCGAAAAAGGTCGTAATATGGTATTGCAATAAATCCCATAAGTCCTCGATAATAACTTCTGGAGCTCCGGCATTTAAGTTTTCCCAAAGCCTTTGATTTGCCCTGATTATATCAGAAAGCTTATGTGTTAAATCGTCCTCACTTCTTTCCCCACTTTCTAATGTAATAGAGGGTCTTACTGTAACTGAAGGAACTAACAGGGCAGTTAAGATTGCCCACTCTGGCCTTAAATTCTTTCCATTTATCCCTAAAATCTTTAACTGTTCATTTGGGATTTTTTCTAATCTTTCTCTTATTTCTGAAGGGAAAAGTCTTCTTCTTCCAATTCTGAAACTTGATGGTTTTTCAAATTTAACCTTTTCATTGACAATCCCACAATTTGGACATTTTTTACCGTCTTTGGATTTTTTGATTCTTTCTTTAACAGGTTTATCCATATACTTCTCGTCAAGCAAAACAGTCCCACAAGCCTCACAAGTACATCTTAAAATATTTTCAATAACTTTGATATACTTTATATGAACAACAGGCCTTGCTAGTTCTATTACTCCTGGATGACCTAGACATTCTTTTAATCTTCCCCCACAAGTTCTACATCTTACACCTGGATCAATTGCACCAAGTCTTAAATCCATCAAACCTCCATCTACAGGATACCCGTCTACATCATATAATTCAGGGGTTACAATTTTAGCAACAGCTAATTTTTTAATCTCTTCAGGAGAGAGTAATGAAAATTTTAGTGCATCTATTTGTTTTCTTACTGCTTTATTTGCCATTATTCGTATTTATTTTTTAGGTTAAATTTAGTTAATAAATGCATTCCTTGTAGCTCTTCAACAAGTAATTTGAAAGCATATGAAACTTCTACTGGCTCTACTTGTTTTGACTTACATAAAGAGCATAATCTTTTATTATGTATTTGGTCGTCGATTGCAAGGCCACCACATTTTGAACAGATATGGATTACAACTTTATCAGAGTCATATCTTTCTTTTAATAATAATGATGCGCCATGGCCTACTAAAGCCTCTTGCTCCATTTCTCCTAATCTTAATGCTCCGCCTCTTGCTCTTCCTTCAATTGGTTGTCTTGTTAATAAGGCAATCTTTCCAGAAGCTCTTGCATGCATTTTATCAGCAACCATATATTTTAACTTTAAGTAGTACATATTTCCGATATAGATTTTCATAGGCATTCTTTTTCCTGTAACTCCGTTGTAAAGTGTTTCTTTTCCATTATACCTAAAGCCCAATTTTTTAAGTTGAGATTCTAATGATCCTAAGTTTTCTCCAGAAAATGCAGACGCATCTACAATATTTCCAGACAATGAAGCTACTTTTCCAGCTAATAATTCTAATAAATAACCGACAGTCATACGGGATGGGATTCCGTGAGGATTAAAAATTAAATCAGGTTTTATCCCGCTTGTTGAAAAAGGAATATCTGTTTCAGGAGCAATAAAACCTACGACACCTTTCTGACCATGAGGTGTGGAAAATTTATCTCCTAATTCTGGAATTCTAGAATCTCTCATCCTTACCTGAACAATCTTATTTCCTTCCCTATCTTGTGTAACAAATACTCCATCAACAACCCCTTGTTCTTCTTGCCTTAATGTTGAACTATTTTCTTTTCTTGATTGCATAGAAATCTCTCTTGCTTCTGATAAGAATTTTGGAGGACTTACTTTTCCTATTACTACATCATTTTCATCTAAGTTTGCTTCAGGATAAACAATACCATCGTCTTCTAAATTTCTATAGCTTTCTTCTGTCCTATATCCTGAAATATCTTTTTCTGGGATTACGATCTCATCCTTTAATCCACCTGCATAGTTTAATTCTGTGGAAGTGTAAGGTCTGAAATATGTTGAACGAGCAAACCCTCTGTCTACTGAAGCCTTGTTCAAAACAATTGCATCCTCCATATTATATCCTTCATAAGGCATAATTGCTACTACAATATTTTGTCCTGCTGGATGGATATCAAGAGTATCATAAACAAAACTTCTGACAATTGGTTTTTGAGGGTAGTGTAAAACTGAAACATCTGTATCAACCCTTACTGGAAAGTTTGCTGCGTATATTCCTAATGACTGTTTTTGAGTTTTTGAACCTCTCATTAATCTAGCAGACTGGTCGTGATTTCCATAAGGAACTAATGAGGTCACAAGGCCTAAACAATCTATAGGATCAATTTCTAAGTGTGTGTGTTCATTTGTAAGTTCTTTATCATATAATGCAATTAAACAATCATCTTCCTCTGCAGCATCTAAATATTCTATAAGTCCTTTTTCGATTAAGTTTTCCCATTTAAGTGTTCCTTGCTTTACTAATTCTATATGTTCTTTTGTTAATCTTGGAACCCCATCATCCACAATTACTACGGGTCTTAAAACTCTTCCTACCTCTGTAGATATAAAAATTGTATCTAAAAATGTGTCGAATTTAATCCCTAATTCTACAGGAAGTTTTTGTTCTCTTCTCTCTTGTTTTATTTTAGTTACAAATTCTTCAGCCTTATCTACTGCACCAATAAAATGGCCATTGAAAAATATATCTATTTTTCCCTCTTCCTTCATCCCAACCTCATTAAACACTTTTTTAATGTCTTGGTCTGCCATTTTTGTTCGTGTAGAAATTCTTGATAGAATTGCTAGATTTTTTCTTAAACCGATTTCAGTACCTTCAGGTGTTTCAACAGGGCAAAATCTTCCATAGTGGGTTGGATGTAATGTTCTTGCTGCAAAATTTTCTTGTTCTCCTGGCAATGTTGAAGAAACCCTCTGTAATTGAGATAAAATTGCAAGATAGTTTGTCTTATCCATATTTTGAGTAACCCCAGATCTTTCACCAATCCATGAACCTGTTGCAATAGATGATTCAATCCTATGAGAAAATAATGTAGATTTTGCAATTGTTTTAATTGAGTAAAATTTCCTTCTTTTTACTGTTTTTTGTAAGGAGTGTTGAATTTCTCTTAATAAAATGTTCATATTTACTCTAAATAAGTCTGATAATAAATCTCCAGAAAGTCTAACTCTTTTATTTGCATAATGGTCTTTATCTGTTAGGGAGTCTTCGGGATGTTCCTTTGCTACAAAATATTGTTTAATAAATTTACATAATGTTTTTGCTTTTTCTAATCTGTCTTTTTTGTCTGTCCCTATGTGAGGTAAAAAATATGAATCAATTCTTTGTTTAACCCTATCTAACATTTCTTTTTGTGTGCCATGAAGAGATGTTTTTTCTGCAATATACATTAATGCTTCTTGAGTTGTTCCAATGTCCACATGCTCGTAAAGATTTACAATAAGTGTATCGTTTTGTTTTCCGATTAATTTAGATATTTCAGCGTCGGAAGTCATTCCTAATGCCTTTAATAAAACAACAGATGGAATGTCTCTAAATCTTGAGAAAGATGTTTCTAAAATACCTTCTTTATTCTCTATTAAAGAAATCGGTATTTTGTAAGCTCCTCTTTGTGAAAAGATCCTTAGCAAAAGATTCTTTTTTGTTTTTTGTTTTTCGATAAATGTTTGATTTGAAGCTAAATCCTCTGCCATAACAATCACCCTCTCATTACCATTAATTATGAAGTAACCTCCGTGGTCTTTTGGATCAATATAATTTTTAATTAATTCTTCTTCAGACATATTCCATAAATTACATGCCTTACTTTTTACTATAATTGGGATTCTTCCTAATTCTACTTCTGCGGTCTCTACCTGGCCTGCATATTTTATTGTTATCTCCATACTTATTGGAGCGGAATAGGTTAAATTTCTTAGTCTTGCTTCTGCAGGAGTTATTGGCTTTGATGACCCATCTGCTTCTACAATATTTGGCTTTCCTACTGTAATTTTTCCAAGCTTAATTTCAAAATCTTCGTTAGAAATATTTGCGGACAATTCATCGACAATTTCTTGCATTCTGGTGTCAATAAAATTGTTAAAAGAAATTATATTTGATTCTACAAGAGAGTGGTTTTTTAGGTATTCTTTAATAAGTGTATGTTCTCTTTCCATTATATAACTACCCTGAAATATTCTTGAATTTTATTATTTATTTTTCTCTCGATTTTTACTACTTCTCCTGGTTTGAATTGTTTTTCTAAAATTGGGTCTTTTTGTGAAATTTTGGGTAATTGAGACAGTGCTATATTATATTTTTGGAGAATCTTCTCTGTCTCTTCTTCTGTAAGTTTTGTGTGTTGGGGTTGGAGTGTGTGCATTTTTTAGAATAACAACTATACTTTTAGATATGAAAACTACAAAAAATGGGTTTAAAAATGTTTTGGTTTTTATTATTTTAGAGTGGTCTTAGGATTTTTAACAGATGTTTAATCTGGAAATTTTTATTAACTATTTTCAAGGATTCTAGATATTTAATAGGTTTATTATTCTGGCTCCGACGGGCTCAGAAATTGAAAATTTCTGGGACTTCAACTCCTAAGAAAACCAAGGTTTTTTAGGTTTTGCAAGAGCTCGCAAGCTCGTTCACGCGGATGTTCAACTTTCCTTTAAAATTGTCCACTGCGTTCCGCATAGAGTTTGAAGTGATTTGAACTCATTGTGTATTAAAATCAGAAGCCTATCTCACTTTGTTCGATAGACTATGAGCCTGCTGATTCAGAAATTAAAATTTCTGGAACTTCAACTCCTAAGAAAA